>CAMBUL010000070.1 GCA_945871065.1 Chthoniobacter flavus | reverse complement strand
GATGAAGCTGGCGATCCACGATTGGGCGGCCAAATATATTTGGTGGCAGACGCCGGAGGAGGCGGCGCGGCGTCCTCGGCGCGTCATGGCACAAGTCATGGACCTCGGCACCTTCGCCGATGTGCGCTCGCTGGAGAAGGCCGCCGGGCCGGACGCTTTGGCCGAGGTGATCCGCCAAGCCGAACCGGGATGGTTTTCCCCACGGTCTTGGCACTTTTGGCACCGCCGTCTCGGGCTGGCGGCGTCCGGCGCCGTGCCCGCCATGCCTGTCCGACGCTTCGCGTGAAGAAATTTCATCCACGCTTCGCGATCCTTCCCGCGTCTCAGATGGCGCTTTGGGTGGAATTGGCGCCGGTGCGGGATCTGGGTTTCGTCCTTTACGGCGGCACGGCCATCGCGCTGCGTCTGGGCCATCGCCACTCGGTCGATTTCGATTTCTTCACGCATCGTCCCCTCGAACGCACGGCGCTGACACGTTCCTTGCCGTGGTTGGCGACCGCCGTGGTGCTGCAGGATGAACCGGAGTCCCTGACCGTGCTTTCGTCCGGCGGGGTCAAAG
Organism: Chthoniobacter flavus; assembly: GCA_945871065.1. Classification (GTDB taxonomy): domain Bacteria; phylum Verrucomicrobiota; class Verrucomicrobiia; order Chthoniobacterales; family JACTMZ01; genus JACTMZ01. The sequence goes on along the minus strand of CAMBUL010000070.1, from coordinate 10,138 downwards.
TTTCTTTTTTCGGCGGCTTGAATGTCGGGCGCGTGGGTGAGCCCGAGGCGTCTGAAGATGGCGTGGTCGTCGCGGCCTCGTTGGAGGATTTGCTCGCTTTCAAGCTGAAGCTTGTCGTGCAGAGGGTCGAGGCGAAGGACTATCTCGATGTGGCCGCAATTCTCGGGACCGGCCTGCCGCTGGAGCACGGTTTGGCCGCCGCCGAGTCGCTTTTCGCGCCCGATCTACCGCCGATGGTTGTGCTCAAGGCCCTGACCTACTTCGAGGGTGGGGATTTGTCTTCGTTGCCGGCCGATGTGCGGGAAACGTTGTGTGCTGCGGTTGCCGGGGTGGGCGATCTACCGGAAGTTTCGCTTCGAGCGGAGAGCCTGAGTTGAGCGGGTGGGGAGCGGCCGCAGGCCGCAGTGTTCAGTGTTCAGTTTTCAGCCGGAGGCGAGGCGCGGGGCGCCCGGTGACGTGTGGCTTGAACCGGAGTCTGCGGAGATAGGCCCTGAGTTTCTGAACCCGCATGTTGGCGGGTGTGTGCTGGGAAGTAACTGGGGCCGGCGTCGACGGCGAGCCTGGGCAGGCCAGAGGTCAGAAAGCCACGGATGGAAGAGGATAACAGAAGATGGTGTTTGCGCCGTTGACACGGCGCAAACACAGTCCTCGGAGAGATGCCATGAGCGGGGCGCGTGTCAGCGCGCCCCGCTTATCCCTCTTTCATCTTCTTCCATCCGTGGCTAATGCTTGTCCCTCGGCGGACGGTGTTCAGTTTTTCGTGTTCAATGTGCAACCGAAGTCGGGGGCAGCCGATAGGCAGGCTTGATGGGGTCAATGGGCGCGGGGCGTCCTTGCTTGGGGCTGCAAAGTGGTTATTTTCAAAGTAAGTCTATTCGCCTCAAAGCATTCCGTGTTTTTTGCCCGCATAATTTTTATTCTGCTCATTGCCCTCCAGGCCTGGGGCCGGGCGCAATACACTCCGCCGGGTGGATACTATGCGGCAGCTGAAGGTTTGTCCGGGCCCGCTCTGAAAGCTGCGCTGCACAGCATCATCCGCAATCACACGGTCATTCCTTACACCGCGACCTGGACCGACACGTGGGACGCACTGAAGGTCCTCGATCAGGATCCGGCCAACCCGGTCAACGTCCGGCTCATCTACAGCAACGGCAGCGTGCCGGCCTGGGACACCGCGGGGAATGGCAATACCTCGATCACGGAGAATTCCTGGGCGCGCGAGCACCTTTGGCCCCAGTCCCTCGGCGTCGGGGGCACGGGGGCCGACACCTCCGATCTTTTCAATCTCCGGCCGATCCGTAGCTCGGTGAACTCCTCCCGCAGCAACCGCCTTTACGACCAAGCCGATCCTTTCCACCCCGTGGATCCTGCGCGCACGCCGCCCAATTGTCTGGAATGCCTTTACGATTACTACAACGGGCAGGGCGGTATTTGGACGCCGCGTCCGGAGGAAAAAGGCGACATCGCGCGGGCCATGTTTTACATGGCGGTGCGCTATGACGGACGTGATGCGGAGACGCTCGACCTGCGGCTTGCGGACGAACCCGATGCATCCACCGGCACCTTCGCCTACCTCTCGACCCTCCTGCAGTGGCACCTCGAGGATCCGGTCAGCGAAGCCGAGCGCCGTCGCAACCATCTGATCTACACCCAATACCAGCGCAACCGGAATCCCTTCGTCGACCGCCCGGAATTGGTCGCGCAGGTCTTCGGTGTGCTCTCCGAATTGCCGGCCCTCACCGTGACGGTCACGCCGTCCGCGGTGGCCGAGGGTCAGAGCGCGACCGGCCGCGTGCGCATCGCCGTGGCCATCGTCCAACCGGTCATCGTGCGACTGGTCAAAATCGGCGCGGCGGCTGCGGACGTCACCATTCCCGCGGACGTGACCATCGAGCCCGGACAAACTTCGGCCGAGTTCCCCGTGACCATCGCGTCCGATGCCGTGGTCGACGGCGACCAGGAGGTCAGCCTCATCGGGGTGGCCGCCAACTACGAAAGCGGCGCCGCCTCGCTCCTCGTGCTCGACGCGCAGGGTGTCTCGACGGGGGAACTCCCGTCGAATCTCATCACCGGCGCGGGTTACTACCTGCAGAATTTCAACAGCCTGCCATCGTCGGGCACGACCGGTTGGACCGATGATTCCACGCTGTCCGGATGGTATGCGCAGCGCAGTGCGACCAACACCACGACGATCATTTCGAGCGATGGCCGATCCTCGACGGGCGGACTCTACAGCTTCGGCGCGACCGGCAGCACGGACCGCGCCCTCGGCTCCGTGGGTTCCGGCGGAAGCGGGGCACTTGCCTGGGGTGCGGCTTTCCGCAACGAAACGGGCGGGTTGCTTTGTTTCACATCTTTGTCATACACCGGCGAGCAGTGGCGCTCCGGGGGCACAACCAGCGCAGCGCAGACCGTCAGCATGTCATATCAGATCGGCTCCGCTACGTCCGACCTTACCGCGGGAAACGACAACGCATGGACCTTGCTGCCATCGCTCGATTTCACCTCGCCGGTCAACAACACCACGCCCGGTCTGCTCGACGGCAACGATCCGGCCAACCGTGTGGCGGTCACCTCCGGTCTGGATCTCCTCCTCGCCCCCGGAGCTTGGATCACCTTCCGCTGGAACGACCTCAATCATGACGACACCGACCATGGTCTGGCCACCGACGATTTGCGCCTTGATTGGTCGGTCCAGCCGCCCGGCGACAAGCCCGCGCTGACTAGTGCCGACACCGCGTCCGCCGCCCTCGGCCAGGCCCTCCAGTTGCAACTGGCCGCCACGGGCAACCCCGCCTTCTTCGAAGCCGAGGATCTGCCGCCCGGCCTGATTTGCAGCCCGGGTGGGCTGATCAGCGGGACCCCGCAAACGGCCGGCACGTTCACCGTCCGCCTGCTTGCCCTCAACGCCGCCGGTGCGGGCACCGGCACCCTGGTGCTCGAGGTGGAGCAGGCGCCGCCCGTCATCACCGCGTTGCCGGTGGCCGCGGCCATCCGCCTCGGGCAACCGCTCTCCGCCGTCACGCTGACTGGCGGCGCGGCCAGCGTCCCCGGTTCGTTCGCTTTCCAAGAACCCTCCTTCACGCCGCCCTTCGGTGTCGCCGCCCGCACCGTGGTTTTCACGCCGGATGACACGATCAACTACGGGCCAGCCGAAGCGCAGGTGCCGGTCACGGTCAACTATGTCACAGGCTTCGAGAGCGCAACCAAGGGAAGCTTTGCCAGCGGGGATGTGTCGCTTGACGGTATCAGTTGGAACATGACGGAGGCGCTGATCGGCAATCTGGAAAACGACTTCAAGATCGTAACCAAGTCGGCGCGCTTGCAAGGTCACGGCACCTCCGCCCTGACCATGCTTTTCGACCTTTCCGGCATCGGCACTGTCAGCTTCCAGCACCGCCGCTACGGCACGGACACTCAGGTGTCGTGGATCGTGGAGCGCAGCTTGGACCAGGGCGGGACGTGGACGGAGATCGGTCGCTTCACCGCCGGTGAAAGCGCGGCCACGTTCCGCGCCACCCTCGATCTGCCCTCGGCCGCCCGCCTGCGCATCCGCGCGGCCACCGCGGGCACCGCCAACCGCCGCGCCAACCTCGACGAAATTGTCATCACTCCGTATATCGCACCGGTCCTGCCGCGGCCGGTCATCACCAGCCCGCTGCTCGGCACCGCGCGAGTCGGGGCGGATTTCACCTATCAGCTGACCGCCTCGAACAACCCGGATCTCCTGGAAATCGAGGATCTCCCGGCCGGCCTGGCTGTCGATCCGCAAACGCCCGGACGCATCACCGGCCGTCCGTCCGAGGGTGGCGACTTCACCGTGGCCTTGCGCGCCGTCAACGCCAGCGGCGAAACCACCGCAATCCTGCAGCTCGATATCGCGCGTTCCAGCTACGCGGAGTGGAGCGGCCAGAATGCAGGCAGCCTGCCCTCATCACCCGCCCTGCTCGCCGCCTACGCGATCGGCGGTGCCGCGGGTCCGCAATCGCGCGGTGAGACGCCGGTTGTGGCGATCGAGTCCGGCTATCTTGTCGTGTCCGCGGTCATCCGTACCGACGACCCCAGCCTCGTCGTGACCGGCGTGTCGGTCGGCGATCTTTCGGATTTCGGAGGCCCGGGTCAGGCTATTGTTGCCGGCCAGCGCGCCGCGGATCAATCCGGTGTCCCCACCGGTCACGAGCACCTGCTTTTTCGCGTCCCGGTTGACAGTGGGGAGAGCAGCAAATTCTTCCGCCTGCAAACCACGCTGAGCAATCCGTAGCTGGGGAGTGGGAAAGGGGTCTGAGGACCAAAAGACTAAGGGACAGCCGGAGGTCGGAACTCGAAGGGCAACGCGCGCTATGGCCAGATCCTAGAGATCCTCCAACAGCCTGAAAAAGTCGGGTGAGGGCAACTGCGAAGTAGCTTCCTCGATTCCCCCAAAGTGCTCATAACGCATCCATAACATATGGGAAACGGAAGACGAGGAAGGGACTGAGGGACAGTCGCGGCAACGCCTTACGGGCTGCGTTGACTCAAGTAGTCCTCTCTTCCCCAAGGGGTGAGTGTTTTGGTTGCGCTTGAATGCGGGTTTTGGCGGAGTACTGTGTCGCTGTGAGTGTTGAAGAAATCAAAAGGGGCATTGAGTCGCTGAGCGCAGCCGAGTTGGGCGACGTGGCTGCTTTTTTGTCCGATCTGCGAGGCGAGGTTGCTGAGCCTATGGCGCCGGAGGAGCTCGGTAAGTTAGCTCATCGTTTGGCGGGAAATAAAAGCCCCTCCGAGACCGCCCGGTTGTCTGCGCAGATCGTCGACGGTTTTTACGCGGGCTCCTGATGCCGAAGGTTCGACGCAAAGATATCCCAAGGCCTTTGTTCGAGCACTTGGTGTTGCGTGTCCACGAGCGCAGCATCGGCGCCGATGCGATCGAGTCTTTGGCGTCGTGGCTTGCTACCGACCCTGAGGTACCCGCCGGCCCGTGGTTCAAGCGTTTCGCTGACATGACGGCCTGTGGTGAGGGTGCGTTGATCAAAACCTTCCTGACTCCCACGCAAGTTCCTTTCGGCACCGAACTCTAAAAGGTGGCCGTGGTAGAAGAGAATACGGGTGCGGAGGTTTTCAAAGCAGGAGAGGCCACGGGCGTTGGCGATGCTGCGGGGTAACTTGGCCGGGAAAGTGACAAAAGGTGACAGGTTTATGGCCCATAACGGGACTTTTGATGCACCTCCGAATTTGAAGGAAACGGTCCCTGAAAAAGCCGATTTTCTCCAGTGGCTTGAGGTGGCGCCGGCCGAACAAAAAGGTGGGTGGCCGACGGGATTCGAACCCGCAACATCCGGAATCACAATCCGGGGCTCTGCCATTGAGCTACGGCCACCATCGGCAAGAAGTGAATATTTACGGGAGGGGAGGGGCCGTGTCAAACAGCGGAAGTTGGGGGTTGAGGAATCGGGGTTTAAGGACGAGCTTGGACAGCTATGCGGATGGGTGCGTTGAGGTCCTTGCTTATCTTGCCGTTGATTGCATGGGCGGCGGTCGGTTGCGTGCCGCTAAGCGAGACCACGGTGTTTTACACCCCGGCATCCGACCGGGTTTACCCACCCAAGGGCAAGCGTGACCCGGTGCCGGTTCTGTCCGAACCTCCTGCCTGGCCGCATCAGGTCATCGGCCGCTTCGCCCTGCAGTCCGATCGTGGCTATCCTTTTGTCAGCAAAGCGCTCCTCTACAATGCGCGCCTGCAGGGGGCGGACGCGGTGGTGGTCCGCAAAGTGGGGTTCGATGTGCGCCAGACCGTCAACCAGATTCCGGCCAGTTGGGAGAGCATTCCGCAGAGCAACGTGATGTACCAGCGGGTGCAAAATACGCAGGGGCAGTGGGAGACCGTGCCACAGGTTTACACCACGTATGTGCCGGTCTTTCGCCCGGAGCGCACGGTAGTCAGCGAAAAACAGTGGAGCGATGTGACCGCCGAGATGGTTGTGCGGCGCGGCAAAGTGCCGCTGGCGGCGCCGGGGACCGCACTGACCGTCATGCCGCGTTGAGGAGAAGTTGGGGGTTGAGCGATGCGGGTGGAGCGATGAAGGTGGAGAAATGGATGACTTAGTCAGACGGAAGCGGGGGTGTTTGCTCGGGGCGTTTCTGGGCGATGCCCTGGCCATGCCGGTGCACTGGTATTATGACCGAGGGGCGCTGGAGCGGGACTACGGGCGGGTCACCGACTTGGTCGCGCCGAAAAGCCCGCATGCGGACAGCATCCTCTGGCGCTCAAGCTATACGGCACCGAATGCCAAGGGTGAAATTTTGCACGATCAGGCGCCGTATTGGGGGCGGCGGGGCGTGCATTACCATCAGTTTCTGGCCGCGGGGGAGAACACGGTGAACATGCAGCTGGCGCGGGAGTTGCTGGACTCCTTGCGCGCGTGCGGGGGCTATGACCGTGCGGATTATTTGCGCCGTTATCTCGAGTTCATGACCACCCCGGGAAAGCACCGGGATACTTATTTGGAAGAGTGTCACCGGAATTTTTTCACCAAATATGCACGCGGCAAGAAGCTGGAAGATTGCGGCGGGGAGGACATCCATATCGGCGGGCTCGCCCATGTGCCGGTCTTGGCCGCGTGGTATGCGGATGATGAAACTGCGGCGTTGGCCGCCGTGCGCGAGCAGGTGCGGGTCACCCATCGCGGGGAGCTGGTCGAGAGCGCGGCGCGCGACCTCACCAAAATGCTCATCGCGATCCTGAACGGTGCCCCGGTCCGCGAGAGCATCGAAAAATTCGGCCCTGGCTGGGTCGGGCGGAAGAAGCTCGAGACTTGGTCGGCCCGGCCGGATGAGGAGGTGGTCGGCGCGGTTTTGAGTCCGGCCTGCTACCTGAAGGACGCCTTTCCGGCCTCGCTCTTTCTCGCTTGGAAATATGCGGACGACCTTGAATCGGCCCTCGTGGCGAACACCAACCTCGGTGGTGACAATTGCCACCGCGGAATCGTCGTCGGCGCTCTCGTCGGAGCCGGGGGCGCGGAAGTGCCGCCACGCTGGACCGAGAGTTTGTCCGGCGCGGCCATGCTGGCCTGAGAAGAGCTCTTGCCTTCCCGGGAGGGCCGGCGGTTTGTCATCGCGGCGCGTCGCGGGAAAACGGAAGGCCGACGCTTGGGTTTATTCGGCGTCGAAGGTGACGACAATCGCGCCGCGAAGGTCACCCTCCTGAAAATCGACCGCTTGGTCCTGCGGGTAGTCGCGGGCGATCGCGGCGCGGACGTTCGGGGCTATTTCGTTCCCGCTACCGTGGCAGACGAGGCAGGTGGCCATGACGGGAACCGGGCGGTAGTAGCGGATGGCCTTTGTTCCGTGGTCCGTGGTCAATTCTTTGATCACTAGTTTCGGAGGTTCGGCGGGGTTCCAAGTGGCCAGCCATGCTTCAAGCACGGAGCGGTCGGTGGCGTCGGGCTGATTATTGGGATTACGAACGCGCAGCGCGGTGCGGTGGACGCTTTTGACTTGGGGGAACTCTTGGCCGACCTGTGCGGTGAGCGGGAGGGCTTCGAGGCGGCAATAAGCGATGGCGGCTTCGGGGCCTACGCTCGCGATTTTTTCCTGCAGGGTGGTCATCAGGCTGGTGAAAAGGCGACCGGCGACCTGGTTGCCGATTTCCTCGGGGTCGGCGGCCGAGGCAACTGCGGGGAGCAGGACGGCGAGAAGAAGCGTGCGGACGCTCGCCGCGGCAAGCGGCGTCGCTGGGGAGAGGCGGCGGATGGTCGTGCTAGGAAAGTTGGGCAAGAGTTTTTGCTTCTTCGGCTTTGAGTTCGGCGGGGAATTTCCTGCCCAGGTGGTCGAAGAATTCGTCGTTGGAATGCACTTGCTCGGCGAGGGTGGCGGAGTCTTCGGACATCAAGGCCGAGAAGCGTTTTTCCGGATAATCCAAACCTTCCCACGGGAGATCATGGTAACCCGGCATGGTGCCGAGCGCGCTGGGGCGACCGGCGGCCTCGCCGCGGCAGCGGCCGACGATCCAGGCAAGGACGCGGAGGTTTTCGCCGAAGCCGGGCCAGTAAAACTTGCCATTGCCGTCCTTGCGGAACCAATTGACGTGAAAAATACGCGGCTTTTTCGAGCCGAATTTTTCGCCCATTTCCAGCCAGTGGCGGAAGTAATCGCCCATGTGGTAGCCGCAAAAGGGCAGCATAGCCATGGGGTCACGGCGGAGGGCGCCGACTTTTCCTTCGGCTGCGGCGGTCTGTTCGGAGGCGAGGGTGGCGCCGACGAATGTGCCGTGATTCCAATCGCGGGTCTCGAAGACAAGTGGGATGTCGTTCATGCGGCGTCCGCCGAAAATGATGGCCTCGACCGGCACACCGTCCGGGTTTTCCCATTCCGGGTCGATGCATGGGCAGTTGCGCGCCGGGGCGGTGAAGCGCGCGTTGGGATGGGAGGAAACTTTGCCGCAGCCCGGCGTCCAGTCTTCACCCAGCCAACTGATCAAATGTCCGGGTGGCTCTTCGGTCATGCCCTCCCACCAGACGTCACCGTCGTCGGTCAGGGCCACGTTGGTAAAGATGCTGTCCTTGCGGCAGGATTCCATGGCATTGGGGTTGGTGCGGTAGGAGGTGCCGGGGGCAACGCCGAACCAGCCGGCTTCGGGATTGATCGCGCGCGGGGTTCCGTCCGCACCGGGCTGGATCCAGGCAATGTCATCGCCCACTGTGGTGACTTTGTAGCCTTTGAGCGCGGCGGAGGGGACGAGCATGGCAAAATTGGTTTTGCCGCAGGCGCTGGGAAAGGCGGCGGTGACGTAGCTTTTTTTTCCGTCCGGCGTTTCCAGTCCGAGAATGAGCATGTGTTCGGCCATCCATCCCTCATCACGTCCGATAACCGAAGCGATGCGCAGGGCGAGACACTTTTTGCCGAGCAGGGCATTCCCGCCGTAGCCGCTGCCGAAGCTCATAATGAGGCGTTCCTCGGGGAAATGGGCGATGAAGGTGTTCTCCGGATTGCAGGGCCAAGGGACGTCCTCCGCGGCTGCGCCCAGCGGGCTACCCACCGAGTGGAGGCATTTCACGTAGAAGCCATCCGGGCCGAGCACGTCGAGCACGCGCTGTCCGATGCGGGTCATGATGCGCATGTTGGCCACAACGTAGGGAGAGTCGGTGATTTCCACCCCGATGCGCGCGATCTTTGAGCCGACCGGGCCCATGCTGAAGGGAATGATATACATGGTGCGTCCGCGCATGCAGCCCCGGTAAAGGCCGGACAACTTTTCCTTCATCACGGCCGGGTCCTCCCAATTGTTGGTCGGGCCGGCGTCGTCTTTCGATTGACTGCAGATGAAGGTGCGCTTTTCGACCCGGGCCACGTCCCGCGGGTCGGAGCGGACGAGCAAGCAGTTGGCCCGCTTCTGCTCGTTGAGGCGGATGGCCGAACCGGAGTCCACCATGATTTGCCGCAAGCGTCGGTCTTCCTCTTCCGAGCCGTCGCACCAGACCACGTGGTCAGGCTGACAGAGTTCGCGAACCTGCTCGACCCACGCGAGGAGATCCTGATTTTGGGTCGGCGGACGGCTCATGCGGTTTACCTTCGTAATGTGGTATTGGTCCTGACCCTTGGCAACGTTATTGGAAAAGAGGGCGGCGTCATGCGCCAACCCCTTGGTTTGCCTCCTGGCCCGAAATCGCCAAAATACTGCCCTGATGTCCGAGCTGTCCGAACTTTATGAGGAGATCATTTTGGATCACCACAAGCGTCCGCGGAACTTCCGCGAGTTGCCGGAGTGCACCTGCAGTGCGGAAGGCCGTAATCCGCTCTGTGGTGATGAGGTAAAGGTCTTTGTCCGGTTGGAAGGTAAGAGCTTGTCCGACGTGACCTTCCAAGGTCAGGGCTGTGCCATTTCACGGGCCTCCGCGTCGATGATGACGGGAAAAACAAGGGGCAAGACCGAGGGTGAGGCACACGGGCTGTCACTCCGGGTGCGTGAGATGCTGCTTGGACCAGAGTCCGAACCGCCGGGAGAACTGGGGGATTTGGCCGCTTTGTCGGGCTTGCGGAAATTCCCGGCCCGCATCAAATGCGCCATGCTGCCGTGGCACGCCTTGGAGGCGGCGTTGTCCGGCCGGCCCGAAACAACCACGGAGTAGAAGCGGCGGTTGTTGTTTCTGCGTGGCAGAACGGTGCA
>CAMBUL010000069.1 GCA_945871065.1 Chthoniobacter flavus | reverse complement strand
ATTTTTTGCCCAGCGAGAATGAGTGGTACAAGGCGGCCTATTACAATCCAGGCGGTTCGAATTACTTTCTTTATCCGACGGGCAGTGACTTACCGCCTACTCCTGTGGCCAGCGGAATCGAGGTAGGCACTGCTGTTTATGATGGTGCCACGACATTTCCCGCAGAGGTGACTTTGTCTGGTGGGCTGAGCCCCTACGGCACGAGGGGACAAGGTGGTAATGTGTGGGAGTGGACTGAAAGTGCGGTTGACGGGACCAACAGTTCACCAACCCAGACTCGTGATGTCCGTGGCGGTGGATGGGATGACCCCTTCGGTGACCTACTGCCAACGTATCAGCATACTCCCGCGCCGCCGGACCGTGAGGACGACGACATCGGTTTTCGTGTCGCGAGTGTCCCTGAACCCTCGACTTACGCGTTGTTGCTGCTCGGAGCGGGAGCGGTTTATTGCTGGAAGCGCCGGAAGCGTTCCCTTTGAGCTCTGGATCTCCCCGGCGGGCCGGGGACGTCGATTCTACATCTTGAACTCGGGGATGTCTTCGGCCACGTGCGGGGTTTTCTCCCGGAGCTGGAAGGCGGCGATGATTTCCTCGAAGGCGCGGGCGGCAACTTCGTAGGGAACGGGCTCGGGTTCCTGCATCGTGCCCGTGAAGATCGGCAGCTCGAAGTATTCGTTCCGTTTGTCGTCGTTCACAGGACTATCTTCGGTCATGAGCCGGGATTTTTCAACCTCTCGAGCGCTTCCTCGCCTCCGTAGCGGACCACAATGGTGGCGAACTCGCGGTCTGCTGTATCGAGATTATGCCTTTTGACGAGTTGGCGAATATCGGTCCAGTCTTTACCCGGATCGCTGCGCGAAGGGCTGCGCGCGGCATGCAGCTTCAGAGCGACCATGTGCCGCGCGGACGGCACCTTGATATTCACCTGTCCGTGGACTCTGCTTCCAGCTTCCTCACTCAAATTCCTCCACGTTGTCTGATTGACATACATGATGTCGACGCGGGGCCAGCCGGGTGTGCTGTGGTGGAATTGGTCGAATGATTCGGTGCGGTTGCTCAGGCTGTAGCCGAAGCTACTTAAGGTTTGTTCCCACCGTTCTCTCGTCTCCTGCGGGCCGAGAAAATCCACATCCATGGTCAGACGCTGGTAGCCAAGGTGGCTCATGGCCTGGCCTCCGATGAGAAGGAAGTCCATATTGCGCTTCGCCGCTTCCTCCGTGAGGCGTTCGATCAGTTCGAGGATCATGACTTGAGTATTTTAACCAAGGACTTCACGGATGGCACGGATGGGATGGGGAGGATCAGACCAGCGCCTCGAGGACGGCTTGGGCCGGGGTGGTTGTGGCGGGGGTTTGGAGGTTTTCGCGCACCGCTTGGAAATTATTGCGCATCGTGGCGCGGTAAGCTTGGTCGTCGAGGAGGCGGAGGGATTCGGCGGCGAGGTTTGCTGCGGTGGCCTCTTGCTGGATGAACTCTTGGACAATTTCCCGGCCGGCGAGAAGGTTGGCCATGCCGAGGTGGGGGACTTTGATCACGGCCCGACCGGCGAGGTAGGTGAGGGGGGCAACTTTATAGATGAGGGCGTAGGGGAGTCCGCACAGGGCGGCTTCCAAGGTGGCGGTGCCGGAGGCGACGAGGCCGGCGGCGGCGGTTTGCATGAGGTGGCGCGCGTTGCGCAGTCCGATGTCGCAGCCGACGCCGGACTTCGCGGCGAGTTCGCGCATGAGGTGCTGGAGTTTTTCCGAGGATGCGGCGCTGGCGAAGACGGTTTGCGGGCGGCGGGCGAGAATGATCTTGGCGGCGGCGAGGAGGGCGGGAAATATTTTGCGCACTTCGCGGTCGCGGCTGCCGGGGAGGAGGGCGAAGAGGTCGGGGTTGCGCGCTTCGTCACCGAGAATTGCCAGCTTTGCCGCCATGGGGTGTCCGACGAAATCGGTGTGCAGTCCGGATTTTTCGTAGAGTTCTTTTTCGAAAGGGAAGATGCAGAACATGCGGTCGAGCCAGCGGGCCATGCGGGGGAGGCGGGCGCGATTCCAGGCCCAGACTTGGGGGCTGATGTAGTAAAGCAGCTTGAGCTGGGGGCGGTGTGGCTGGAGGGCTTTGGCCAGGCGAAGGTTGAAGCCGGGGTAATCGACGAAGAGGACGGCGTCGGGCTTTTCCTGGGCGATGCGGTCGAGGGCTTGGTGGAATTTCCGGCGGAACCAGCCGTAGCGTCGAAGGACATCCCAGAGGCCGACCACGGCGGCTTCGTGGGTCCAGTCTTCGACCTCAGGGCAGAGGGCGTGGAGCTTGGGACCGCCGAGGCCGGAGACGCGCAGATCGGGGCGGATGGTGCGGAGGTCGGCCAGCAGGGCGGCGGCGTGGGTGTCGCCGCTGGTTTCGCCGGCTACGACAAAGAGGCGCATGGGATCAGGCGCGCTGCGGGGCGCGCTCGGCGATCTGGCGGGTGATGCGCACGGCTAACTCGAGGGCGGCGGCGGCTTCGTCACCGCCGACCTTGGGTTGGGCGCCGGCGCGTGCGCAGTCGATGAAATGGTGCAGTTCGCGCTGGAGCGGTTCGCCTTTGTCGATCGTGACACGCTCGCGCACGATTTTTCCATCCTTGAGGCGGAACATCTTCGCGGATTGCTTCTGGTAGTTGAGGGAAAGGTAGGCGTCTTCCTGGAAAAGGCGGATCTCGCGCATTTTTTTCATACTGATCCGGCTGGCCGTGACATTGGCCACGCAGCCGTTGGCAAAATGCAGGCGTACGCTGGCGATATCCTCGCCTTTGCTCAGGACGGCCACCCCGACCGCATCGACGCTGGTCACGGGGGACTTGACCAAGTGCAGAATGATGTCGAGGTCGTGGATCATGACGTCGAGGACGACGCCGATGTCGAGGCTGCGCCCGGGGTAGGGTGAGAGGCGGGTGACCTCGAGGAAGCGCGGGCGGTTGAGGCGTTGCTCGAGGGCGTCGAGGGCGGGATTGAAGCGTTCGATGTGGCCGACTTGGAGCACGAGGCCGCGTTCGCGGGCCAAGTCGGCCATTTCGGCCGCTTGTCCGGGGGTTTCGGCGATGGGTTTTTCGACCAGCACGTGGCGGTCGGCGGCGAGCAGTTTCATCACGATCTCGTAATGCAGGGCGGTCGGGGCGGCCACGGACACGGCTTCGCAGCGCGTGATAAGATCGTCGAGCGAGGTGGCGACGGTGCCGCCGAATTTGCGCACCGCTTTCTCGGCGGCCGCGGGGTTGGGATCGTAGATCGCAGTGAGTTCGGCATTGTCGAGCTCGCCGTAGATGCGGGCGTGGTTCCAGCCCATGCTGCCGACACCGACCACGCCGGCGCGAAGTTTGGTGCTCATGGTTTCACTCCGAGGATGGAAATTTTGTGGGTCTCGGCCAAGGCGCGGAGGCGCGCGGGTTCGACCAGCAAGGTGCGTCCGGCTTCGACGGCGAGCGCGGAGAGTCCGGAGGCGGCCCCGGCTTCGAGGGTGAGGGGTCCGATGACCGGCACGTCGAAGCGGAAGTCCTGCTCGGGTTTGGAAACCTTGACCGCGACGGCTTGTCCGCGGCCCATGAGGGCGCCGCGTTTGATTGTGTCGTTGGTCCCCTCGAATCCCTCGACGGCGAGGACGGTGCCATTGCGGACGACGACGGTTTGTCCGATGTCGAGCCGGCTGACTTCTTTGGCGATACGCAGGCCGAAGGCGATGTCTTCCTGCGTGCGGCGGCGCGGCTTGGGTCCGGCAAAGTGGCCTTCGGGGGCGAGGAATTCATCGAGGAAGGTGATGGCGGGGAGTAGTTCGATGCCGTTTTTGGCCAGCGCGTCGCCCACCGCGCCGAAGAGCGTTTCGGCGTTGCGTTCCTTGAGTTTGGCCAGAAGGAGGAGGGCGACAAAGTCGGGGCGAAGGTCGAAAAGATTTTTCGGGGCGATTTGCCCGGCCATCATGGCTTGGTGGGCGCCGGATTCTTTGGCGTAAGCGATGAGCTTGCCGAGTTGACCGACGCGGAGCCAGCGGAGGTCGTCAACTTCGGTGGAGAGGGAGGGGTCCGTCTCGCCCTCGAAGGCTGCGGCGCAAAGGCGCTTGACCCCGGCCCGGCGGGCCGCGGCGGCGAGCTGGAACGGATAGCGTCCGTTGCCGGCAATGATGAGAAGCGTGTCGGGCGGGCTCAACGGTTATGATTGTCGGGGGGCTCGCGGATAACCGCGAGAGTTTTTGGTGTTCAGTGTTCGGTGTTCAGAGGGTTCCAGATCTTGCCGAAACCGAGTCCTTGGAAATCTTTCGGATTGCCGGTGGCGAATTCATCCACTCCTGCATGACGCAGGGTGAGGGCCAGACGGACGTCGATCATGCGGCGGAAGGCAAAATTGGTGCGCTGCGTCCAAGCCCACACTTCGTCCATGACCGGAGCTGACTCCACCAGACGCCAGTTGCGGTTGTTGCGGAGAGTTTGGCAGTAGCGGCCCGCCTCTGCAGGTGACATCGGATGGCGGAAGATCGTCGCGTTGCAGAGTTTCAAGAAGACTTCGACCAGCATGAGTTCGGCGATGGCGATGTCTCGACGAGAACCGGCCTCTTCGAGGAATTCTCGCGCCGCAGCGTGGTGCGGGGAGTCTTCGTTCGCCGAGTGAACGACGATATTGGTGTCGAAACTGGTCATGCTTCGTCGCGGGAGGCGAGGTCCCAGTCTTCCTCGGGGATAAGTGGTGCACCCATGCGCCGCGCCGCCGGCAGCTTCCAGCGTTTCGCGGCAGCTCGTCCCGCGGGATAGTCCCGCACCATGGTCTCGAGCCCGCGTCGCACCACCTCGGCGAAGCTCATTTCGTTTTCGGCGGCGATGCGCTTTGCTTCGTCGTAGAGGTTGTCAGGAAACTGGACCTGTGTTTTTACCATGATGGTAAAATGCCACTACTCCGGCACGGAGTCAAGATGTAAGACTGGGCGAAGGAGAAAAGTTTCTTCCCCCCGTTTTTGGAATCAAGGCAAAGCCGAGGAGCGGAAAGCACCTCGATGGCGGGGAAATCATTGTCGCCATCGGCAGGCAGTTGGCGTATCCGCACAGACTGCGATTAGCGTCCGCGATGCCAACCAAACAGAAGTCTAACGTCGCCGCATTCAGGGCCAGAATAGCCGCGCTGAAGCGTTCCCGCCCTTTTGTCCCGTGGCGCTATTCGTCCGAATTCGCCGGCGAGCTGCGCGAGTTGCTGCAAGAGGCCGAGCAATCCATTGGCGATCCGCGCAAGGGCGCGGAGTTGCTGCTTGATTTTTACGAGACGGACGTTGCGGTGTTCGAACGATGCGACGACTCCAGCGGACATGTCGGGGATGTCTTTCGGTTCGACGCGCAGCAGCTTTTTGTCCGCTACGCCAAGGATTGCGAGGACACGGAATGGCTGGTGGACCGTCTCTTCGGACTGATGGAGGCCGACGACTACGGGGTGAGGGATGCTTTGTTGGAAGCGGCCTCGCTGTATTTGTCCAAAGCGCAAGTCCACCGTCTCGTTGCGCGGATGCGCGAGGCGGATGCGGCTCTGCCGGAGGACAAGCGGGGATTCCGGTGGCGGGTGGACATCGAGACCTTGGCCAGGGCGACGAAGGACGGCGCGCTTTTCGCCGAGGCGCGGCTGAGCTATCCGGGCCCGATTCATGCCGGCTCCTGCGTGGACATTGCCAAGGTGTATCTTTCGGCCGGCGAGGCGAAGCGCGCGCACGAGTGGCTGGAGAAGATTCCGGCCGGCGATCGTGCCCGCGATGGCGAGCGGGACGAATTGTTGGTGAGTGTTTTCGCCGCGCTGGGTGAGCGTGAGAAGCAGACCAAGGTGGTCTGGCGTATTTTCCGCCGGAATCGCAGCCTGAATACGCTCGAGGCGTTGCTCGCCTTGGTCGGAGAGAAGGCGCGGGGAAAAATCGTGGCCGACGAAGCAGCAGTAATCCTGGCTGAACCGCATTTTGTCTGCTCTGATGCCCTGTTTCTCGTTGATGCCGGGCACAGCGCGGAAGCCGAAGCTTACCTGGTGTCCCGGTCGGAAGGCATTGACGGCGATTATTACCCCGGACTCCTGCCTTTGGCCGAAGTGCTGCTGGGCGCCCGTCGTCCTTTGGCAGCCACGATCATTTACCGGGCCTTGATCGATTCCATCCTCGATCGCGCCCGCAGCAAAATCTACGGGCACGCGGTGCGCTATCTACGCAAGCTCGAGCAACTTTCGAACGGCGTGGACGATTGGCGAGGGTTGTCCCACCACGCGACGTATGCGGCCGCTCTCCGGTCCCGGCACGGGCGCAAATCGGCTTTCTGGAGTCGTTACGGGAAATAGAGCGAGAACGCGGCCGGGGACTCCCGCCCTCGAGGATTGCTGGATTGGGGGCTCGCGGGAGGGCATGATCGTTTCCATGAAAACGGCCATCCATTGGTTCCGGCGGGATTTGCGGATCACGGACAATACGGCGTTGGCGGCGGCGGCGCGGGAGGCAGAGGAGGTGGTGCCGGTCTATGTGGTGAGCGAGGGGAAGAAGGAGCACCGGTGGACGGGGGTGGCGCGGCAGACCTTTTTGTGCGGGTCGCTGGCTTCGTTGGACGGCAATCTGCGGACCATCGGCAGCCGGCTCATTGTGCGCGAAGGGGACGCGGAGGCGGCGTTGGTCAAATTGGCGCGGGAGACGAACGCGGAGGCGGTCTTCACCAACCGGGATCCGGATGTGTTCGGACGAGGGATGGAAATGCGGGTGGCGAAGATGCTGGCCGAGGACGGGCGGGAATTACGAACTTTTCAAGATGCGGCGATGCACGAGCGGGATGAGGTGAAGACGGGCGGGGGTGGGAATTTCCGGGTCTTCACCCCGTATTCGCGGGCCTGGGCGAAACTGGACAAGCCGTCCGCGGGGCCGGCGCTGAAAAAGTTGCGCACGCCCGAGGGAGTGGCGAGCGGGGATCTGCCGACGCCGGCACATTGGGGGTTGGCGGAATTTTCTGGCGGTCTGGAGCCGGGCGAGAAGGCGGCGCGCGAGCGGTTGAGGAAATTTTTGCAGGGTCCGGTCTTCGACTATGGCGCGACGTGCGATTTGATGGGGGTGGATGGGACGTCGCGCTTGTCGCAGGATTTGCGTCATGGATTGCTCTCGATTCGCGAGGTCTACCATAAGGCCAAGGCGGCGGCGGAGGGTGCCGATGCGGACGGACGCAACAACGTGTGGAAATTCATCAGCGAGCTGATTTGGCGGGAATTTTATTTCCAGATCCTCTGGCATTATCCGGAGGTGCTGGAGCAGGAGTTCAACGCGAAATACCGGGGGATGGAATGGGATCAGGAGGAGAAGAAATACCGGGCTTGGTGCGAGGGGCGGACGGGTTTTCCGATGGTCGATGCGGCCATGCGGCAATTGAACGCCACGGGCTACATGCACAACCGCGCGCGGATGATCACGGCGATGTTTCTGACCAAGGACCTGCATTTGGATTGGCGATTGGGCGAGCGGTATTTCATGCAGACGCTGATCGACGGCGAAATCGCGAGCAACAATGGCGGCTGGCAATGGAGCGCGGGGACGGGGGCCGATGCGGCGCCTTATTTCCGCATCCAGAATCCGTGGAGCCAGACCAAGCGCTTCGACCCGGAGGGAAAGTATATCCAGCGGTGGGTGCCGGAATTGTCCGGCGTGGCGGCGAAAAAGTTCCTCGAGGCCCCCGTGAACGGAGAACCGATTGCGGCGGGGTATCCCTTGCCGATGGTGGATCACGGCACGGAGAGGGACGAGACGCTGCGGCGGTTCAAGGCAGTGGGATAGCGGTCATGGCACGTTTTTTTCTACCGGCTGCGGATTGGGACTCGGCGTTTTTGCCCGAGGCCGAGGCGCGTCATGCTTCGCAGGTGTTGCGTATGGCGAGCGGCGATGCCGCGGTGGTTTTCGACGGCACGGGCCGCGCGGCCGGGGTGGAATTGACCGAGGTGGCCAAAAAGCGGGTGGCCTTCCGCCGGCTGCACGAATGGCGCGAGGTACGGCCGCGTCCGGAAATCCATCTGATCGTCGCCCTGATCCGAAACGAGCGGTTCGATTGGCTGGTGCAGAAAGCGACGGAATTGGGGGCGGCTTCGATTCGTCCGGTGGCGGCGGAGCGGAGTGTGGTCAAGATCGCCGGGGCCGATGCGACGAAGCGCCGGGACAAATGGCGGCAGGGCACGGTCGAGGCGGCCAAGCAGTGCGGCCACCTCGTGCTGCCGGAGGTTTGGGCGGTGAGCGGGCCAGACGAGGCGTTCCGCGCGGCCCCGGCGGGTCTGAGGGGGATCCCCGCGGTGGGGGCCGGGGGTGTCGGCTTGGGGGATTTTTTGACGGGCGAGGCGGACGTGGTGACTTTTGCCATCGGACCGGAGGGCGATTGGTCGGAGAGCGAAATGAAAGCGGCAAGAGCATGCGGTTTTATCCCGGTCGATCTGGGCAAGCATGTCCTGCGCAGCGAGACGGCGGCCTTGCACGTGCTCAGTGCCGCAGTGCACCAACTACATGGCGGGGCGGGAGGGAAGCGATGAAGCGGCAACGCGTGCAGCGCAGGGACCGGCCGGGCTGCCATTGCCGGGAAGGAGCAAAGTGAACTACTTCGTCACGGGAACGGATACGGATTGCGGGAAGACTTATGTCACGGCGTTGCTGGTCAGGGCGGCGCGCGCGGCGGGTGGTGATGCGGTGGGGGCCAAGCCGTTTTGTTGCGGTCCGCGCACGGATGTCGAAATCCTCGCGCAGGCTGCGGACCACGTGGAGACACTTGATGCGATTAATCCTTTGTGGTGGAAAACACCGGCCTCGCCGCGGGCCTGTGCAATGCTCGGCGAACCGGCGGCGGAGGTGCCCCGAGCGTTGACTGCGGTGCGGGATTTGGCCGCGCGGCACGCGCAGGTCTTTTGCGAGGGGGCGGGCGGATGGTTGGTGCCCGTGGCCAAGGACATCACGGTGGCAGACTTCGCGGCGGACTTGGGCTGGCCGGTCATTGTGGTCGTGCGGAACAAGCTGGGCGCGCTCAACCACACCCTGCTCACCGTGGAAAGTGTCCGGCGGCGTGGTCTTCCGCTGGCCGGTATCATTTTGAATGATGTGGAGGGTCAAGCCGACGAGGCGACGCGGACCAACCGCGCGATTTTGGAGGAGAGTTGTTCTTGCCCGATCCTGGCCGAGATCGCGCGGGGGCAGTTGGCGCTATGCGCTCCTATTGCTCCTATTTGATCAATACTTTGGCGGGCAGCAGGTGCGTGGACCCAGGGGTGCGGGCTTCGAAGGATACCGGCATCAGGAGCTTGTGCGGGCATGTCCGGCTGGCAGAGTGTCACTTATGTTCCAATGGGCGATGGGTCTCCTCCTTTTCACGGTCATCGCATCAGTTGGTGTCGCCGATACGGAGCGCAAGCCCGACATAGGGTTTGTCCCCACGCCGATGGCCGCGGTCGGGCGCATGATCGAGATGGCGGAGATCAAGCCGGGCGACGTGGTTTTTGATTTGGGCTGCGGCGACGGGCGGATCGTGGTGGCGGCGGCCAAGCTTCACGGAGTCAAGGCAGTCGGGGTCGACATCAGCGCGGAGCGGGTGGCCGAGTCGCGGGAGCGCGCCCTTGCGGCCGGGGTGGAGGACTTGGTCGAGATTCGGCAGGCGGACATTTTCGACCTCGATTTGGACCGGGCAGACGTGGTCTTTCTTTACCTGACCCCGCGTTTGAACGAGCGCTTGATGCCGCAGTTGCGGCGACTCAAGCCGGGAGCACGGATCATTTCCTACGAATTCGACATGGGAGCGGCCAAGCCGGTCGAGGTGGTGCGCGAGCGATTCGACCAGTTCGGGGAGCAGAAGATTTACAAATGGGTCGTGCCTTGGAAAGAGTTCGCAGGTTCCGCTTGGGACATTTTCACCCTGAGGCCCTGAGGGGGCGGGGCGCGGTCAGACGGACGATGGTTCCGACCCTGCCATGGTCGTGGATCAACGGCGAGTCTCGGTGACGACGAGGCGCAACTCGTAGGGGCGTCCGGGTTCGTCGGTCACCACGAAGACGCGGTAGGCGTGCGTGCCCCATTTTCGTTTCGGGCTGTAGGTGAAGGGGATGACACCGCTTTCGCCCGGCGCGTAGTCACGCTTCTCGGGTTTGGCTGCGATGCACCCGCAGGAGGCCGGAACGGCGCGGAGGCGGATGGGTTGGTCGGAGGTGTTGGTAAAGCGGAATTCACCCGGCACCTTGCCGTCGCCTTCGAGGGATTCGATGGCGACTTCGGTTTTTTCCCAAGTGAGTCCGCCGGCAAGGGCAGCGGAGGGCAGTAGGAGGGCGAGGCAGAGGAGAAATTTCACCGGCGTTTTCTTACACCGTCCCGCTGCGGCGGCCAAGCGGCGTCCATCTTGGGCTCGCCTTTGGTCGGCGGAGAAATCTTAATGGTGCCGTGAATTACCCGGATAAGTTGCAGAAGATCATCAATCTCTTCGAGGTCCTCCCCGAAGAGGAGAAGCGCGAGACCTTAATTGCTTATGCCGATCAAGCGGCGGCGCAGGGGCCGCGGGAGGGTGAAAGGTTCGATCTTGAGGACGTGCGCAAGGACGAGGAGTGCACCGATACGGTGGGAGTTTTTCTCGGGGTGGATGCCGACCGAAAGGTGCGGTTCAGGATCACGCTGGGTCCGCAGGTGCAGACCTTGACCCGGGCCATGACGGCGATCTTGTGCAAGGGGTTCGACGGCGCGTCGATCGAGGACGTGATGGAAGTACCGGCGGATTTTGTGCCGAAGATTGTCGGCGCGCAGTTGGTCCGGCAGCGGAGCCAGACGGTTTATTACATTCTCACGCGGATGAAGAGTGCGTGCAAAGTGTGGTTGAATCGGGAGAGGGCGAAAGGAAATGCTGAAGGCTGAGACTTGAAACCTGAGTGAAGGGGTGCGGCCCGCTGGGGCCGGTGGGCGCTACCGAGATCGGCGATTAGATCTCGGTGGCAACTTCGGAATAAGAACCGGCACGGGCGGTGGCGGGGTGGGGGTTGTGATTGATGAATTTCACGGTGCCTCGGCAGACGACGCCATCCTCGAAGCGCCAGAGGCCTTCGACTTTGAATTTGGTGCAATGGCGGAGGGAAGGGGCGGTGCGTTCGAAACCGGCTTCGAGTCCGGCGAGCAATTTGTAGTAGCGGTCATCGAGCGAAACTTCGGGCGGGAGGCCATGGCGCTCCGCGACCAACTCGAGGCGTTGGTCGGCCGTGACCGCGTAGGCGTCGGAGCGCAGGGCGAGGAGGTCGCTGGTGGCTTTGACCGGTGCGAAGCGGGCGCGCGGCACCAAGATGGCTCCGGAGGCGGCGAAGCACTCGATGGCGGCACCCATGGCGCTTTCGAGTTGGAGCACGGGGGGCGAGGACGCCTTGCGCGGATCGACGGTTTTGGTGTTCTTGATGAGGGGCAGAGGGAGCGCTCCTCCGTTTTCCGCCAGCGCGGCGAGGAGGTCGGAAACGCGCAACCAGAGGCTGTTGGTGTTGAAGTAGCGGTGACGGGCAATGTCTTGAAAGGCTTCGAGGTCGTCGGCAGGACACTGGGCAACTTCGCGAAG
>CAMBUL010000068.1 GCA_945871065.1 Chthoniobacter flavus | reverse complement strand
CTCCACGTCAGCCGCGGCGTGCGCTGGGACAGCGATCACGTGGTGATCCTCGATGATCCGACACGCGCGGTGATGGAAGAGCTGGTCCGCGGCGATTTCCTCGGCCGCACCAGCATCGGCCTCGACTACTTCGACGCGAGCATCAACCGTGTGGCCGCTTGGGTCATCGGCATCCGCGCCACCCAAAAAGCCCTCCTTCTCGCCTTGCTCGAACCCTCCAAGCAACTCCGCGAAGCCGAAGCCAACGGCAACCTCACCGCCCGTCTGGCCCTGCTCGAGGAGGTCAAGTCCCTCCCGTGGGGCGCGGTCTGGGACGAGTTCTGCCGCCGCCACAACGTGCCGGCCGGCGCCGCATGGCTGCCCGAAGCGGAGTCTTACATGCAAACAACCGTGCGCGCCCGAGGTTAAGGCGAAGCACGCTGGGAGATCGCCCGGAACGCGCCGCGGGGATTCGGACTACGAGCGCTCGTGACAACTTTGGAAAAGGGCCGAAAATAGACCGTGCAACCTGAAGGGCGGGAGAAACGCCATTTGTGGGCTCGGGAGAGCGGAAAGCCACTTCCCGCGAAGAATGCCTGCAAGACGTTGCAAACGCGCATCTTGCGAGCATTTGTCACTATTTGTCACCACATGAGAGTCAAGGATTTCTTGTCCCTGCGGTGAATAGGCGCCATATTCTCCGCATATTTCGCGGAGATTATGCCCTATATTCACCAGAGACCTGCGTGGCCCAAGCTTAGCTGGAACAGCAGCAAGGTTTTGCCGTTGCTTGCCGAAGTTCGGCATCTGCAGGGTCGATTGCTGGGAAGCATGGAGTCTCTGGGTTTTGACCTCAGGAACGAGGCGACCTTGGCGGCACTTACCGCCGATGTGACCAAATCCAGCGCGATCGAAGGGGAAAAACTGAATGCGGACCAAGTGCGCTCGTCGATTGCCCGCAGACTCGGCTTGGAATTCGGGGGCACCACTGCTGCCAGCCGCGACGTCGAAGGTGTCGTCGAGATGATGCTGGATGCGACGCAAAACTACTCCGCCCCGCTGACCAAGAAACGGCTGTTTGCTTGGCACGCGTGTTTGTTTCCAACCGGACGCAGCGGCATGCGCAAAATCGCGGTTGGTAAATGGCGCCCCGCTGAAGTTGAACCGATGCAAGTCGTCTCAGGTCCCATGGGGCGCGAGCGCGTCCACTTCGAGGCTCCTGCCGCAGATAGGCTCGAACGAGAAATGACCGCCTTTCTTAAATGGTTCGAGTCCGAGCAGAAGATAGATCCCGTGTTGAAAGCTGCCGTGGCGCATTTCTGGTTCGTGACCATCCACCCATTGGAGGATGGCAACGGTAGAATTGCCAGGGCCATCGCAGACATGGCACTCGCACGTGCTGAGGGCACGAAGGAACGCTTCTACAGCATGTCCGCTCAAATCGAGGCAGAGCGGAAGAACTACTATCTGAACCTTGAGCGCAATCAGCGGGGCGACACGGACATCACCAGCTGGATCGAGTGGTTCTTGGAATGTCTTCGGCGTGCGCTGGAGGGCGCGGAATCCACGATCGGTCAAGTTCTGCGAAAAGCTCGGGTTTGGAAGTTGATCAACGAAACGCCGGTCAATGATCGGCAACGCTCCGTCATCAATCGCTTGTTGGACGGCTTCGAGGGAAAACTGTCCTCTTCCAAGTATGCGAAACTAGCAAAGTGCTCCGCCGACACCGCTCTGCGCGACATCAACGACTTACTCGATCGCAAGATCCTTGTGCGCGAAAGTGCCGGCGGTCGGAGCACAAGTTACCGGCTCGCATCAAGGTTGTAGTGTCGCGATTTGACATCGAGCGTCAGGCATGGACACACCGCTGCCTGAACCGGAACAAACCGGCACTCAAACTCCGAACGAGCGCCTTTGGACCGCCAATGACCTGGCCCGCTACATCGGCTGGGGCCGAGCTGATTCATTGATCAGTTATCGCTGATTTAGGCGCGAGCGTAAGTTCGTTTTCCCAAGCGGTCTTACTTGGTCATGAGTTGCCTTTCGTGGCTTTTTTGCGCGAGGGACCGAGTGAGCAGAAGACGGACCCAGGACGGTGCTTGCTGTCATGTCCTGCCATAGGTTGACACCCATCAGGAGGAAAAGATGAGAGCGACAGTGATATAATACAGTGAGAGCTTCAAGCTACAGGTGGTTCGGGATTTGGAGAGTGGGCGCTTCCGCACGATTAATGAGGCGGGGAGTTTTTACGGGACCCAAGGGGCGACGACGGTCAAAGGCTGGCTGATAAAGTTTGGCAAAGATCGGCTGATGCCCAGAGTGATTCGGGTGGAAACACCAAACGAACAAAACGAACTTAAGCGCCTGCGGCAGCGGGTGAGGCAACTGGAAGGGCTGTTGGCCGACAAGGAGTTAGGGTTGGTCATCAGCGAGACGTATCTGGAGCTGGCCTGCGAGCGGGCCGGGATCCCGGATGTGGAGGACTTTAAAAAAAAGATCGCTGGGCGGGCGCGCGGCGCGGGATCGAGCGGCGAGGGCAAGGAGTGAAGGCGATGTGCACAGCCTTGGGCATGAGCCGGCAAAACTATTACCGGCACCGGCAGCGACGGCAACGCCGGGAGTTGCAAGAGGAAGCGGTGCTGGCTTGGACCAAGGAAGAGCGGCAAGTGCAACCCAAGCTGGGAGCACGCAAGTTGCTCCACCGCATGAAGGAACAACACTGTTGCTTTACCCCGGGCCGGGACCGGTATCTGGCCTTGCTCAAGAAGAAGGACATGCTGGTGAGCTACGAGAAGTCAGCGCCCAAGACGACCAACAGTTACCATCGGCTGCCGGTCTTCACCAACCGGCTCAAGACCACGGAGGTGAGTGCCCCGAACCAAGCGTGGGTCTGCCATTTGACTTACATCAAGACACGCACGGACTTCGCCTACCTGTTTTTGCTCAGTGACCGCTACTCGCGCAAGATCGTGGGCCATCATGTGAGTTCGAAGATGGAAAGCGCCGACGCGCTCCAGGCGTTGGAAAAGGCGGTGCGCGATCTACCGGCCGATCAGCAGCCTATCCACCACTCCGACCGCGGCTGCCAATACTGCAGCCACGAGTATGTCGGAGCGCTGCGGCAACGCGGGTTGGAGGTGAGCATGACCGAGGACAACCATTGCTACGAGAACGCGCACGCCGAACGAGTCAACGGAATCTTGAAGCGCGAGTATGGACTAGGTCAGATGCTGCCATCCTTGGAGGCGGCGCGCAAGGCAGTCGACCAGGCCGTGGAGCTTTACAATACGCGGCGGCCGCATTGGGCATTGAAGTTGGGTTACCCAGGTAAAATCCACGAGGAAGGTCTCAAAAACTTTTCATCCCCCTGCAGGGGAATGAATGGGCCTGCTAACGCAGGCCAATCATCAAACAAAACAACCAACAATCCGTGTCAACTTTAGATCAGGACGTGACAGTGGTCAGCTGCGTGTCAACCTTGACAGCCATCCTGCGCTTATCGCGTAGTTACCTCATGACCAAGATCACTCGCAAACGGTTCGCCAAGGTCCTCAAGGAGTACCGCGAGCGTCGCCGGTTCACTCAGGAGGAAGCGGCTACCAAGCTCGGAGTTTCCCTGCGCACGCTGCAGAACTGGGAAATTGCGCGGAACATGCCGAGAGGATTTGGGCTCAAGGAACTCATCGCCACTTTGGCAAAAGACCTAAATACACGTGGCAACATCCGCGCGGGACTTTAGTTCGCGTCGAACTTGTAGCGTACGCAGTTGGAATAGACCTCGCTATGAGCAAGGTAACAGGATGGGAAATTCAGATGGTTCGGGGCGTCGGGGAAATTTTGCGGCTCGAGGCAGAGGCCGGCGCGGGGACCGTAGCGGCGTCCCCCGCGGCCGGTGACCGAACCATCCAGGAAACTCCCGTCGTAGAAT
The DNA here is from genome assembly GCA_945871065.1 of Chthoniobacter flavus. Lineage (GTDB taxonomy): Bacteria > Verrucomicrobiota > Verrucomicrobiia > Chthoniobacterales > JACTMZ01 > JACTMZ01. The sequence continues at coordinate 7,755 of CAMBUL010000068.1, read as the reverse complement.
TGGATGCCGGGCTGGTTGGTTGGGATTTCCAACACGCGGCCGCTGCGATGGTCGGACAGACGTGCCGCCAAAACGAGATCGTCCGCCGCAGGAGGCCGATCAAGGACCCAGCAGTGGTCGTAGTCGAATCCTTCGTCGTTTTTCACCGCGTGCGACTGGCGGAAATCCATCGGCGTTCCGGCCACGGATCGGATTTCGCCGGTCGGAATCTTGCCGTCCGTCACCGGCAGGTATGATTCTGCGAAAAGCTGCAAGGCATGTCCGTCGACGGTCGGCACCTCTCCTCCGGACAGATTCCAATAAGGATGGTGAACCAGATTCACGATGGTCGGTGCATCGCTGACGGCTTCCGCGGTCCAAGTCAGCTGCCGCTCCGGCCCAACGCGATACGTCACGGTGGCTCGGAGGTTGCCCGGATAGCCCTCCTCCCCGTCCGGAGAGCGGTAGCCGAAGCGCACGTAATCCTCGCCCGCGTCCTCGAGGGACCAGAGGCGCTGGTGAAAACCGACGATCCCGCCGTGAAGATGGCACGGCTGACCTCCGGGTGAATTGTTGGTGATTAGTTGGTGACGCCGACCTTCCAGTTCGAACCTGCCGTGCGCGATGCGGTTACCGAAGCGACCGACGGTGGATCCAAAGTAATAATCGGCATGTGCCGCGTAGTCTTCAGCACGAGAAAAACCGAGAATGACATCGCCCATGCGACCGGACCGGTCCGGGACTTCTAGCGAGACGAGGGTTGCACCGAAATCCGTCACGGCGGCGCGGATGCCCGAGGCGTGCGCGATGCTGAAGATTGATGCATTAGCCCCACAGGGAATACTTCCAAAGGCCGTCCTTCTCATCGGATAGTCAGCGCCCGCCTGCTCCGGTGACCAAAGCCTGTGGAACATGTCCCCATACTGCTAAAGCGCGGTCGCCGATGGATTTCACAAACTCCTCTTCCGCCCCGCCGCGCACCAGAGCCAGCACCGCACCGCCGAAACCGCCGCCGGTCAACCGCGCTCCGAGGCACCCCGAAATCTTCCGTGCTTCGGAAGCCAGAAAGTCGAGTTCCTCGCAGGAATTTTCGAAAAGTGTCCGCGAACTTTCGTGCGATTCATTCATCAATCGTCCGACCGTGGAGAGATCACCGGCGCGCAGGGCCGCCACGGCCGCCGCCACACGGGCATTTTCGCCGACCACATGCCGCGCCCGGCGCAGCGGCGCACCGTGCAACTGCCCGTCACCCTCCGCCGCGTCCAGTAGGGCCGGCGTGGCCTCCCGCAACTTCCCGACCCCAAGGACCCGCGCCGCTTCCTCGCATTCGGCGCGGCGTTCGTTGTAGGCGCCGTCCGAGAGCGCATGCTTCACCCCGCTTTGCACGATGACGAAGCGCGCTTCAGGCGGGACCGGAACACGTTCCACTTCGAGTGAGCGGCAATCGAAGAACACCGCATGGTCGCGTGTGGCGAACAGCGAGGTCACTTGGTCAAGCAATCCACAACGCACTCCCGCGAACTTGTGCTCGGCCGCCTGCCCGATCCGCGCCAACTCCATGTCGTCGAAGTCCGTGCCCCAAGCCTGCTGCAAAGCCCGCGCGGTAGCACACTCCAACGCTGCACTGCTGCTGAGCCCTGCGCCCATCGGCACCGTGCTGTGGATCTCGAGTTTCAATCCCTGTGCCTGCGCGCCGCGCGCGATGAATTCCGCAGCCACCCCGATGGCGTAATTCGCCCAGGATCCCGCCTCGGCCGGAGACAAGGCGTCCAATTCACAATGCCGCGTCTCATCCAAGTCCAAGGCCCGCAGCACCAGCTGCCGGTCACAGGCGGGCTGCACCGTGACCGTCGCCCCGACTTCCAACCCGATCCCCAAGACGAGTCCGTCGTTGTAATCCGTGTGATTGCCCAGCCATTCGGCGCGGCCGGGGGCGTGGGCAACGACCGATTCGGAGCCAGAAGTCATGCCTCCAGCGGGCTCCACACTCTGCGGAACCCCGCACCCTTGAAGTCTTTGGTATTCACCGTGGCAAACTCCGTCACTCCTTGGACAACCATAGTCAGAGCGCTGCGAGTATCATAAATGCGACGGAAGCCGAAAGTCCCGGCGGACGCCCTTTCCCAGAGAGCATCGTGCAATGCACGACTCTCGGGCGTGAAGCCAAGCAAACGCCAACGCGGGTGGTGGCGGTAGGCTTGGACGACTTCGACGGCTTCCGCGGCGCCCAGCGGACGCTTGAGCACTGCCGGGTTACGCAGAAGTCCGTAGAACTCGGCAAGAATGAACTCGGAGACGGCGACGTCCTCGTCGTGCTGGATGGAACTCATCCAACCATAAGCCTGCTTGTGCCACGGAGACGCCTCATTAAAGGCATACAGCAGCAGGTTGGTGTCCATCGAGAGCATGGTCAGTGGCGCTTGGGTTTGCCGCCGTGCCGCAACTCGCCGGCGGTCAGCTGTGCCTCCTCTTTCACCTGCGCATGGGTGAGCCCTTTCCATCCAAGGTCGCGCGGCTTGGGCAGGTGCCACTCATCAGCGCTGGCGGCCGCGGACGAGTAAACACTGAGGATGTGTTCGACGCCGCGCCGGGCCAACTCGGCAAGCGAGATTTCCCTTGCCTGACAAAGCCGCTTGGCGCGGGCGTACACCTCGTCAGGCAACTGAATCTGAGTGCGTGTCATGCCATCAATGTAACAGCATGGGCCGTGACGTCAACATGGCAGCATGAGAGTTGTGCCGCCGCCCCTGACTACAAAAGGCAGGGCGCCCAATCGTGACGGCGGGCAATTCCATCTCTGCAAGCCCCAGCTCAGACCACCAATGCTATCGTGTGGCGGCACCACCTTGCACACGGGCGTTGGCTGCGGCGACTTCGCTGAGTTGGTAGGAACGCTCGTTGTCGGCCCTTATGTTGTAGTCGGCATTCTGGCTGGGCAGGTCGAAGACCCACAGCGCGGCCAGCGGGGCGGGTGACTCTTCGATGTCATAAACAATTGCGGGGGCTACCGCTGGGGCGGCGTGGCGGCCAGATGCTCTCGTAGCAGGTTCATCATGTGGACATTGATGTCCCACTGGAACGCCACCGGCATTTGCGTCCACGGAAGGGTCGGCAGGTAGGGCGGCGGGCCGAATTCCGGCGTGATGGTCAACTGTGCGGCACCCGCCGCACACTTGGCCGCGGCGATCTTCTTCCACCAGCCCAGATGCACCTCCAGGGCTGTCTGCCACTCGGGCGCTCGCGGATCCGGAACCTGCGGTCCCTGCGCGTGGCCGACCCGTCCGTGAATGTGCCCGACCGCGGGAAGCGCCGACGCGATGGTCTCGCCCTGATCTTCGCAGAGCGATTCGCAGACATTGCACCAGTGCGACATATCGAGCACGAGCTGAGTTCCGGGGCCGGGCGCGGAGGAGTTCTGCGGTGCGCCACGGTGTGTGGAGGCACCGCCCGCGGTGTGTCTCGTGGAGGATGGCTATCCCTGTCTCCGCCGAAATCCGGTCGGCCAACGCGAACACCCGCAGGTTGTCCTCCAAGCCGAACATGTCGCGCCCGGTGTGGCTGTTGATGAAGAGCGGATCGAATGACGCGGCACGGCGCAGGCGGGCCTCAAATTCCTCGAGATGGCGCGGCAAGTCGGGGGTCATGGTCTGCCAGTGCTGGGTGATGACCGCCAAACCCGCGTCCTTGGCGCGGGCCAGCACCTCGTCGGCCGCGGCATCACCATCAGCCAAACCAGCCTCGATCCCGTTGTAGCCGGCGTCCCGGACTTTGCCGATGAATTCCGCGGGTGAGAGCGCTTCACTCCCCCAACGCGGGGGTTTGGACCGCGGGCGCTCGTGACGACTTTGGAAAAGGGCCCGAAATAGACTGCGCAACCTGAAGGGGGGGAGAAGCACCAAGTGTGGTCTCGGGAGAGCGGAAAGCCATTTCCCACGAAGAATTCCTGCAAGCCGTTTCCAACAAGCAACTTGCGAGCATTTGTCACCAGTTTGTCACCACCATGAAAAAGGCCCGGAAAATCCGGGCCGCGAAACGCTCTTAAGATGTTGGTGGAGAGTTGGTTGCGGGGGCGGGATTTGAACCCGCGACCTTCAGGTTATGAGTGTTTCTATCTCGTTGCTGTTCATACCCTTATGTTCCTTATAACGTTGATTTGTGCCGGTTTATTCCGCTCATCGACGGGCGACCGTTTTGCCTGACCGGCACGAAATGGAACAACTCGGCACGCAAGTTGTCACCATTTGTCACCGCAAATTCGGCGCTGCTTAGTTCTTCCCTGCACCTGCTGCGGCAAACTGCCGCACGGTCTCCATCGGCAGAAACAGTTTGAGCGGCGTTCCCGAGACTTCTTGGAAGCCAAACTTGGCGTAAAAGGCCGCCGCTTTATGGTCTTTTGCATCGACGAACAGGCCGATACCCGCGGCAATCTCCGCAGCTCGCGCTGTCCTGTAGAGAGCCTCGACAAGGATCGTCTTGCCTAAGCCGGAACCTTGCCGAGCTTTGGCGACGGCCAGACGTCCAAGCCTGATGGCCGGAATACTCTTCGGAAGTTTTTTGGCCCACTTCGGCGGGATGTCTTCAGCAAACACTTGGCAGATGGACAGAGTGAAAAAGCCGAGCACTGGCTTCGGCGCGCGGCTCTCTTCATCGACCAAGACATAGGTGCGAGCAATGTCTTTGGCGATGTGTTGTCTGGCGGTCTGCCGCAGGTAGAGATTCAGAGCCTCAACACCGCAATCAAACCTTTCGCGGTCGTGACCCCCGTCGAGCGTTTCGATCTTAAGCACGGACAAGGCGGCGGTGGAGAGCCTTGGCGGCGAGCAGAGCCCGGTTTGGTTTGGGTGGCTTGTCCATCAGATCAAAGACGCGCCGCGTCTGTTCAGAGTTCAACCGGATAAAAGATGCCTGTTCGAGCAGCTCGAGAGCTTTTTGATGGGCCGCCTCCGTGACAAATTGATTCAAGGAAGCGCCTTGGAGTTCAGCCGCAGCTTGGATGGTTTTGCGAGTGCGTGTGGGCATCCGCGCCACCAAGCGAGTTTTTCGTTCAGCAATAACAGGCATGGTGCCAATATGGCACCAACGCTAGATGTGTCAAGTCCTCTGAACGGGCAGCAGGTAGGGAAGAGCGGTGGCAACGAAAGATCCGCTGGTCTGCGTGATTTGACATCCAACGGCAGGCATGGACACAAAACAACCTCTCCCGGAACAAACCAGCACTCCAACTCCGAACGAACGCCTTTGGACCGCCAATGACTTGGCCCGCTACATCGGATGCAGCGTGCGGGAGATCCGCAACCTGCGCTACGCCGGTTTGCCCACGATCAAGTTCCGGCACTTGATCCGATTTGAGCCAGAGAGTTTTAATCTCGTTGCTGATCATACACTTATTTTCCGTCTGATGTTGATCGGCACCCGTTTATTCCGCTCATCGACGAGCGACCGTTTTGCCTGACCGGCACGAAAGGAAACGACTCGGCACATGAGTTGTCACCATTTGTCACCGCGAAAGGACACCTTGAAGATCACCCCAATACTGGATAGAAAAAGCATTACTTGTGTATATCTGTTGTTTTTTCTATCCATTTCATCAGCCATGAACTCCGCCGCCAACCGCGCTGCCAAGCTCTTTCGCCAGAAGGGCGGCATGCTGCGCACCCACGAGGTGATCGAGGGAGGAATCCACCCCCGCACGCTGTACGCTATGCGCGATGCGGGTGAGGTCGAACAGGTTGTCCGAGGAGTTTATCGCCTCGCCGGGATGCCCCCCCTGAGCGACCCGGATATCGCAATTGTCGCCAAACTTTTCCCCGCCTCGGTCGTTTGTCTGGTCAGCGCCCTGTCCATGCACGAGCTGACCACCCGCGTGCCGCATACGGTGCAGATCGCCACGCCTCCGGGAAGAGGCACCCCGAAGGTTGCCCACCCACCCATCGAGACCTTCCGCTTTTCCAAGGAATCACTGACTGCCGGGGTAGAAGAGCGACGCGTCGATGGCGCGACAGTGCGCGTGTTCAACGCGGAGAAGACGCTAGCTGACGCATTCAAGTTCAGAAACCGGATCGGGCTGGAAACTGCCGTCGAGGCACTGCGCAACTACGCACGACGAAAGCGCCGCAGGATTGATCTGATCCAGGACTACGCACGGATTTGCCGCGTGGAGCGCATCATGCGCCCCTATCTCGAAGCACTTTCATGAACCCCCGGACGAACATAGGAGCCTCCGTTCATCAGCGTCTGAAGAACGCGGCAGAGAAATCCGCGCGAACATTCAACGACCTCGCCCAGTATTACGCGCTGGAGCGCTGGCTTTATCGCCTTTCCTGCTAGCGTTACGCGCGCGACTTCGTCCTGAAAGGGGCGCTCATGCTGGTGGCCTGGCGCGCGCCAATTCTGCGAGCCACGCGGGACATCGATCTGCTGGCTCGCATGAGCAACGATCTCGACAAGATCAAAGAGGCCGTTGCCACCGTTTGCCGCACAGAGGTCGCCGAGGATGGAGTTTTCTTCGACGCGGAAACTGTGGCCACGGATCGCATCGCGGAGGACGCCGACTACGAGGGCGTCCGCGCAATTTTTCGCGGGCAACTGGCCACCACGCGCCTCGCTATGCAGATCGACTTCGGGTTCAGCGACGTCATCACGCCCGGCCCTGTGGAGATAACCTACCCTACAATCCTAAACTACCCTGCGCCCGTCCTGCGCGCCTACAACCGCGAAACGGCCCTCGCCGAAAAATTCGAGGCCATGGTTTCTCTCGGCAGGCTCAACAGCAGAATGAAGGCTTTTTTTTGACGTTTGGCTTCTGGCGAACTCTTCGGATTTTCGTGGAGAGGATCTGCAAGCCGCCGTCACTGCTACTTTCCAACGCCGCGGCACACCGCTCGTCGAGAAGCCGCAGGTGTTCTCTCCGGAATTCGCACTCGACCCCTCCAAGCAGGCGCAGTGGACCGGCTTTGTCAAACGCATGCGGCCAACGCAAGCTCCGGCAGAGTTCTCCCAAGCTGTTGCGGTCATTCGCAGCTTCATGGCTCCTCTGCACGAGGCAGCAATCAAGGGCACGGACTTCTCCGCGGAGTGGAAACACCCGGGACCATGGAAGTAGCGCAAACCAGTCTGGGAGTGCAGATGCAGAACTGCAGAGGCTTCACTAGACATACCTTTTGACACCTGGCGGCAGGTATGGACACGCCACCACCTGAAACGGCACAAACTGTCGCCACACCAACCGAACGCCTTTGGACCGCCGATGACTTGGCGCATTACGTCGGTTGCAGCGTGAGAGAAATCCGCAACCTGCGCTACGCAGGTTTGCCCACGATCAAGTTCCGCCACCTGATCCGCTTCGAGCCCGAGGCGGTGAAGGCGTGGCTGCGGGAGTCGCGTCCCTGAACTGAGCCGATAAACAACGCCTGTCACTCAGCAATGACAGCAGACCGCGCGCCCCAAGGGCGCTTACTCGGACTTGGGCACGATGGCAAACCACGCATCCGCCTGCTCCTCGGTGGCCAGCTCTCGGTAGTGCCGGAAGATAATGTCGGGTGAATTCCCCGCCTCGAGCGCCACTTCGTTGGCATTCTTAATCTTGGCGATGCGGTAGCTGATAAACGAGTGTCGCAGCACGTTGTGCGGCCACTCGATACCGAGGCGTCGCGAGAGATTGGTCGCCTTGCGGTAGGTTTCCGCGCTGGGCACGATTAGGCCCCGGCCAACGTGGGGCAAGAGCCACTGGCGAAGGTTGTCGCTGATCGGCACGATACGCCGAGAGGCCGTCTTGGC
>CAMBUL010000067.1 GCA_945871065.1 Chthoniobacter flavus | reverse complement strand
GCCCGGCGGCCTTCTCCAGCGAGCGCACATCGGCGAAGGTGCCGAGGTCCATGACTTGTGCCATGACGCGCCGAGGACGCCGCGCCGCCTCCTCCGGCGTCTGCCACCAAATATATTTGGCCGCCCAATCGTGGATCGCCAGCTTCATCCTTTAAACGTAGCGCATTTCCACTGTCCATCCAAGTCGCTTCGACCATAGCCAAGCTGCCTTCGGCCAGTTGAGAGCTGAGGTTGAAAGCTGAACCAGCAGCAATCCGTCCAAACATTAGCCACCGATGGAAGAAGATGGCAGAAGATGGTTTCCCGCGGTGTGACCCCCGCGGGAAACAATTAGGTGCTCAGAACCGGACTTCCGCGAGCGCTCGGGCTCACCCCAGTGCGAGCCCTTCCCCTCGGAAGGAAGCCGCGTCAATCGGCGGCCCGCCTGCCACTCTGCATTTTGCGTTTTTCATTCATCGCTTCCCTTCTGCTTCCCCCGCCTCTGGCTGAACACTGCAAACTGAACACTGCAAACTGCGGCCCCAGCCGCCCCCATCCGCGCCAATCGGTGGCCCCGTTTCCCTCCCGCTGAGCCGAGTCTGCGAACCGAGGCTTGGCGAGATAGGTCGCCCTGGCGATCAACTGACACCGGAGGCGAAGCCGTAGATGGCCCAACGGCAAACGGCCCCCAGGCAAAACTGCCAGCCGAGCAATGCGAGACGGTCTGCAAGCCAACTGATACTGAACACTGCGGCCTACGGCCGCTCCCTTGCCATCCAGCCGCGAAGACGGCACATTAAGTCAAAGTATGAGCACCTTGATGGAGATCGAAGAGGCCGCCGCACAGTTGCCCTCGCCCGATTTCGTGCAACTGCTCGAGGATCTCCACGACCTCGCCACCGCACGAGTTGCTTTGGGCGAATTGACCAAGGACCCGACCGCCACCGTTGGTTGGGATCAACTCAAGCGCGAACTTGATGTCCTACACGGTTGAGATCCTGCGCCGCGCGGAAAAGGCACTCCGCGATCTCACCGACCGCAAACTTTACCACCGCCTGCGCGAAACTATCGACGTGCTCGCCAGCGAGCCTCGACCACCTGGGTGCACCAAGCTCAGTGGCACCAGAAACCTTTACCGCGTCCGCGTCGGTGACCATCGCATCGTATACCAAGTCATCGACGATCGCCTGCTCGTCTTGGTCGTCGATATCGGCCACCGCCGCGAGATCTACCGTGCGTGATCTCATCCCCCCACTCCCCGCTCGCCACCCTTCAGGTCTCAGTTTTCAGCCTTCCTCCTTCGTCCCTCTTGTCACGCCGTCTTGCCACGCCGTAAACAAGAGAAGGTGGGAGCCACGAAACGCGAAGGCGGATCCCCTCTCCACTTCCGTGGCAAAGGATGAACCGAGCGGAGCGAACCGTAGGCGGAGCCGAAGATAGGTCGCCGCGGCGACCAAATAGACTGGCGCGAAGCGACAGCCATGTAGCGGGATCGCCCAGAGGCGATATCAAACCTGAGTTTGAAAGCTGAATCAGCCGCAGGCCGGACAAGCATTAGCCACAGCCGAGCTTGCGAGACAGCCGAGACCCCGCAGGGCCGCAGGCAAATGGAAGAAGATGGCAGAAGATGGTTTCCCGCGGTGTGACCCCCGCGGGAAACAATTCCGTGCTCAGAACCGGACTCGGCGGGACTCAATCCGCAACCTTGCGCATCAATCGGCGCCCCGCTTATCGCAACCTTTCGCCCTCCATTCCGCATTCTAAGCTCATCATTTTTCATTCCTCCCATCCGCGCTCCCCGTGTCCCCGTTTCCCTCCAACTGAACCACTGAACACCGAATCACTGAACACCGTCCGCCGCGGCGCGGCGCGGCGGACCTAGCTTATGGCTGGAGGATGGAGTCGATGCGAAGGAAGAGACTGGTATTTGTGCCGCGTTCGATGCTGAAGATCTGACGCGCGGTGCCACTCGGCACGCTCAATTGATCGGGCGCAGTGGTTTTGGTTACCCCATTGGTGGTCCAAGGAACATTCTTCAGGTTGGCGGTGGCCTGTCCGAACACCGTGAGGTTCGGGTCATTGGTCCGGACAATGGCAATGATCGAAAGATTGCTGCTCGTCAGGGCCGTCTGCGACGGGACGCCGTTGGTCGCGGTGGGACTGGTCGCCCCGCCGATGGCATAAAGGCCCACCGTGGTGGAGTTGGTCGGAGCACCTTGAGCCCAAGTGGTGAAGTTTTCCCCGGTCGCGAGAACGGTCACGGTTACGGAACCAGTGGCCGTATTGTAGTTGGCCGAATCCGCGGGGGTAAAGATCACCTGCTGGCTCGACGTGCTCGTGGGAATAGTGGTCGGAAAATACCAGTCGAAGGTTCCAACGACACTTGCACTTCCACCCGTGAGGATCGAGTTGGAGAGGGCCTGACCGTTGGTGATGGCAGATGCCGAGGGCAACACCAGCAGGATCGGTGTCCCTTTGGCAATCGAGACTGGAATGGTTGCCTCCCCAGCACCATAGGCGTTGTAGGCGACCAGACCGAGCAAAGAGCCGTTGCGGTTGGTATTGGTGACCGCACCAGTGATCTGGCCGCTCGTGCCGTTGATCGAAAGACCGCCGGGCAGGTTGGTGGCCCAGAACCCAGTGGCACCGCCGGATGCGGTGATCTGGTAACTGACCGTCTCACCCACGCTTGTGGCGAGACCTTCGGTGCTTGTGACCGCGGGAGCGTTGGTCACGATGGCCTGCAACGACGTGGAGACTTGGACGAAGCCGACGCCAATGCGACGACTGCTGCCCGCATTAGTATTCTCGCCGCGGTCGGCAGACCACGTGACCGTAAACGAATCACCCGGCGCAACATTGAAGTTCGTCCACTGGGCAAAACGAGTCGCGTTCGTTCCGTCCGCCGTGCTGTAGGACAACCCGGCAATCTCGACAGCACCCGAGCCATCATCACCGGTGACAGTCCAGGACGGGAACCGAACTTGTTGTGTTTGCGTCACCATCCCGAAATACGAAATGTAGAGATTGGTGAGGTTGGACCCCGTCAGATTTTTCAGCGTCATCCGGTTTTGGAGGACACCGGTTGAGGCTGTGAATTGATACCCGAGGACACCCGGCTGGTTGGTTGTCCCGTAAAACCCTCCGCTTGACGAACCGGATGTCCATTCGCCGCCGTAGCTGTTGACGTTGCTGGAACTGAAACATTTCCACCCTGCCGGAAACGCGTTGGCATTGGTGAAGCCGTTGAAGTTCTGCGTGTAGAGGCCCGCGAATTCCGGATTTGGGGCGGTGGTGGTAAAGGATGCGGCCGCGGAGTAATTCGTGCCGTTCGCATTGGCGGCGTAGGCCCGCACTGCGTAGGAACTCAACGGCGTGAGGAGCGACAGCTGGCTACCGAATCCTCCGAGACCGGGAAAGCCCCACGGAACTTGGGTCACCCCGGTTCCCCCGATGGTGGGCGCATCATTGACCGAAGCGAGGCTGTAGACAAATCCAGAGCCTGTCACCGCCGATCCCCCATCGCCCGTCACGGTAGAAGCCACTTCGGCCGTGGTGTCATAAACATATTCCGGATAAACGATCACCCCGGCGAGAGAAGGCGGGAACGGCGTGTAGCCGAGCTGCACGCTGACATCACCCAGCCCGATTTGCTGCGAGGAACCGGTCGACTGGCCGCGGTCGGAACTCCAGACAATGGTGAATGTGGAGTTGTTGGGAATATCCAGTCCCTGCAAGGATGCACGGGTCAGGAAATTGTCGCCGTATGCCGTGCTGTAGCTGAGGGATGGGACAAGCTGCCCATCGACATAAACCGTGTAGACGGGAACGCGCGTCTCGGAGGCACGCGCCGCACGTCCATTGTAACTGATCGTCAGCGCGTTGATGGCACTTCCGGTTACGTTGCGCAGGGTGAGGATCTGTTGGGCGGTGCCCGTGCTGCCGGTGTGCTGGTAGCCGAAAACGTTGGTTGAGCCCGCACTGAACTTGGCGCCCGTATCGGACGTGCCCCATGCGGTGTAAGTCTGGTTGGCCGCCACGAGCGTCCAACCGGCAGGCAGCGCTGCTTGATTTGTGAAGCCGGCGAAGCCTTGGCTGTAACCGGAGGCAGTCAAGTCAGTGGACGGATAATCGACATTGTTCACCACGATGGTGCCACTGCCTGATTGGAAAGCGGGGTTAGTCGTTGTGGCCGTGACGGTCACCGTCTTGTTGGTGTCCGGCGTGAAGTCCTTGGCCGCGTCGAGGTAGAAAGTCGCCGCATTGGTTCCGGCGGGAATGGTCACCTGAAGAGTCGCCGTAGCCGGCGAATTCGTGTCGGCTTTGAACTGCACGTCCGCCGGACTCGAGTTGCTCAGCGAAACGACCAGCGGTGAGGCCAGATTGGTCCCAGCTGCGAAGACCGATGCTGCCACGTTGCTCGCGCCTTCATTGATGATCCCCGGCAGGGTCAGACCGAGCGGAACCAAGGTCGAGTTGGAGAAAACGATGTTGTCAACTTGCCAGAGAGCGGTTGTTCCGTTACTGGTTCCGGCTGCTTGGTAGTGGAAGGCGAACCAGGCGTTGCTCCGACCGGCCGCTTCGGGTATGAAAACAAAACCAGAGGGAGTGACGACGAGATCTGCGGAGGGCTTGGTGAACGGGACCGTCACCCACGTGCCATTGGTAGCAGGGCTGCCGATGCCGGTATAATTGGTGGACAACTTGAGGCTGAGTTCGCCGAAATTCGTAATGCCGCTGGAGATGGCAAAACGAGTCAGCGTTTCAAAGGTGGCGACAGGATTGCTCGAAGTGGAAAAATTGACCGGCCCCAAGACAAGCCAGTCATTGGCGGCAACATCGCTGCCGAACCCGTTGATCTGCGCCCAAGAATTCGTTGTACCATTGGTAGTCGACCCGCCGCCGAACGAATTGGTCACGACGCTCCAGTTGGCCGTTCCCGCAGCGTTGACCGTAAACCACTGGCCGAATCCGTTGGTGAAACTCTCCGGACCGTAGGGAACGGCGATGGGAGCGATCACGCGGAAATTCGCGCTACCCGAGCCGCTCGGCGTGGTGACTGTGACGGGCCCACTGCCTGCTCCCGGCGGGACTGTGACGGAAATGGAAGTGTCGCTCGCGGAGGACGGCGTAACAGGAATCGAACTGCCGGAACCAGAGAAAGTGACGGAGGTCAGCGGAGTAAAGTTCGTGCCCGCGATCGACACCGCGTTGCCGGCCACGCCGACATCGGGCAATAGCGAAGCGATGACGGGGGTAAGGATCGAGACAGTGGGCCCTGCATAAATACTGGCTCCCACGCTGTAGGAAATCGGCCCGGTGGTTGCGCCAGACGGAACAACAGCGGAAATTTGGTTAGCCGAGGCGGAGAAAACCGGCTGGGAAACCCCGTTGAAAGAAAGTGCCGTGACGCCCTCAAGGTTACTGCCGCTGAGGATCACCACGTCACCGACCTTGGCCGCGCTCGGAGCAATGGAGTTCACAACGGGAGTGTCTGCCGAAACTTCGTAAGTCAGTTGGAAGTCATCCATACCAACCGTGTCCCTGCTGCCACTGCCGGTTGAACCGGTAAGAGTTGCAACCCGGATCCAAACATTTTGGGATTGGTTGCCAATAGGGGAGAGTACCTCCGGCGACACCGAGATTGTAGACGCACCAAATGTGACCGGATCCGTGTAATTCGTCAGTGTGATAAAGTTTGTCGGTGATGGTCCGACCGCATACTGCACCGACCAGATGTTGGTGCGCGTCTGAACGGAGAGCATTTGCATGCTGAAAGTCATGGCAAAGTTCGACTTTCCGACGGTATCAGCGATTTGAAGACTGAAAGATGCACCGGGGTCGCCAAACGAACCAGTTGGTCGAATACCCAGACAGCGGTTGGTATTAGTTGCTTGAGTTGCAGCGTTGGCGTTTGACGTAAGACCCACGCTGGACGAAAGATTTTTGAAAGCACCACTAGTATTAGACCAGCTATTCACCGCAAGGCTGGGATCAACATTGGTGAAAGCGAGGGACGAACCTAGAGAGGTAGTCGTCGCATTCGTTCTCGTCGTCCAACCGGTTGGTAACCCTGAACCGAGCGAGTTGAAATCCTGCGTGTAGCCAGCCGTAGGTAATGTGAGCTGCGCGAAGGACGACTGCGCGAATGTCAGAAAAAACGGAAATGCGATAAGCAAAGGGAAGAGACGCCCCAGTCCAGAACTGATGATATGAGTGCTTTTATCTGACATCACACCATGATTGTTGGATCGGCGGGAGGGCTTGTACATAATCAGAAAGTGGACTCCACAGCTCAGGTGCGCAAACCATTTAGACCCAATGTGACGAAAACTTAACATTGTCTCGGCAGGAGCGCCGCGACACATCCTGCCACCAACTATTGTAAAAGCATATCAGCAACAACAGAGAACCCAATCTTGTTGTCAGTGCCAGTGTAGAAAAGAATGAGATGGCTGGGGTCTTCCATGCTTTCCAGAGTATCCGAAGGACCATCTTTCACGGAGAACTTCATTGTTTTTTCAGTCCCGATCCGCACACGTTCACCTTTGGGCAGGCGGATTTGTTTTCCGTTGGCGGTAACAACCAATAAAGATTGCGAGGACAGGTTGATGGCATCGTAGAAGGGGCCGTCCCGGCTCACCGCGTTTTTGATCAGTGAGAATGAAAGCGAGCCAGCAGTGCGCTCCTGCACCACGACCACCGGGGTCTCCCCAGGTTTGAGGAATGGTGGCAATTCCGCAGGCTGATATCCCTTGGCGAGGGCCCGGAGACTCGCTTTGGCGGGGCGCCAAGGGAGGAGGCTGCTGGTGAAGCCGGAGCCGACAGGTTCGGCCGTGGCGTCGAGCACGACATTATTGGTTCCGATGACACATTTAAGCGCCGCAGGCTTTTGCAGCATGGTAAAAAGAATGAAGCCGCTGGTTACCGGTTCGATTTCCTCAGGCGGCGGAGACGGTTGCGCTTCTTGAGCCGGCAAGGAACTTGCGAGCGCAGCGAGCATGGTCATCAGGCACACCCCCCGTAAAAACAAAGTTATTTGATGCATAAGGCCAGGAAAAAAGAACAGCGGCACGGACACATGTCGAGCCCGAGCGCATGCGGCAGTGAGATTACAGGTCCCAAGTGGCGAGGATGCGCGGACTGTTGTTCGTGGTGAGTCCCGATGGACCCCTGACTGGCGCCATATAAATCTGGAAAACGCGTCGAGCGGTGGACAGGGCACCCGTCGGATTGTTGGTTTGCACGACCTCCCCGACTACATGGACGAGAAAGTTTCGGCTGCGTACGGCAGAAAGCGGGTAAACGCGGGCGAACCATTCCTCATGGAACGCATCGTTGGCCGCGGTGATGAATTGTCTGGTACGGTTGCCAAAGACTGAGTTAGTCGGCCAGCTGGCGACGACGGTGTCGGTCCCGATCATGTTAAGCTCGGACGTCGAGTAAAACGGTCTCTCCGCCCGGGTAGCGACCACCGCCTTGACGAAATCATCCACCGCAGCCGCCGGCACCGTAGAGTTGGTGCCAACTCCGCTGGCAGTCAAGGCCGCCGCGTCGCTGGTCAAAAAAACACCCGCCGCAAGGGCGCGCAGCGCATTCGTGCCGGCTGTGTTAAGGTTGATCCGGCCCGCCACCCGGTTTGTGACCATTCCGGCGGAGTTGGTGCCCACGGCGAAAATGTCGAGCAACTGGGATGCGCGTGTACCCGCATTGGTCAGCCGGGAGAACTCCCAGCGCCCCACCCTCAGCGTGTTGCGCCCGCCGAAACGGGCATCACCCGCGGCCGATGCGGTCAGGTTTCCCCACAAGCCGGGTTGATTCGTGGCCGGCGTTGCTACGTTATCACCCCACTGCATCGGATCGAAAATGTTGCCCAGTTCGAGGATGTTGCTAAAGGAACCGGAGTCGTTGCGCCGCATAACAAAATTGTTCGTCAAGGGGACTTTGGCAAAGCTGGCATCATCGGGATTTTGTGTCGCGCTGGTCGGGTTCCCGCCGCGGTCATCCTCCGACGCATGGCCCCCGTCGGGCCAGAACTTGCCGGGATGGACTTCGCTTTCGGGGTAGGTGCCAAGATTCGCGCTCTCCCAGTTCCGCCCGCCGGGCGATGCGTATTTATTTGTGTAATTGCCATACCTCAGCGGGCCGCTGAGGAACATCTGGGCACGCGGGTCGCCGCCGGAATGCCATGGCTTGGCCTGCGCCGCAGAGGAGTTCGTTTGCGAGGCAAACCCGATGGGATTGTTGAAAATCCAAGAGTTCGGGGTCGAAGGTGACGGGGCAAGTGGCGTTGTCGTTGTGATGTATCGCGGCCATCGTCCGCCCTTCGATTCCTGGATCATGACGCCGCCGACGAAGGCGCGGAACCGCATGTTACTGGTTTCGTCGTTTGATCGGATCAGAAGCCGCCAGGCCGCACGGCTTGGCGCCGTGCTGAACCACGCCGGGTTCAGAATCTGAAAGGTCAGCACGCGGGGAAAAGGACCATCGGCGGGCACGACTCGATATTCATTGGGGGCAAGGGCAGGAACAGTGAAGTCGCGGCTTCCCGAAAGACCAACCGCGGAGTTGAGATTTGTCTGGAAAGAAACGCCCGTCCCCACGCTGGCATTGGTGAAGGTCAGGACCATGTCATAGCTGTTACTAATGCTCGCGACAGTCTCGGCAGTGTTGGTGTTGCCCATGTTCCAGAACTCCGCCCAGTCGCGTAGCTGTAATGTGACTTGACCACCCGCGTTCACCCCCGAAAAGGTAATCCGGTCGAAAAGCTCGTTCGGCCAGGGAATGTTCTCGATGCCCAGATAGGTCGAGCTGTCTCCCGTGGGAGTGCTGTTTGTATCGGCGTAATCGACAATGCTAGCGGCGATGTTGTTGACATAGTTTGATGGACTCATCGCCCCGCCCCGAGTGCCGAACTGGGGCAGATTCCGGTTGATGATGTCGGCCAGCTTGGCGACGGCTGACGCGTTGGTGTTCGTGTTGAGATTGTATTTTGCCCCCCCCTCGTCGGCATACCGGAAACCGAACGGGATTAGTTCAGGCTCGTTGGTATCATGGCGGAGGTTCGCCGCGAGTTCGGCGAGGATGTTCGTCGTCACGGAGGCTTCAACCAGCCTCGCCGTGGCGGCGGTGACGAGATTGGAGCGGGCGCCGACCAGGTTCGTCGCCGCGGCGTTGCCGGGATCGCTGGGTGAATTGGCGTTGAAGAGACTCCACAATGCGATTTCCGCAGGATTGGTCCCGGTCAGGCGGCGGGCATTGGTCCGATCCGAGTCATTCGTCGCCCCGACCACCGAGAGGTCCAATTTTCCGCCGAGATCCTCGACCCAATAAGCAAAGCGGGCATTGGTTTGGCCGGAGGCATCAGTCAGGTAAACCCACGTGACCGCCGGGCTGGTGATGGACAAGCCGCCGGGCATTTGGTTGGTGAAGAGGATGCCGCCGGCCACATTAGTCGTCGGGATGCCCCCTGTCACAATCGGCGCGACGGCAGTGGTAAGATTGGGTGACGTCGAAAAAGCCGGTGTGTAGGAAAAGTTGGTGCTGTTGCTCACGCCGTTGCCGACAAAAAGCTGCCGATTGGTGTTCGCGACCACAATGAACGTATCGTTCTTCATCGCGCGGGCCAAAGTCGCTTCCGCCACCGCCAACCCCGCCTCGGCGGCCAGTTTGGCACGGTTGTAGTTGGCCACACTGCGCGAGGAGAGGCGGTCGGTCGTGGTGCTTTGCATGAAGGCGACGGCGACCACGGCGAGCACCGCGACAACAATGACGGTGGTGACCAAGGCAACGCCCCTCTCCCTTGGATGGTGTGCGAGGTGCGGCTTCATGGGGCGGAAGGAGGCTTGGGCAGCGGGATGCGAAAGGAATAGAGGCCGGCGTTGCGCAGGACGTAGGTGGAGCGGTTGATCAGGTTGGTGTTGGCCAACGTGGTGGGATCAGCCACGGCAAAGTTTACCTCGATCGCCGCAGGGTAGTTGTTCGACCTGGGCGTCCCGGTGAAGGGCAGCATGTTGGTACCAAGCAAAATGAAATTGGTGTTGTTGGCCTCGCTGGCAAGGGGACCCAAGCCGCGCGCGGCCATCCTGTTGGTCGGCAGCAGATTCAGGCCGAGGGATTCAAACTGGTTCGCCGCTTGGGGGCCGGGAAGCGCCCCCGCGCTGAGCACATCCGTGTAGGTCTTGCTGCTCGGCCAGAAAAGCCGGCGCACCTCGCGACCCGGGCCATTGGTGGAGGGAAAGACGGCATACTCAACATAGCAGACGTCGCCCGCGTTGGCTGCCGTCGCCGGTTGCGCGTCTGCGGGAGTCGCGGTGAGGAACTTCAGGTAAGAAACATTGTTAATGTTCGTGACGCGCGGCCAGAAGTTGGTCGCGGGGGGCATGATCACATTGGCCAAATCGCGCCCGAGCAACAATTCCACGGCCCGCGCCTCGCGGTCGGCCACGATTTTGTTATCCGTGTTGCGCCAGAGGGACATGCTGGTCGAAAGAGCCGAGAACATGACCGCCAGCACGATGGCCAGCACCGCCGACGAGACCAGCACCTCGATGAGGGTGAAGCCTAGTGCGGCCGGAGGGATTGTGTGGCGCGGGCGGATCATGGGGAGTAAATGAGCGTGGAAAAGAGCGAAGAACGGCTGTTGGTCAAAGGGATACTGGCGGGGGCCCGGACCTCGACATTCACGCGGTAGAGGCCGCCGCCGAGGTTGGTCGCCGTCAATCGGGTCAAAGTGTCGATCGCATTGGCCGCAGACTGCGCGACCTCGGCATCCGACCCACCGGCATTGGTCCACGAGCTTCCCGGGTTCCTGTCGAAGGACCAATAAGGCACCGTGGTTTGGCTGGGATAGCCGAGGACCGACTGACCGCTGAGCAGATTGATCGTGCGATTGTTGCCAGCCCGCAGGCCCGGACCATCCCGCACCACCACCTTACTTAAATTCGTCGCTGCCCGCACCGCGGCAAAAAGTTCTTGCGAGATGAGCACCCCGCGGGTGTCCGCGGCCGCGTCGGCCCGCATCCGCATCCCCGCGGGCAGCAGCCCCATGACCCCGACGATGACAAAAGCAAAAATGCCGATGGCGATGGTGACCTCGACCAAACTGAAGGCCTGCGACCGCTGGCGCGTCATTGGTGGTGGGAAAATTTTCACTGAGGTTTTTTAGAAAGAAGCATCATCGACGATCACTCGCCCGGTCAGAGGCTGGATACGAAGCTCGTAGTAATTGCTCGTGCTGCCGCGCCAGTCGCCGGTTGGTTCGATCTTTTCACCAAGGAGGACCGAGACCGCCGTGTTCACGCCTTGCAACTGGCCGAAGCGGTTGAAGGCCAGAGCGGGAATTTTTGTGAGGTCTTCCGATCCGCCGAGCCGGGGCAAGGTGCGGGCGGGCAGGGTGCGGTTCGTCACAGCGCCGGACATCCCGGTGCCCCCCTCGAGAAACACACCATTGGGCAAGCGCTGCCAGCGAGTCACCGCGACAGGATCTGTGCTTGTGTCACCCGGTCGGGCGTCGCGAAAAACAATGAGGTGCGAAAAGCCATTGGTTTTGTTCGCCGCATTGGTCGGAAAACCGACATACGCCGTGGTGCCATTTTCGATGGCCGACAAGCGTGCTTGCTCGAGGACAGCGGTCACCGTGTTGAGCGCCCCGCGCCGCCCGCTTGTCCCCATAAGACCTTGCACGGCCGGGGTAAT
>CAMBUL010000066.1 GCA_945871065.1 Chthoniobacter flavus | reverse complement strand
CTGCGCCTGGTCTCAGCCATCCTCATGGAAATCTCCGAAGCCTGGGAAACTTCCACAGCTTACCTCAGCCCAGAACTGCTCAAATAATCCTCAACCATAACAACCAACCACATCACCCAATTCCACTTTTACAGAAAAACTGTTGCTTAGCCAACTTCTCGCCTTCCAGCGGGCCATTTATGCACCCGATGAGGAATTGTGGACCGATCCCTGCGCCAGTCCGGCCCACGGCGATCTCGGGAGCCTGCCTCAAACCCTTGTCATTGTCGGAGAGGATGACACGCTTTGTGACGATGGCGTCGATTTTGCGAACCGAGCCCGCAAGGCAGGCGCTCCCGTGCAACTCCATATCGGCAAAAAAATGCCGCATGGTTTCCACATGCAACACCGTTTGGTTCCCCAAGCCGCCGCCACAGCGGAGGAAATGATCCTGACATTTTTAAAACCGTCTTGGTTTTAGTTTCTCCGGCCAGGGTCGATGAATCTACCTGTCGTGCCACCAGAAAAA
This sequence comes from Chthoniobacter flavus, assembly GCA_945871065.1. Taxonomy (GTDB): domain Bacteria; phylum Verrucomicrobiota; class Verrucomicrobiia; order Chthoniobacterales; family JACTMZ01; genus JACTMZ01. The sequence continues at coordinate 11,232 of CAMBUL010000066.1, read as the reverse complement.
GGGGCAGCTTTTCGGTGTGCTGCTGGCCGAGACCGCCTCACTTATCCGTTGAACTGTCGGAACGTGGAGAAGAGAAAATATCATGCTGGGTGTGGGGATGCCATCAAGTCATGCGCCGCGGAGGATGGGATTTTGTTGCTTTGTCGACGGTGGTTTCGGGATAGAAAAGGCCTTCGTTCTTCATGGATTCCCGCTTCTCCGAGGTTATGACCGCACATTGGCCGGTGTTCGCACTGCTGGCCGGATTGGCGCTGGTCATGACGGTTATCGCGCTGGTGCGCGGACGGCATACGGAGGAGGTGGGTGTGCCGGGCGGCGTAATTTTCGGCTGGGGATGTGTCTTTGCGCTGCCGCCTGCGGTTTACGTCTTGGCATTGGCTTCGGAGTTGAGTGTGGAGTCGGCCATCTTTAGCGCACTGCTCGCGGCGGCGGTCTTGCTCTGGGTCTTTGCCTTGGTCGAAGAGTTTGTCCCTGCACTCGTCGCGGTGGTGGCGGCCTTGTTTGTCGGACTCGCGCCGGTGGAGGTGGCACTGGCCGGATTTTCCTCGCCCGCCCTGTTGCTCCTGCTCGGGGTTTATGCTTTGTCCGCGGTGATCAGCTCTTCCGGACTGAGTTACCGCCTGATGCTGTGTTTGCTGCTCCGCTTGCCGGACAAACCGGTCTGGCATCAGGTGACGTTGCTTGGCACGGGCTATCTGCTCTCGCCGCTCATGCCTTCGACCAACGCGCGGATGTCGATGCTCATGCCGGTGTTCAAGGATATGGCGACTGGTTTGAAGTTGCCGGCGCGCGGCCCGGCGCTGACCGCGCTGCTCGCCGCGATGTTCGGCGGTGCCTTGCTTTTTTCGCCCATGATGGCGACGAGCAAGTCGTCGAATATCGCCGCGCTGAATTTTCTACCCCCGCAGGTGCAGGCCGAGTTTGCCGGACTTTTCTGGCTGGTGGCTGCGGGAGTGGCGGCCCTCGGCATGACGGTGGCGCATCTTTTGGTTATTCCCCGGCTGTTTCCGGCCGGACCGGAAGCACCTTTGCCCCGCGCCCACATGGAGCGGCAGTTGTCGGAAATGGGTCCGCTCAAGGCCACGGAATGGATTGCGGCGGCGGGGTTTGTCTTCTTCCTGGTCGGCTGCGCGACGGTGACTTGGCACCACGTGAAGCCGTCGTATCTGGCCGGCTTCGTCCTGCTCGGGTTGCTCCTCACCGGAACCTTGCTGCGGAAGGATTTCCAAAAGCAACTCGATTGGCCGATGATTTTTTTCCTCCTCGGGATGGATAGCATGATGCGGATCATGGACTACCTTGGCTTGGCCCAGGCCTTGGCGCGGGCCTCGGGTGAGGTTTACGGATTTGTCGACGGGCAAATCGCGTTTTTCATCGTGGCCTCCTTGCTCACCTCGTTGGCCGTACGCCTGGTTTTGCCGGTCACCGCGGGCATGCTCACCTCGGCCATCATCCTCCTCCCGGTGGCGGCGGCGCAGGGAATCAATCCATGGATCTGCGTGTTTTGCGCGGCCATCTTCAGTGACATCTCGTTTTTCCGTCATCAGGGCACGAACGGCATCATGCAAATCCGGGCCGCGGGGTTGTTTGAGCTGGGCGATGAGCGGGGGTTTCTGCGCTACAATATGTGGATGAATCTGGCCCGGGTGGTCTTCGTCTTCGCTTCGATCCCGTGGTGGCAGTGGCTCGGCTTGCTATGACAAATCTTTGGAAAAATCTGCTTATCGGCGGTTTTCTTGCCGCGTTCCTCATTTTGCTGGGGTTCTTCAACGCGACCAAGCCGCGCATTCTGGTCCTCCACTCGGCGGGCGCAAACTCCTCGTGGGCGCAGCAGGTCGACCGTGGGATGAATGAGGCGCTGGCCCGCAACCGGCGTCCTCTTTCGGTCGAACGGAATTACCTCGGCTTGGATTACCCGGCGGCGCCGCGGCGTGTGGAGGAAGCGCGGGCGGAGGCGCGGCGGGCCGTGGCGCGGTTCCAGCCGGATGTGCTCATTGCGGTCGATGACGAAGCCAATTCGCTGGTCGCACGGGATTATGTCGGGCGGGAAAGTCCGCGCGTCCTCTATGTCTCGCTTAATCGCCCGCCAGCCGACTTTGGCTATGCGGGCGCGGCCAATGTCTCGGGTATTGCCGAGCAATTGCCGTTCGCGGCGGTGCGTGATGTGGTGATGGATCTTTTTCCGGGGCGCAGTCCGACGGTCGCGGTGATCGGGGTGGAGAATGAGTCCGGGGCGGCTGAGATGACGCAGGCGCGGGCCTTTGCTTGGTCGCCGTTGTCAGTCGATGAAGCGGCGCTGGTGGCGACGGCGGAGGATTGGCGGGCTTTCGTGCAGCGGGTGGCCGAGGCGGATGTTTTGCTAGTGCTCGGGACGCATGATTTGCCGGGTGAGGGTGGGGTGACCGTAAAGGCGGCGGAGATCAATCGATGGACGGAGGAGCAGGCGCGTCCGTTGCCGATCGGCACACAGGTGAACTTTGTCGAGACCGGGGGCGGCCTGAGTTTTTCTCCACCGCCGGATGACAGCGGGGCCAGAGCGATCGGGTTGGCTTTGGATTGGCTTGACGCGCGGGACACGCCCGGCGCTCCGCCCGCCTTGGTTTCGGATCACTTTGAAGTGGCGGTGCGTCCCGTGCGTTTGCGTGAGCGTGGATTGGTTTTGCCACCGATCTACCTTGAAGCGGCGCGGGAGAATGGAACGTTGTTCAAGTGAAGGTTCCCGGCGCGTCGGGGATCCGCACCCGGCGGACAGGCTGCCGCGCCCTACCTGACGGGAAATTTTTTTCGCGGAGCGCAGCAGACGCTCGGGGCGCATTCAGAAATCGATCGTGGCGCTTAGTCCGAGCACGAGCGCGCCGGGGATCGCGGTGCTGCCCCCCGGCTGCACGACCATCTGGAGGTCGGGCTGCAGCTCGAACCACGGCGTGATTTGCGCCTGATAGGTGAATTCGACCACGAATTCGTTGCCGCGGTTGTTCCCCTCCAGTTGTGCTGCTTGTCCCGCGGTGAGCCGGGACCAGACGAGGCCGACACCGCCTGCGTCCTCGTCGCGCCCGGGCCACGGGCCGGTCCAGGTGAATCCCGAGTTAAAGAACATCCCGAGCGGGTTGCGGTCCGGGGTGCCGGTGAATCCCGTGCGGTTGAACCAGGCGAGACCTTGCGGCGAATTCTCCGCCGCCGCGGGCTCCGGCCAGAGCATCTGGTCGATGATCCCGTAAACAAAAGATCCGCCCCACGCTCCATCGTCTTGGTTGGCTTGGTCGACGTAGTCCTCATAGCCCGAATTGAACATGACGCCGAGCTTGGCCGTGCCGGGCAGGGGGGCATCCGTCCAGCCGTATTCGGCTTCGCCGAGGTAAAGCAGGCCGTTCTCGCGGGTCAGTCGCCAATAAAAGTTTGTCGGGTTTTCCGCCGGCGGCCACACGATGCCCTGCATGATCGCGGCTTGGAATTTCCAGCCACCCCCCGGCTCGACCGCGGCGTAGAGGCCGGGTGCGGCGAACGGGTAGGCTGGAGGACCGCCGAGATTCCCATTGTAAAGAAGGGGCCAACCGAAGGCGGAATTGAGGAAAAGCTGGCAGCCTTCCGAAATGGTGAAGTCACGATCGGCATTGAACAGGCCGGCCCGGATGGTGAAGACGTCGTCGAAAAGCTTCTGCTGCAACCACAGGTCGAGGGCACGGAATCCGTCCGGTCCTTCGATATTGCTGCTCGGGAAGAGGGCGCCGGTCAGGTCAGTGGTCTGGCTTCCCCCCGCGTTCCAGACCCACGACGTGTTGAAGGTTGCGCCTTGCCAGCCGAACATCTTCTCCAAATCAAGGTCCGCGCCGAATTGGAGGACGCCGGAATAGGTTGCCCCGCGCTGCAACCCGCCGGCCACGTTTCCCCAAACCTGCGAGGTGTAAGTGCTGAAGAAGGCCACACCTTGGCCCTCGATAAGCGGCCGGTTCCGGTTCCAGTCTCCGGTCGCCAGGTCCCATTTCGTCCACGGCTCCGGTTGCCGCGCCGCATCTTGGGCGAGGGAGCCAACCGTGGTGCAGAGCAAGACCGTGAGGGCCCGGGCGTTCCAGTTCATGCGCGGCGCTGGAGAAGACGGGCACCTTCGCAGCCGGCGAGCATACCCAGGCACATGCCGAGAACCATCGCGGCGTAGGTGAAGAAGAACTGAGCCGGGGCGGCCGTGACGGGCAACCCGGCCAGAGCGACAGCCCCGGCCTCCATGCCGAGGAACATGCCGGCCAACCCGGCCAGCCAGCACCAGATCCGGGAGGAGATGGAGCGGAAAATTTCCCGATCAACAAAAAGCCCGGGCAAAGCGGCGAGCAGCATCCCCACATCCATCCAAGTGAAGGTGGCAAGCAGTCCCAGGCCCATATTTGACTTGGCGCAGCCGCAGAGACAAACACCTTCCCGGACCACGGCGGCGAAGCCGGCGTCGGCCCACCACCCAGCGAGCATGGCCAGCCCTCCTGCGCTAAACATGGCCATGGTCATGCGGGCGGCCGGCGACCAGATGCGGTCGCGTGACCAGAGCAAGACAGCACCACCCGCGGCGAGAAAGATGACGACAAACCCGGCGGCCCCCGCCCCGTGGAAACCCCCGAGCCAGGCGATGGCCGGTCCCTGCAAGGCGAGGGCCGCGGCAAAGATGAGGCGCTCGACGCGCGGAAAATCCCAGACCCGACGCGCGGTCAGGGGCTCTTGGGGTGCGGCGGATTTTTGCAGCGCCGTGTCGGAAGTCTCGCGCAGCACGCGCCAAGTGACGGTGAGGCTCGAGACGAGCATAATGAGGGCGGCGGCGATAGGATGGAGGATGCCCGCGGCAGCCAGGCCGATGCCGAAAATGTTGTAGCACGCCGCAAAAGCGATGTTGCGGCGAATGGCTCGCACCGTGGCACGGCAGAGGGCAATGGATTGCGGGACGACGCGCAGGTCTTGTCCGTTGAGTTCCAGTCCGGCCGTCTCGCGGGGCAACTCGCTGCCCGCACCCATGGCGATGCTCGCCGTGGCCGCGGCCATGGCAGGGGCGTCGTTGATGCCGTCGCCAATGAAGAGGACCCTACGGCCGGCCGCGCGCAATTTTTCCACCTCGCGCAATTTCGCGTCGGGGGAGAGTCCGGCCAGACACTCGTCGAAGCCGAAGCGCGCCGCGTTTTCCTCGCGGTCGCCGGTCATGACGATGGTGCGGATGCCGAGTGTTTTCATCTCTGCCATGGCTTCGCGGGCCGAATCGCGGAGCGACTCGCGGACCACGGCCAGACCGCAAAGGCGTCCGTCGCGGCGGATGAAAATCTCGTGGCCGCCTTTTTCCTCCGTGGCGAGCTGGGTGTGCAGCGATTCGCGTCCGTCACCGGGTGCGAGGATGCCGTCGTTGCCGATTTGCAGCGTCGTGCCGTCGGGCAAGGTGCCTTCGAGGCCTGCGCCCGGCAGCACACGGATCGCGCGGGCCAAAAGCGTGGAGTCCGCGGCTGGAGCGGACCGGAAGGCACGGGCGATGGGGTGTCCGCTGCCGGTTTGCACCGCGGCGATTTCGCGCAGCAGTTGTGCCCTGTCCACCCCGGGAGCGACGACAAAATCGACAAGGCGTGCATCGCTTTCGCTCAGCGTGCCGGTTTTGTCGAAGACGGCGGTATCAATCAAGGCGAGCGCTTCGATCGCGTCGCCCCCGCGGGCGAAGAGTCCGCGTTTGGCCAAGGCGGCGAGGGCCGACCAAATGGCGACCGGCGTGGCCAATCCCATGGCGCAGGGGCAGGCGACGAGGAGGACGGCGAGGCCGTTGAACACCCCGGTGATCCAGCCGCTCTGCAGGGTCCAGCCGAGGGTGGTCAGCGCAGCGATGACCAGCACGAGAGGGAGGAACCAAGAGACAAGGCGATCGGCCTCGCGTTGGATGAGGCCGGGATTTTTGCGCGCTTCCTCGATCGAGCGGAGGAGGGCATCGAGCCGGCGGGAGCGTCCGCGCGAGACCGCGGCGATACGCAGGGTGCTGTCCTCCACGCGGCTTCCCGCCAGGATATTGTCGCCGGGGCGTTTGACCACCGGGTAGGGCTCGCCGGTCAGGGCAGCTTGGGAAACCAGGGCGATTCCGTCGGTGACCGTGCCGTCAATCGGCACGCCTTCCCCGGCGCCGACCAACACTTGGTCGCCGGGCGCGATGCGGTCGACGGTGACACGTTCCCGGTGGCCGTTGGGGTCGACCCGCTCGCAAAAATCGAAGGCCGCGCCGATTTTTTCGATCGAGCGGCGGAGGGTATCGCGGCGTTGGCGCGCGAGGATCGTGCCGAAGGTGTAGATGGCGACCAGGACGGCGACAATTTCGTAGTAGACCCCGCCGGTGCCGGTGATCGAGCTGTGGACCGAGGCGAGGAAAGCACCGACGATGCCGAGGAGGAAAAACTGCTCGAAAACAATCCGCCCGTGCCGGAGCGCGGTCCACGACTCGCGAAGAATAGGCAGACCGGCGAGGAGGAACACACCGAGGGCCGAAAGGGCGAGGGCCCCGTGGATCATCCAGCGGGCATTGCCCTCGACCGGCGACATGTTGACCGCGAGGCTGAAAATCATGGCCTGGGCGGCGAGGAGTCCGGCCATACCAAAGCGCAGCCAGGTTTTGGCCTCGCGATTAAGGACAAGTTCCTCGCTTTCGCCCCCGGGGGGCGTGCTTTGGCAGCAGGCGGACATGGCAACCCATCTTAAGGTCAGTCCGCGCGTTCATCAACAGGGGTCTACTCTGTAGAGACGAAATTTCGCTGGACGCGCGTCTTTTCCCTGCCAATGAGTATTTGGTGGTTCATGATAGCGCGCCCCACATTTTTCGCTTTTATCGCCGCATGGGTTTCTTTAGCCCAAATTGAGGCAGGCACTCCCCTTCCGACCGCAGTCGAAGCGGACGCGGTGCTGTTGCCTGCCCGCTCGGTCAGGTTGAGTCTGCCGATGGAAGCCACCCTCCGCGAGTTGCGCGTCAAGGAAGGGGATTTCGTGAAAAAAGGCGATGTCCTCGCCATCTTGTACAGTCCCGCCGAGGCTTTGGACCGCGATCGTTCCGCCAAGGAACTTGAACTCACCCACTACCGGTTGAAAGTGAGCGAAAAGTTGCGGGCTGATGCGATCGTGAGCGAAGACCAGGCGCGGGAAAAACAGATTGACCACGACGTTGCCGTCCTCGCCACGCAGCGCGCGCAAGCCGTTCTGGCCGAAAAGACGCTTGTGGCGCCCTTTGACGGCTGCGTTTTGCGGGTCTTCAAGGAGCAAGGCGAAACCGTGGCGCGCGTTGAGAAGATCGTGGAGTTGGTCGATTTCGCCACGCTCCACGCGGAGTCGTATCTGGAATCGTGTTGGCTGGGTATGATCCGCCGCGGCAGCATGGCGCAGGTCCAAATTCCGCAGACAGGCGAGAACGCGCGCGAGGCCGTTGTTGAAAACGTCGATCCGGTGGCCGACCCGGGCAGCGGCCTCTTCCGCGTCAGGCTTGTCGTCGAGAACGATGATTACGCGATCCCTTCAGGAGTCCCGGCCAAGTTAAGGTTTACCCTCGGCTCCATCTTGGGTGCGGCCAAACCGGAAAAAGAAGAGAACGAAGCCGGTCCGAACTAAGGCTGGCCGAGTTGGTATCGCTGTGCTGCCTGATTCCTCGTGAGCGAACCGCAATCCAACCAGCGCCGCAACGCGCCAAGACCCCGGAAAAGGGTGGAGGTCCGTCTTACGTCGGCCCAGGCGGCTACCCTTGGCAACCTTTGGCAGCTCCATTCGGGAGCGCTGCACACCATGCTCGCGGGGTGGTGCGGCGATGCACAAATGGCATCTGACGTCTTGCAGGAAGTCTTTCGCCGATTGGCCGGCTCGCCTGCACTTATGGTCCAGATGAACAATGCGCGCGCTTTTCTCGCGGTGTCCGCCCGACGGATCGCCGTGGACTTTGCTCGCCGTTCGGCCACCCGCTCGGCCTACCACACTGCAGCGGGTGCCGAGGCCCCGTCGGCCGAGAACCCTGGTCCGACCGACGCTGCGCTCCGCAAGGCCATCGAGAAGGCGCTGGAAAGCTTGCCCGCCGAGCAGAGGGTGGTTTTTGAACACAAAGTATTGAATGGAAGAACTTTGGATGAGATATCCAAGCTCGAGAAGATTTCCCTCAACACGGCTGCCAGCCGCCTCCGCTATGCTTTAGACAAAATCCGCGGGCAGTTGCGTCCTTACTACGACGACCTTAACCGTAAAGACTTCACAAATATGAAAAACGATCCTTTTAACCCCGAAAATATTAGCTCCCAGCGCATTATTACTCCTCTCGCCCCGAAGCGCGTCCCGAGCGTTGCCCCCGGCCTCGAAGGCTTGGCTGCCATGGCGCCCGATGCCTGCGAAGCCGCACCGGAAATCGCGGCTTTCGAACCGGAGTTTGTGGAGGCCCTGCCAGCGGCTGAGCTGGTTGAACCTGCAATTGCTTATTGCGGGGTCGGCGGCAATGCGTGGGAACAATTTCCTGTTCCTGTGGCGTTCGAGTTGTCCGATGCAGATGGCGACGCCGCTATCGGCGGAGAAGATTATGCCGGTGGTGAAGTTGCGGCGACCGACGGAGCGGAAGATGTTGGGGAACTTGTCGTCAGCGAAGAAATTCCCGAGATGATTTCCTGCGAGATGTTTCCCGAGGGTGGAATTCCCGAGGAGTGGCTGAGGCCGATAATTTGTGAGTTGCCAGAAGATTTCTTTGTGACGGTTTTTGAAGGCGAAATCGAGAATTCGGTCGATGAAGTTGTTGATGGTGAGTTCGGTGAGGGCGAGGCGATTCCTTTCGGTCTTGAAGAGGGGTTTGAAATCTGCGTTCTGCCTGTTCCGGAGGAATTTTCGTCTTCCTTGGATCCTCAAGAACTACTTGGGCGCTACGAGGATTTTCTCCGCGAGAATCCTGATTGGGGTGCCCTGGATCCAGATATGGTGGAGATTCAAGTCGTTACCCAGAGTAGCGTCTTCGGCGAACTCGAATTCGGCACGCCGAGCAGGGCGGCTGCCTTTGATAGTTGGTATGCCGAGGTCTACGCGCCCGTTCCCGTTGATGGCTCTGGCACGGACAATGGTTCGATCAACCCCGAGGACCTGCTGGGCCGTTACGAGGACTTCCTCCGCGAGAATCCTGATTGGGGTGCCCTGGATCCAGATATGGTGGAGATTCAAGTCGTTACCCAGAGTAGCGTCTTCGGCGAACTTGAATTCGGCACGCCGAGCAGGGCGGCTGCCTTTGATAGTTGGTATGCCGAGGTCTACGCGCCCGTTCCCGTTGATGGCTCTGGCACGGACAATGGTTCGATCAACCTGAGCCGACCCGCTAATGGCGAACACGGAACTGTGGTCTCCGATAACCTCTATTCCGGAGGCAAGGACTTCCTCGAGCCAACGGGAGTCATCACGGACACACGCAATGGTCTAACCGGAGTTCCCGCAGAGTGGATGAGGGGTGGAACTGTGGATCAGACCGATGGCAATACTCTAACCCTCTCCAACGGCTCTAATGTCGTCCTCGAAGGCGGCCAAGTCGTCTCCGGCGAAAATGTCTACGCCTACAATCCCGAGTTCGGTTCTGTTTCGTTGCCTAGTTCAGATGCACAGCTTGGTGCTGTTGATTTGCCGACAGAGATCGCCATTACTGGTGGCGCGGTTGCGGATGCAGTATTGCCCTTCGGCAACGTTGCGGCTGGTCTCGCGCCCACGCCTAGCCAGGCGCTGATTGTGGAGTTTGGCGTGCTTTCTCCGTCCGAACCGCTGCAGGCGCCGCAGATGCAAGCGGCTTTGCACGCTTCCGATGATCTGCCGCAGTCCATGGTTTCCAGCACCGGCGGCTCCAAGGACACAAACGGCGCTGATGCTGCTTTATCCTTTGCGGCTAATGATTCGGCTCCTGACAGCGCGTTGCCGCATGCGGCCGCATCCGCACAAGAAACCGGACCTACGTCCAATTCCGGCATCAAGGTCGATGCACCCACCGCGGCTGCTGGCGCGGTTGCTGCCGGCACCGTTGTGCACGGCGGCGCGGCTGCCCCGGCACTTCGCCGTCCTTTGCCCACCCTCTAAAGCGCGCAGCTTTAAGTCTGGCGAGGCAGGCCTTTGGTCTGCCTCGCTTTGTTTTCGGTGTCTGGGTAGCGTTTACAGATCATGGCATCCGCCTCCGGAACAATTGCCGGTGTTCCCTCCTTGGCTGCGGCCTTGGGCCGCGCCCTCAAGGCCGATGGCGTTGCCTTCTGGGCTGCCGCGGAGGGCGGTTCAATGCGTCTTGCCTGGGCCTCCGGATTCGCGGCACCGCAGGACACTCCGGCCGAGGATTGGAAAAAAACCCTCCAGACATCGGTGATGCGGTGTGCGACCGGACGCAATGCGTTGCGCGTGACTTCGAAAAACGGGAACGCGCCGCGCGAGTTGGTTTTTGTTCCGGTGGTCGAAGGAAATTCTCTGCTCGGCGTCGGAGCCTTCAGCGGCGGCAGCGAACTGGTCGAAGCCTGCGGATCGTACCGGGACATTCTGCTCGAGAGTCTTCCGGTTTTAGCCAAAGCAATCCGGTTGCCGGCCGGCGATGGTCAACCGTATCTCTCGGCGCTTGCTCTTGGTCTTGTCGGCTCTCGCGGGAAGACGGATGCGGCGCGCGCCGCGGCCGATGCTTTGCAAGCGGCGCTCGGCGCCAAGCGCGTCTCTTTGGTCGAGCGTGTGCGGGGCAAATGGCGCGTGTTGGGCTGCTCAGGCGTTCGTGCCGTGGATGCACGCAGTGCGGCAACGAGGGAAATTGTCGTGGCATTTGAAAAGGCGGTCTTCGGTGAAAAGATCGCGGACATCATTGGTGCGCCGCTCGCCCGCTGGCATGACGACTCTTCCGCCCGTCATGTTGGTTTGCTCGCTGAGGGACGGTGGGGATCCGCGCAGGATGCAATCATGCAAACCGCTGCCCCGCTCGTTGCGCATGCTCTTCACGCGCGCCGCACGGTGTGGCAGAAGCTCTGGCCGGAACTCGTGGACGATTCGCCTAGCGCGCGCCGCAAGGCGCAGCTTGGACGGATGGTTACTGCAGCAGTTGCCGGTGCTGCCGGTCTTTTCCTCCTCTGGCCATTCCCGCAAACGTTCAAGGGACAATGCGAGCTGGTGCCCTCGCAGCGCGGCGCGGTCGTGGCCGAGATCGGCGGGCGTATCGACGAGGTGCTCGTCTCCGAGGGCGACAAAGTCGTAGCTGGACAGCCTGTCGCCCTCATCGATGCGGGT
>CAMBUL010000065.1 GCA_945871065.1 Chthoniobacter flavus | reverse complement strand
TACGACGCCGAGCAGCGCGCCGATCATGTACCGCTCAACCACCTCAAAGAAGGCCAGGCCCGCTTCTGCGTTTACAACAGCTTGCTCAGCGAAGCGGCCGTCCTCGGCTTCGACTACGGTTATTCGACAGACTACCCGGAAATGCTCTGCATGTGGGAAGCCCAATTCGGCGATTTCGTCAACGGAGCGCAGGTCATCATCGACCAGTTTATCGCCTCGGCTGAATCGAAGTGGCAACGCCCCAGCTCCCTTGTCCTCCTCCTACCCCACGGCTACGAAGGCCAGGGTCCCGAGCACTCCAGCGCGCGGCTCGAGCGGTTCTTGCAGTTGTGTGCGGACAACAACATGCAGGTCTGCAACCTCACCACTCCCGCGCAATATTTCCACGCCCTCCGGCGCCAGATTCACCGGGACTACCGCAAGCCGCTTGTCATCATGACGCCGAAGAGCCTGCTCCGGCATCCGCTCGTCGTCTCGCGACAGGACGATTTCACCGAGGGCCGCTTCTTTGCCATCCTGGCCGATCCCTTGCCGGAGGACCGGGCGAAGGTTACCCGCCTCGTTCTTTGCTCCGGCAAAGTCTATTACGACCTAAAGACAGAACAGGAAAAGCGCGGGGCGAACGATACCACCCTCCTGCGCGTCGAGCAGCTCTACCCGCTGCACACCGAAAAACTCAAACGCATCTTCAGCAGTTGTCCGAATCTCAAGCGCATCGTCTGGTGCCAGGAGGAACCGCAGAACATGGGCGCGTGGTCCTACATGGCGATGAAGCTGCGCGAACTCTTCGGCTGCAATGTCCACTATGCCGGCCGCCCGGAAAGCCCGAGCCCGGCCGCCGGCGCGCTGGCCATCCACCGGCACCAGCAAGCGGAACTCGTCAGCCGCGCCTTCGAAGTATAGGTTCACATTTTCATGAGCGCCGAAATCAAAGTCCCCGCTGTCGGGGAATCGATCTCTTCCGGGATCATCTCCCTTTGGCACCGCCAAGACGGCGATTATGTGCGCGCCGGGGACCCCCTTTTCACTCTCGATACGGACAAAGTTTCGACCGAAGTTGCCGCGCCGTCCGCGGGCCGCGTGCGGATCAAAGTTCCCGCCGACCAAGAAGTGAAAATCGGCGAGGTGGTCGGCCTGATCGAGGAGGCCCCTGAGCCCGCCTCCGCCCCGGTTGTTCCAGTCCCCGTCGCCGCACCGCCGGCCCTCTCTGTCCCGTCCGCGGCCACTCCTTCTTTCCCTGCCCCATCCGTTCCCTCCGCCCCGGTGGCACTGGATCCCCAGGAACGCGGCGTCACGCGCAAAAAACTTTCCCCGCTGCGCAAAAAAATCTCCACCCAATTGGTCGCTGCTCAGCGCAATGCCGCGATTCTCACCACTTTCAACGAGTGCGACATGGCCGCGGTGATGAAGCTGCGGGCTGATGTCCAGGAAAGTTTCCAGGCTAAATACGAGATCAAGCTCGGCTTCATGTCCTTCTTCATCAAGGCCGTGGTCGACGCCCTCAAGTCCGAGCCGCAGCTCAACTCGCGCCTCGACGGCGACGAGCTGGTGCGGAACCACTTCTATGACATCGGGGTGGCCGTCGGTACCGAGCGCGGACTCATCGTTCCGGTCATCCGCGACGCCGACCGTAAAACTTTTTCCGAACTGGAAAACGACCTCGCCTACTACGCCAAAAAAGCCCGTGAAGGTGCCATCACGATCGAAGACCTGCAGGGCGGCGTTTTCACCATTTCGAATGGCGGTGTCTACGGGTCCCTCCTCAGCACACCCATCCTCAACCCGCCGCAGAGCGGTATCCTGGGTATGCACAAAATCCAGGAGCGTCCGGTGGCGGTCGACGGCAAGGTTGTTATTCGCCCCATGATGTACCTCGCGCTGAGCTACGACCACCGCGTGGTTGACGGCCGCGAAGCTGTTACCTTTCTCCTCCGGGTCAAAGAAGCGATGGAAAACCCGGTCCGCTTGTTCCTCGGAGACACCAAATGAACCGCGCGGCTGTCGGCCTGCTCTGGATTGTTTTTGCAACCGCACCGGTCGCGGGGCAGCAAGACACGACTCCTCAGGCCAATGACGCGCTGCTCCTGCAACGCCGCGTGGCCACAGTGCTGCGCCAGTCGACAAAGTACTACGAGGCGGGCGATTACCAGGCGGCGCTCGATCGTCTCGCCACCTTGCAAGGCGCCTCCGGGCAAGATCTCAGCGTTTTAAACCTCCGAGGTGCCATTTTGACCAAACTTGAACGTTACGACGAGGCCCGCGAACTCTTCACTGCGATCCTGACCACCGATCCGAATTACTCTCCCGCCGCTTTCAACCTCGGTCATGTCAAGTTTGTCGCCGGCGACTACGAAGGGGCCCTGCAGATTTTCCAGAACATCCCTCGCCAAGACCCCAGCAATGCTCTGGCCAATTTTCGGGTCCTTCTTTGTCTCCAAGCGCTGGGTCGCGATGACGAAGCCGGGAAAATCGCCGCCGGCCTCACCCCCGTCGGGAGCACCCCCGCGTGGTATTATGCCCAAGCGATGATCGCCCGCAAATCTGGGGACGAAGCCGCTGCGCGGAAACACCTCAGAGTGGCCAGGGCGATTTACCAAGAAGACGGCTGCAAGTTTTTCGACGAGACGATTGAGACGGTCAAATTTTGACCCCTGGCCGGCCGGCCGCTTGCCGTAAGACAGAGTCGGAAACTCTTTATCGCCGTCCCGGTGGGTGAGGGCCCCCAGGCTAATCTTGCCGCTGACCGAGGACGGAATTCTCATGAATTTTTCATTTGTTATTGAAAGATTCGAAGGCCTTACTTAAGCATAATAAAGCCATGCCCGCCCTTGTTGAAGCCACGCGGTCCAAAGCCACCCGTCTCTCGGATCTCGAAGTCGAGTCGATCGAGATGTTTATCAATTTCCTCCGCCTGCTCGGCTGGCCCAAGTCGGTTGGTGAAATCTACGGACTCCTTTTTGTTTCCGCCGGGCCGCTGGCCATGGACGAGATCATGGCCCGAACCGGCATGAGCCTAGGCGCGGCCAGCCAAGGCCTGAAACTCCTCCGCGAATTCGGCGCCGTCCGCACGGTCTACACGCCCGGCGCGCGCAAAGATCACTACGTGGCCAGCGGCGAACTCAGCCGCTTCGCCACCTCCTACATTGAAGAGGAACTTCTCCCTCGCATGCGCACCGCGCAAGAACGCATCCAGCGCATGGAGAGAATGATGCAATCACTTCCGGAATATGACCGCCAACTTCCGGCCGAACGCATGGACCGCCTCAAATACTGGCTGGGCAAAGGACAGAAAGTCGTGCCTTGGCTCGTGAAATTTCTGAAACTCTAAACCAAGAATCCGCTCCGCCGTCCGACAAGGCGCAGCGCAAAGGAAAGTGTCGGAAACCCACATTCTGAAAATCAGCCCGGTCCCGCGGACTCCCCGCCACGACCAAGGGCGGCAGCCTGCCCGGATCCTTGCACCCCTCCGCCTCTCCGATGCCTAAGCGGGAACTCAAACATCCGAGCCAAGTTGAAGCGTGGCTCCAAGAGTGGGGGTCCGTGCTCGGCGAACCCGGTTCGCTCATCTTGATCGGATCCGGCGGACTTCTCTGGCATGCGGCGCAGCGCGGTCTGGATACCCCGCTTTCCGAAAACAGCATGGATGTCGATCCGGTCACGCAAAGTGATGCCGTCGCGCTCTTGGGTTACGAGGCCATGATCGGCAGCGAGTTCGAGAAGCGTCACGGCTGGCATGTCAATCTCATGCCCTCGGCCGTGTTGAGCGAAATGCCGGCGGATTGGATGCGGCGCGCCTCCCGCAAACAATATGGACTGCTCGAGGTGCTGGTTCCCTCGATGGACGATTTGCTGGTGCCGAAGTTGAAGCGTGGGGAACCGCGTGATAAGCTGCATGCCGAGTGGGCCAAGAAACTCCCGTGAATCCCCTGGGCAAATACGCCAGTTACCAAGATCTGGCCCGGCTCGAATACGGTCGCTTGCTTTGGGCCAAGCCATCCACCCGCGCCCGTCTCTTGCGCCACTGGACTTCCCCCTCGCACCCGCATCATGCGCGGTTCGCTGAGCACCGTGAGTTGGTCGAGAAAGTTTTAGCTCCGGATACGGACGATGCTTCGCTGGATGCGGTCTTGCGCGCACAGGGCCAAAGCCTGCGCACGGCCGCGCGCGAAATTCCCCCTGTCTTCGGCAATATCTAGAGCCCCTGACTTTTTCATTCGCCTCGAAGCTGCGCTGAACTGTTTGGTTGCTTGGTTCCTTAACTTCCCAAGAGTAAACCATCCCGTGTTGCGTGTCAGCGAAACTGGGAGCAATCCTCTTTCATCGGTTGCTAAAAACCTGCCTTTGTCTGCACTCTGGGGTCCTGTTCAGGCCACTCCGACTCAGACTCAAGTGTCAGCCTTTGCCTTCTTTTGCTGAGCCGAGTCTGCGAGACGGGCCTTAGCCAAAACTGAACCACAGCACTTTTTACCAGTCCCTCCGACTATCCCCCTTGACTTCCTTGCCGGTATTCCTTACTTTTTTGCAATGCAAGCGACCCTTACCAGCAAAGGTCAAATCACCATACCGGTAGGGTTGCGGAGACGTCTGAACCTCCGCGCGGGCGACCGCCTGGAGTTCGACGAGAAAGCTCCCTTTCTCAAGGCGTCCAAGGCTATGGCGCCGGATGCTTGGGACAAATTCCGCAAGGAGTGGCGCAACCCCTACGGCAGCAAGTCCAGTCGGCAGGTCCTTGATACCCTGCGCGGCGAGGCCAAGCTCCCGCCCAAAAGCCGCCGCGTGGCCACCGCTTGAAGACTGCGGTAGACACTTCGGTTCTGCTCGCTATTCGAGAGAAGGAACCGGGCCATGAACTCTGGCAAGAGGCCCTGCGGGACGCGGCTAAAGCCGGACAACTCTGTGTTTGCCCGGTGGTTTTTGCGGAATTATCCCCGGGAAGCGCCTCCAGCGCGCGCCTGCTTGAGCAGCTTGAATCGCTGGCCATCACCTATGAAAATTTTTCGCCCGAGACGGCGCATCTGGCCGGCTGTATTCATTGGAAATACCGCCGCGAAGGAGGACCGCGGGAGCATCTTGTCCCGGATTTCCTCATCGCCGCGCACGCACAGGTGCAATGCGATCGTCTGGCGGCGATCGATCGCGGCTATCTCAGGCGCTACTTCCCGCGCCTACGTCTACTTTCGCCGAAGTAAGCCCACCATTTGTCCCTCGACCGTGCGTATTGCGTGTCAGCGCAACCGTAGCGCAGCGAAGATAGGTCGCCCTAGCGATCAACTGACACCGGAGGCGAAGCCGAAACCGAGGCTTGGTGAACCGAGGCTTGGCGAGATAGGTCGACATGTCGACCAACTGATACCGTAGCGCAGCGAAGATAGGTCGCTGCGGCGACCAAATGGCCCTTAGGCAAATAGGTCGCCCTAGCGATCAACTGATATCGGGCATAATCCTCGTCTTTTTATCTTCTGTCATCGGTGGCTAAGATTGTCTCCTGACTGCCGATGGCTGTCCTGCGTCCTGAGCGCCTTGTTTTCCTGCTCTTATCTGGTAGTTTTACTCCATGAGTGCTGAAGAACTTATCACCGTGAATTCCAACATTCTTGGTGGCACGCCCGTTTTCAAGGGCACTCGCGTTCCGGTTCGCACCCTCTTTGAGTATCTCGAGCGGGGTTACACCTTGGAGGAGTTTATCGAGTGCTTCCCCTCGGTGACCAAAGACCTGGCCTGCCGGGTGTTGGACCGCTCTGAAGCGGCGCTTCTGGCCGCGTGAAGATCGTTCTCGACGAATGTGTTCCCTGGCCGCTGGCCAAACACCTTGCCGGTCATTTATGCACAAGCCCGCAGCGAAAAGGCTGGGGCGGATACGAGAACGGCGATCTTCTTAAGCTCGCGGAACAGGAGTTCGATCTCTTTGTGACCTCCGACCAGAACCTGCGCTACCAGCAAAATTTGTCCGATCGCAAAATCGCCATACTCGAATTATCGACCAACGACTGGGCGACGATTCGAAAGAACTTGGCTGCAGTAGTTACGCGCATTGATGCCATGCAACCAGGCGAGTTCGCGCGGTATGATGTCGGTCCATTGGTTAAGTAGATTGCCCAACCCGTGTTGCCTGTCAGCGCAACCGGAGGCGAAGCCGTAGATAGGTCGCCCTAGCGATCAACTGATACCGGAGGCGAAGCCGTAACCGAGGCTTGGTGAACCGAGGCTTGGCGAGATAGGTCGACATGTCGACCAACTGATACCGCAGCGCAGCGTAGATGGGTCGCCGCGGCGACCAAACGGGCCTTAGCCAAAACTGAACCACTGAGCCGAGGCTTCGCGAGACAGCCCTTAGGCAACCACTGAACACCTTTTTCCCCTTGCAGCTTCGCCGCTCCCATGTCCTCTCCCTCCACCAGTAACCCGTCACCCGTGACAAGCACCGTCTCCGAAACCGGATGGACCAAGGTCATCGAGGCCAAGCACAGCCTTCTCCACATCGATTGGAAGGAAATCTGGCGTTACCGCGATCTGGCCTACCTTTTGGTCAAGCGCGACTTCACCGCGACCTACAAGCAGACAATCCTTGGCCCGCTCTGGTTTTTCATCCAGCCCATCATTTCCACCACGATTTTCACCATTATATTCGGTGGCATCGCCAAACTTTCTACGGACGGAGCGCCGCCGTTTCTCTTTTATATGGCCGGGGTGGTGGCCTGGGGATACTTCTCGAGTTGTCTGACCAGTAGTGCCAGCACCTTCAATGCCAATGCCGGCTTGTTCGGCAAAGTCTACTTCCCGCGCTTGGTCGTGCCGATCGCCAACGCGATCACCAATCTCCTGACATTCTTGATCCAGCTCGGGCTGTTCATCGCTGTCTGGACCTTCTTTTACCTCAAGGGTTCCGACATCCATCCCGGCCCGATGCTTTTGCTCTTACCCGTTCTCCTGGTGCAGATGGCGCTGCTGGGAATCGGGGTGGGGTGCATCGTCAGTTCCATGACCACGCGTTATAAAGACCTGGCCGTCTTGGTTAGCTTCGGCGTCCAGCTTTGGATGTATGCCAGTTGCGTGTTCTATCCGCTATCGACCGTGCCCGAGAAATGGCAGCACGTGCTCGTCTGGAATCCCATGGTCCCGATCATCGAGACCTTCCGCTTGGCCTTTCTTGGCGTCGGCGGGGTGGATCTGGTCCAATGGGCCATCGGCTTCGCGGTCTGTCTGGGCCTGTTCCTTCTCGGCGTGATGATCTTCCGCAAAGTCGAACGCACCTTCACCGATACAGTCTGACCAAAGCACAGGGGGAAAGGGAAAGTGAAACGTGAAAGTGAATGCGATGAGTCAAAGTGAAAGTGGGTCGAAGCGCAGGCTGGGGGAGTTCGGCGCGCACTGCAAGGCGGTTGAGTTGTTCGACTTGGTGGTGGCAGACATCGCGCCGCTGGCCTCCCGCCTCGAACTTGGCAAGCTGGTGGCGCAGCAACTAGCCAGTGCAGACTCCGTGGCTGCGAACATCGAAGAGGGCTTCGGCCGCGGATCGAAGAAAGACTACGCCCATTTTTTGGTGATAGCGCGGGGATCAGCGCAGGAAACGCTCGGACGTTCACAGCGCCTGGCCCATTGGGTTGAGCCGTCCATCGTGGCCAAACACAAGGCTCTTTGCGAAGAAATCATCGCGATTCTCACCGTTACCATTCGCACCTTCCGCGTCGCCGCGTCATAATTGGCTTGGCCCCTCTTCACTTTCACTCTCACTTTCCACTCTTGCTTCGCAAGCTATGTCCACCGTCATCAAAGTTAAAAATCTCAGCAAGCGATATCGCCATGCAGTCGGCCGGCAACATTGTTAAATGCCTCAAAGGGACTTCATCATTTGGCTCGAGGGCGGCATGTATATCGCCGTTGATTTTGAGACTGCCGGCCCGCGTATGGTATCCTTTGTAGTGCGGTTGGTTTTTACCGATGACCAGGGCGAGCACACTGTGGCGAGATATGATACCGCCCACGGCACGGCGCATCGCGACTTGCTAACTCCTGCCAATCGCTTGCGGGAAAAGAAATGGATGAGCAACGTGGACTTCTTCCGCGCCTTAGACTATGCTGTAGAAGACTTCAAAAAGAACTATGCCAGCTACCTGCAAAAATGGCTCGCCGCGAAACGCTTATAGCGTTCCGATGCCGCGCATCGCCAAAGCTCACATCGTCCCGGACTACCGTCCTCTGGTCAAAGATGTGGTCAAGTTGCTCCGTTCGCACGGCGCGGTTCCCATGCCGGCTGAAGTTCGGCGCCGCTTGCAGAAAGCCGGCATGCACGGAATGCCGGCCGAGTAGGCCGCCTTCCAGTTCCCGCAGGCTCAGCCCGTGTTGCGTGTCAGCGCAACCGGGCATAATCCGATCCCATCTGCGTTAATTTGCCTATGGGCCGTCTCCGCTGCGCTCCGGCTGTGGCTAAAATATGCCTTTGTCTCCGCTCTCTGGTTCTGTTCGGTTTACTCCGACTCAAATTCAGGTGTCAGTCTTCGACTTCTCTTGCTGAAAACTGACGACTGCCAACTGAATACTTTCGTAAATCATGTCCACCGTCATCAAAGTTGAAAATCTCAGCAAGCGGTATCGCCTCGGGGTGATCAGCCGCGACATGCTTTACAAAGACCTGCAGAGCCGCCGGGCCATGTTCCTTGGCAAGGAGGATCCGAATGCGACGAGCGGATCATGAAGCCCACCGTCTACGTTGAGACAACAATTCCGAGTTACTTGGTGGCGCGGCCCAGTAAATTGCCGCGGCTACAAGCCGACCAATCCACGACCCGCCAATGGTGGAGCCAACATGCCGGCGACTTTGACATGTTTGTGTCGGATATTGTCATCCGTGAAATGCGGCGTGGAGACGCCGCGATGGCCGAAGAGCGTTTGGCCAAGATCACACGGCTGCCCGTTCTTGCTCTGAGCGGCGCTGCAGAGAATCTAGCGGCCTTGCTTCTCGAGCGCATCATTCCTCCCCAAGCCATCGATGATGCAGCGCATATTGCCATCGCGGCAGTCAATCGGATGGATTTTCTCCTTACTTGGAATTGTCGGCACATCAACAACCGCTACACGATACGCCGGATAGAGAAGTGCTGCGCTGATGCCGGCTTTGCCTGCCCGGTGGTTGCCACGCCAGCTGAGTTAATGTCTATTGATTCGTGATGGAAACCGAAATTCTAGATGAGATCCGCAAAGTGCGTGACGAGCACGCAAAAGAGTGCGGTTACGATGTGCACCGCGTTTTCGAGCAACTGCGCACCGAGACCGAGCAACTGAAGGCCGAAGGCTGGCGGGTGGTCGACCGTTCTGCGCTGGGTTCCGTTGTGCGTGAGGAACCTGGCACTAACGGCCAGTAGATCGCGTGTGAGGCGACCGTCACGCGTTCCCCGATAATCCGACCTGCGGCTCTCGTCTTTTAGTCTCTTCGTCTCTTAAGCTCTTAGACCCCTAGTCACTTCCCGCCTTGTGCCCCCGGCACACCTTTAACCAGCAACCCGCTTCCGCGGCCATAAGCCGCTAACCCCACTCAGGTTTGGCTTGAGCCTGTCTGCGGCTCAGCTTTCAAGTCTCCGGCCTCAGCCCTCAGCCTGTCTCCGTCTGCGACTCCGGCTCAGACTCAGCTAATTCCGGCTGAGCCGAGTCTTTGAACCGAGGCTTTGCGAGATAGGTCGCCGCGGCGACCAAATAGCCCTTAGGCAACCACTGAACACCTTTTGCGCCTTCTCGCGGCCATCCCCTCGGATCTCTTTTAGTCCTTCACCTCCTCTCCTCATGTCTTTAACCGCCACCATCAATCCGTCACCCGCAACAAAACAAAGCGACTGGTCGTCCGCCGTTCGCGATATCGGTGACGCTCTGCGCAAATACCATCTTATCGGCACGCTTGGATGGCAGGACGTCGCTACACGTTATCGGCGCTCTCGCGTCGGTGCGTTTTGGCTGACGATCAACATTGCCGTCATGATCGGTGCGCTCGGATTGGTCTTTGGCACAATCTTCGGCCAACCCATGCGCGAGTTTCTGCCGTTCCTGGCCGTCGGGCTTATCGTGTGGAATTTTATTTCCTCATCAATCAACGAAGGTTGCACTGCGCTATCCGATGCCAGCGGCATCGTCCTTCAGGTGAAGATGCCGCTGTGGGTGCATCTGGCCCGCGTGATGTGGAAAAATCTTATCATCCTCGGTCATAACCTCCTCATTGTGCCGCTGGTGTTCCTTGTCTTTTGGCGCCCCGTTTCGCCGGTCGCCCTGCTGGCTATACCCGGGTTCATCCTTCTCGTGGCCAACCTCCTCTGGATCATGATGATCGTGTCCGTGGTCTGTGCCCGTTTCCGCGACATCACCCAGATCGTGACCAATGCCGTGCAGGTTCTTTTCTACCTCACCCCCGTCATCTGGAACGCCGAAATCATGGCCAACCGCGTCGGCACCACGCTGCTCTATGGCAATCCATTCTACAGCCTCATGACCATCGTCCGCGCGCCCCTGCTGGGCGACATGCCGTCCGCCTTGAACTGGATCATCGCCGCCGGCATGGCGGTCATCGGTTGGTCGATCGCCCTCTGGTTCTACGGCAACCGCCTCAAACGCGTTCCTTACTGGCTCTGATGTTTGACGCCACCTCGTCGTGAGATTTATTTAACTCATGCACTCCTTCACCGCGGTTGTGGAAAAGTGTCTGGAGGCCGGACTCTTTGTTGGTTTTGTTCGCGGATTCCCTGGAGCGCCTACGCAAGGGGAGTCGCTTGATGAGCTGCAGGCGAATCTTCGCGAGGTGGTTTCGATGCTTTTGGAGGATAGCGAACCTCGCTTGGAAGCGGAGTTCATTGGCACACAGACCGTGGCAGTCTAAAATATCGAATGGGCCGTATCCGGCGCAGTGGTTATGTGGTGGAGTGGTTTATTGGAGACCACGATCCGCGCCATATTTATGTCTACGACTCCAAAGGCAGGTTTTTGGGACGGCTTGATCTCGAAGCACTGGTCGGACTTGAAGACTGGTCCCCGTCGGATAAACTAGTGTTGCTGATCAAAGATTTGAAAGCGGAAGGCAAATTGTGAAGACCCTGAACTTCCTCAAGAAACCATTCGGACAATCGGACTTTTCACCAATCCGGCACGCCCGCTACTTGGGCTGGGAGGATGCCTTCGAGGTCGAGTTCGAGGATGGCCTTTGTTTTCTCGAGCCACACGATGCGATTCGCCGGGCCAACCGTATTGCCGCGACCGACCGACCGGTGGGTGTTGCGGTCGATCCCGAATTACACAGTCATTTCACCGTGAGCTATGAGTCCGGCGCGCGTGCGGAGGTTTCCTGGTCGTTCATCCGCGAGAATGCCCCGGTCGATACAGTTCCCGCCGCACGCGTGGCCGAAACGCCGGAGGACTGAATGATGTTGAGCCTTGGTTGGTGAGCAGTGACCCGATCATCGCTTAGCCCGCGTTATGTGTCAGCGCAACCGAGTCTGCGAGATAGGTCGCCCTAGCGACCAACTGATATCGGAGGCGAAGCCGGAACCGAGGCTTGGCCAGGTGGCCCTTAGGCAAATAGGTCGCCCTAGCGATCAACTGATACCGGGCGCAATCCTCGCCGTTTATCCTCCTTCATTTGCACGCTTCGCTCGTCTGCTTCGCAGTTGGCCGTTTGGTCGCCGCGGCGACCCATCTACGGCTTCGCCTCCGGTTCCCTTTGGTCGGCTGTGGCTAAAAAGTTCTTCCGATCACCGACGCTTGGCCGACAGCCTCCGACCTCCGTCCCTCCCATCCCTTCTTCGTTTTTGC
>CAMBUL010000064.1 GCA_945871065.1 Chthoniobacter flavus | reverse complement strand
CGCGACACGCACCACATGGCGGAAGCGGTGTTCAAGGGGGTGGCCCGAGCCTTGGACCAAGCCACGCGGATCGACCCGCGGGTCGAAGGTGTGCCCAGCACCAAAGGACAGCTCTGATCCATGGTCTCTCCGCCACTGGTGGCCATGATCGACTACGGCAGCGGCAACTTGCGCAGCGTGGAGAAGGCGTTGCAACATGCCGGTGCCTTGGTCAAGCGCGTCGACTCGCCGGCGGGTCTTGAGGGCTGCGCGGCGGTCGTGCTTCCCGGGGTGGGGTCCTTCGGTGATTGCGCTTGCAGCCTCGAGGAGCGCGGGTTGACCGGTCCGTTGCGTGCGTGGTTGGCGGCGGATCGTCCATACCTCGGGATTTGCCTCGGCTACCAAATTCTTTTCGAGGGTAGCGAGGAATCTCCCGGAGTTTCCGGCCTCGCCCATTGGGCGGGGCACGTGGTGCGTTTTCCTTCCCGTCCCGGGCTGAAGGTGCCGCACATCGGCTGGAATAATTTGCTTTTGCGTGCCCCGGACGCGTTCTTCGCGGCGCTGACGGATCCGACCTTCGCTTATTTTGTGCACTCCTTTTACCCTCGTCCGTCGGAGGCCGGGATAATCACCGCAGCTTCCACCCACGGCGTCGAGTTTGCGGCCGCCTGCCGCCGCGGGAAGGTGCGTGGCGTGCAGTTCCACCCGGAAAAAAGCCAGGCCGCCGGATTGCGCATGTTGGAGAATTTTGTCGCCGAAATTTGCGGGGGAGAATTCTAATGCTTCTTTACCCGGCAATTGATCTGATGGGAGGCCAGGCGGTGCGCTTGCGCCAAGGTCGCGCCGAGGACAAAACGGTCTACTCTGACGACCCGGTCAGCGTGGCTCTCGAGTGGGCGGCGCGGGGTGGCGACTGGCTTCATGTCGTGGACTTGGATGCCGCCTTCACGGGTAAGACATCGAATTTGGAACTGGTGCGCCGCATGGCCGGGGCAATCGGCATCCCCGTGCAACTCGGCGGCGGCATCCGCGACGAAGCAGCCATCGGCCGCGCCTTAGATGCCGGGGTGGCGCGTGTCGTGGTCGGCACACGGGCGGCGGCGGGAGATGATTTTGTGGCGCACGCCGTGCAGCGTTTTGGAGGGGACAAAATTGCCGTGGGCATCGATGCTCGCGACGGTTTCGTGGCCGTGCGGGGTTGGACCGAGGGCACGAAAATCAGGGCCTTTGATCTTGCCGAACAGGCGGGCGAATGGGGGGTGGGGGCAGTAATCTATACGGACATCGCCACCGATGGAATGTTGCAAGGGCCTAATATAAAAGCTGTTGCATCAGTGGTAACAGAAACCAAAGCGCAGGTCATTGCCAGTGGAGGCGTCTCGTCGGCCTCCGATCTTTGTGTCCTCGCTCAGATCGAGGGGCTTTCGGGAGCGATCATCGGCAAGGCGCTCTTCGACGGGCTCATCAAGGGTCATCTCCGAGCCGCGATGGCCCAGGCAGACTGGTAATCGGGCAGATTCG
This sequence comes from Chthoniobacter flavus, assembly GCA_945871065.1. Taxonomy (GTDB): domain Bacteria; phylum Verrucomicrobiota; class Verrucomicrobiia; order Chthoniobacterales; family JACTMZ01; genus JACTMZ01. Next base: position 10,523 of record CAMBUL010000064.1, on the reverse strand, counting down.
CCTTGATGTCTGTCTGCACCTCTGATCCCTTCAATCCATGACTCGTACTGTGCTCGTCGCTTCGACCTTCGGCCTTGCCGCCGGCTTTTTGGCCGCCTGCTCACCGGAGAAACCTCCAACCACCCAACGCAATCGTTACGGTTTTGGCGGCACGCAAACTCTTCCGGAGCAACAAGCGCAGTCCGCCGCGGGTTTGCCGCCCTTGACTGGCGTGGATTCCAGCGCTGGCCTGACCGATGCGGCCCTGGTCAACCCAATCCCGAATCCCACGCCCGCCCCGACACCGCCGCCGGTTAGCTTGCCGACGCCTGAAATTTCTTACGGCATTCCTGTGCCCGGAAAGCCCGGCTTCGTTACCAGCCCGCACGCCCCACAGGCCGGGTTCGTCGATGTGCGCGGCTTCCCGCCGGGTACCGAAGTGAAAGATCCTTACACCGGCAGGATTTTCCTCGTTCCCTGACGCGGAATTTTCCGGCGTGAGGTCCGTTCCTCGACCTGCTAAGTTTTGCCGGTCATGGAGAATCCGCTCCCTTCCATTGCCGTTTTTGGTCCGGGCCTGATGGGCGGGTCTCTTCTCATGGCACTACGCCAACGCAGCCCGCAGACCAAACTCGGTGCATGGGCTCGCCGGACCGGGGCTATTGAGGAGGTGCGGGCGCGCGGACTCATTGACTTTGGCGGAACGGATGCCGCGAGTGTGGCCGCCCATTCCGATCTCGCCGTTCTTTGCCTTCCGGTTGATCGGCTCTTGGAAGTGGCCGAGGCGATTAAAGATACCCTTCCACCGCACGCGGTCATCACCGATGTGGGCAGCGTGAAGAAATCCGTGGTCGATCAACTGGAAGAAACATTTACCCGCAACGGAAACTTTGTCGGCAGCCACCCCATGTGCGGTTCGGAGGCCGCCGGACTGGCGGCCGCTCACGCGGGTCTTTACGCAGGTGCGCTGTGTGTCGTCACCCCGACTGCGCGATCGAGACCGGAGGCCGTGCGCAGTGTCGCAGCCTTGTGGAGTTCGGTCGGCGCGCGGATTCTCAAGATGGAGCCGGCGGAACATGACTGCGCCGCGGCCTCCGTCAGCCACGTTCCCCACCTGATCGCTGCTCTGTTGGTCGAATTGGCCGCCCGCGGCAGCGCCTCCGCGCAACAGCTCTGCGCCGGTGGATTTCGTGATACCACCCGCATCGCTTCGGGCTCGGCCGACCTTTGGACCGCCATTCTGGAGTCGAATCGTGCCGAGGTGATCGGCGCCCTGCGCACTTTTGCCGGCTCGCTCGAAGGAGTCATTAACGTCATCGAAAAGAACGATATGGCATCGCTCCGTGATCTGCTTGTGCGTGCCGCAGCGAACCGCGCCGCAATGTTATCCATCCCATAGCCGTGGAAATCCGTGTACATCGCGCCCCGCGCATCGAGGCGGATATCCGGGTTCCCGGAGACAAGAGCATCTCCCATCGCTCCGCCCTGCTCGCCGCGCTCTCCGATGGAATATGCCATCTGGGCAACTACCTTCGCGGTGAGGATTGCCTCGGCACATTGCGTGTCCTCCGCCAGCTGGGTGTGGTCATCGAGGAAAAGTCCGATGGCATATTCGCCGTCCGCGGTTGTGCCGGACGCTTCATCGCTACGGAGTCCGACTTGGACTGCGGAAATTCAGGAACAACGATGCGCCTGATGGCGGGTTTGCTCGCGGCGCAACCTTTTCAATCTCGGCTGACCGGCGATGATTCGCTCTCCCGCCGTCCCATGCGGCGCATCATGGAACCCTTGGGCCTCATGGGCGCGAAGCTGCGCACCGAAGGACAGGGGGACTGCCCGCCTCTCGTCATCGAAGGTAGCGTAAGTCTCCAAGGGATCGAATACCGTCTCCCCGTGGCCAGTGCCCAAGTCAAAAGCTGTGTTCTGCTGGCCGGGCTTTTGGCCCGGGGGAGAACAACGGTCGTTCAACCGGTCGCCACTCGCGACCATACCGAGCGTATGCTCGAATATTTCGGTGTTCCCGTGGAGCGAGAGGGAGAGCGTATTTCCGTCCTCGGGGGTAATTTGCCCCAGGCGCGGGATTTTCAAGTACCGGGCGATATTTCGAGCGCCGCTTTCTGGTTGGTGGCCGCCGCGGCGCAACCGGGGGCTAATGTGGTGGTTCGCGATGTCGGTCTGAACCCCACGCGAACCGGCCTGCTTGGCATCCTTCTCCGGATGGGCGCCCGGCTTCGCGAAGAGGAACTCTCCAGAGGACCAGGTGAGCCACTCGGAAAAATCGAGATTCTTGGTGCACCGTTGCGAGGAACGACGATCGAAGGCAAAGAAATCCCGAATGTGATCGATGAAATTCCTGTGCTCGCCGTGGCCGGAGCCCTCGCCTCCGGAACGACAATTATCCGTGATGCGGGTGAGTTGCGAGTCAAGGAATCCGACCGACTGGCCGTCGTCGCGCACCACCTCACCGCTATGGGTGCCGAGGTCGTGGAGACCCCTGATGGTATGGTTATTCACGGTGGCCGTCCCCTGCGCGGGGTTCGGCTCAGTAGCCATGGCGATCATCGCATTGCCATGGCCTTTGCCATTGCCGGCCTTTTTGCCGAAGGCGAGACCGTTATTGAGGACACGCAGTGCGTGGAGACATCTTATCCAGGTTTCGCGGAGCAATTGCGGCGGATGACCCATGAATAAAGCCGACACTTCATCTTTCACGGTAGTCATTGCGATTGACGGTCCGGCTGCCTCCGGTAAAAGCACCGTGGCCCGCGCGCTTGCCGCCCGACTCGGTTACCGCTTCCTCAACTCCGGCGACCTTTACCGCGCGATCACTTGGAACTGCTTGAGTCAGGACGTCGACTGCCGCAACGTCGGCGCGGTCGCCTCGGCGGTTGGTAACTCGCACGTCGAGATTGGTTGCGACGGCACTGATTACTATCCCGTCGTGGACGGCGCGGATCCCCGGGCTCACTTGCGCGAGCAAGTAGTCAATGCCAACGTTTCACCGGTTTCCGCCGTCCCGGCTGTGCGTTACATCCTGTCCGCGGCGATCCGCGTCCACGCGCAAGGCCGTCAGACGGTCGTGGAGGGGCGCGATATCGGCTCAGCCGTCTTCCCCGAGACTCCCTACAAATTCTACATCGATGCCCCGGCACAGGTTCGCCAACGCCGGAGACGCGACCAGGGTCAGACGGAAGAAATTGCCAAGCGCGACTTTATCGACTCCACCCGTTCGACCGATCCCCTGACTATTGCCCCTGGTGCCACGGTCATCGACACCTCGACGTTGGATGTCGAAGGCGTCGTCGCTGCCATGGTGGAAAAAATCTGTGCTCAAGGCCTAGTTTTTGATCGAACCCGCCGATGAAGCGCGCCCGCCAAGGTAGGGCGCGGCGCCCCCGACGCGCCGTCCGCAATCCGAGTCAGACCACGCGGCCGGTCCGGAGGCTCAGACCTACCACTACTTTCCCCTGTCCCGCCCCGTGATGCAGCAACGAATGACCGTCTGGTATTGGTTCGGCTATTCGCTGAGCAAGGCCATCGCCAAAACTTTCTTCCATTACCGCGTCATCGGCGCGGAGAACATGATCGAAGAAGGTCCCTGCATCATTGCGGCCAACCATTGCAGCAATCTTGACCCTCCCTTGGTTGGTATCGCCTGCAAAAGGGCTATCCATTACCTTGGGAAAAAATCCCTTCTCGACTGGCCTGTCCTCGGCCCCATCTTTCCTCAGCTTAATGTCATCCCCGTCGACCAAAAAAACGCCGCCCGCAGCGCGCTCATGGGCGCGATCCGTGTGGTGAAAAGTGGTGGCGCCGTCCTTATTTTTCCCGAAGGAAGCAGAAGCCCGGATGAAAATTTGCAACCGGCCCAGTCCGGCATAGGAATGATCGTGACCAAGACCGGTGCTCCGGTTGTGCCGGTGCGGGTGAGTGGATCGTTTCAAGCTTTCCCCCGAGGAAGGGCCGTCCCACGCCTCGTCGCCGTAAAGGTCACTATTGGCGCACCAATCCGTTTCGAGGGATCCGTGATTGAAGACCGTGCTTTCTACCAAAAAGCAAGCGACCGCATCATGGATGCGGTCGCGTCGCTCTGATCGAAATGTTGTGGACGGTCAGGGGGCAACCTCTGCGAAGGCCCCGATGACGTTGGTGAATGTATTGCCCACCTGCCGCGCCTGCAGGATTGATCCGTCGCCGCCCTTGCGGAAAACGATGTATAGTTTATCGCCATAGGGCAGAGAGCTGGCGCTGAGAGCATCGCCTCCCGATTGGGAATTGGTGAAATTTGAAGAACTGAACAGGACCGTTGTATTTTCATTTGTCTCAGCTACTTGGTAAAGCAAAACAGCGCGGCCATTATTTGCCTGTCCGGGAGTAAGAGAGCTGAGGGTGGCCGTGGCCGGCACGGTGATACCCGGGGCAGTGAGGAGCTTCGCCATGTCGTTTGTTTTCAGATACCCCGGGACAGCATTGGTTATCCAACCGGCCCAAGTTTTGTTCGGCATGCTCCCGGGCCACCCGACATTGGTGTCACCCGTGGTTGTCGCATCCATCGCCATGGTGTAGGCAATCTGATGAAGTTGTTTCATGTTGCTCAAGGTCTGTGTCGCCTGGCCCCGCGTGAGCGCACCGGTGACGGCGGGGATGGCAAGGGAAGCCAAAATGGCGATGATCGAGATGACGACCAACAATTCAATGAGAGTGAAGGCCTGAAGGGAGCGGCGGAATGATTTCATGGGATGGAAGTAAATAATGCAGATTTAAGGCCCAATGCAACCACTAATCGGCCACAAATGCAAGCAAAGCCAGCGGCGGCAACTCGATTTGGATGGAATGGTCGCGGCCCTGCCAGGGGAGGGGGTCGGAGGGGATACCGTGTTTATTACCGACATTGCTGCCGCCGTAAGTTTCGGCGTCGGTATTGAGGATTTCGCGGTAAAAACCCGCCTCGGGCACCCCGATGCGGTAACCGGCCCGGACCACCGGTGTGGCGTTCATGGCGAAAACGAGCTTCTGGCCACCGGCCGATTTGCGCAGAAATGCGACGATGCTGTTGTCGGAGTCGTGGAAGTCGATCCACTCGAAGCCGTCGCTGGTGTCGTCCAGTTCGTAGAAGGCCGGGTATTCCTTGTAAATTTGGTTGAGATGCTGGACCAACCGGCTGAGGCCGGCGTGCAGCGGAAGCTGGGTGAGGTGCCAGTCGAGGCTCTGGTTGTAACGCCATTCTTCCCACTGGCCGAATTCGCCTCCCTGGAAGAGCAGTTTTTTTCCGGGATGGGCCCACATCAGGGCGTAGAACATCCGCAAGTTGGCGAATTTTTGCCACATGTCCCCCGGCATTTTGCCGAGCAGGGCGGCTTTGCCGTGCACAACCTCGTCGTGGCTGAGGACAAGGATGAAGTGCTCGTGGAACGCGTAGAGCAGCGAGAAAGTGATGCTGCCCTGGTGGTAGCGACGGTAGATCGGATCCAGACTCATGTAGTCGAGGAAGTCGTGCATCCACCCCATATTCCATTTGAATCCGAATCCGAGGCCGCCGAGGTAAGTCGGGCGCGAGACACCAGGCCAAGCGGTCGATTCTTCGGCAATGGTAATGATGCCGGGAAAACGCTCGTAGCTGACCTCGTTGAAGCGCTTGAGAAAATGGATCGCATCGAGGTTTTCCCGTCCGCCGAAACAATTCGGTACCCACTCGCCGCCTTCGCGCGAGTAGTCGAGGTAGAGCATCGAAGCGACGGCGTCCACCCGCAGCCCGTCGATGTGGTATTGGTCGAACCAGAAAAGCGCGTTCGCGATGAGGAAATTCCGCACCTCGTTGCGTCCGTAGTTGAAAATATACGTTCCCCAATCGCGATGCTCCCCCTGCCGCGGATCGGCGTGTTCGTAAAGGTGCGTACCGTCGAACTTGGCCAACCCGTGCGCATCCTTCGGGAAGTGGGCCGGCACCCAGTCAAGAATGACTCCGATTCCCGCCTGGTGGCAATGATCGACGAAGTGGCGGAACTCATCCGGATTACCGAACCTGCTGGTCGGCGCGTAATACCCCGCCACTTGGTAGCCCCAGGACCCGTCGTAGGGATGCTCGGCCACCGGCATCAACTCGATGTGGGTGAAGCCCATCTCCAGGCAGTAGGGAATGAGCCGTTGGGAGAGTTCGATGTAGCTAAGGGGACGGTTTTCTTCCTCTGCCACGCGTTGCCACGAGGCGAGGTGCACTTCGTAGATGCTGATCGGCTTTTTCGCCCACTCTTGACTGGCGCGATACTTCATCCAGCTTTCGTCCGACCAGGCGAATCGCCCGAGGTCGTAGACGATCGACGCGGTTTGCAGTCCGTGCTGACCGTAGAAAGCGAACGGGTCGCTCTTCAGGCAGATCTCCCCGTGGTATCCCTTGACCTCGAATTTGTAATGTGAGCCCTCTTTAATTCCCGGAAGGAAAATTTCCCAAATGCCACTGCCGAGCAACTTGCGCATGGGGTACACGCGGCCGTCCCAGTGGTTGAAATCACCGACCACGCTGACGCGCTGCGCGTTGGGGGCCCAGACGCAGAAGACCGTGCCTTCCACGCCGTCCACTTTGGTGAGATGCGCGCCGAATTTCTGGTAGAGATCCCAGTGGTTGCCCTCGGCATGCAGGTAGACGTCCGTCTCCCCAAGAATACGGCCGAAGGAATACGGGTCGCTGGTTTCCCACTCTTGGCCATCGTGCGAATTCAGGCACAAGGTGTAAGAAAACTCCGCGGTGCCCTTGGGGAGGACCGCTTCGAAAAATCCTTCCGGATGAATTTTCACCGCCTCAAACCTGCGCGTCTGATTGGCGGCGTCGACCACCGTGACCGAGGCCGCATCGGGCCGGAAGACGCGCACCGCGAGAAAGTCGCCGCTGCGCCGCATGCCCAAGGTGTGGAACGGGTCGGCGTGGCGTGCTTCGAGAAAAGCGGCCAGCTCTTCAGGCGGAACGGTGGACTTCGGCATAGGGAGGAGGCGTCGATCACGCCATGACAAAGCAACAATTATCGGGCACACCCGTGGGCGGCAAGGGCCGTTGTGGCGCAGCGCTCGGTCGATCCTCGGGGCAGGGCGGCGCCTCGGGACCCGCCGGGACCCAAATTAACCCGCCCCGCCCGCCGAGTTGGCGAGGGCCGCTTCCTCGTCGGGGAGGAATGGCTTGAAGCGGTTTTTGTCGATCGCCTTCATGAACGCTTCATGCGGCGAGACGTGGCCCTGCTGCAATTGCGCCCAGATGGCATCGTCCATGAATTGCATGCCCTGCGCTTTTCCGCTGACGATGGCATCCTGCAACTTCTGCGTGGCGCCTTCACGGATGATGGCGGCCACTGCACTGTTGACCACGAGGATTTCATTCACCGCGATACGGCCACCGCCGTCCTGACGTTTGAGCAGAAGCTGCGCAATCACGCCGCGCAAGGACGCGGCCAGCATGGTGCGGACCTGCGATTGCTGGTCCGAGGGAAAGACATCGATCATACGATCGACCGTCTTGCGGGCATTGTTCGTGTGGAGGGTTCCAAACACGAGCAGACCGGTTTCCGCGGCAGTCAAGGCAAGGGAGATCGTCTCGAGGTCGCGCATCTCGCCGACAAGCACGATGTCGGAATCTTCACGCAATGCGGCCTTCAGTCCGGCGGGGAAGTTGACCGAATGCTCCGGAACCTCGCGCTGGGTGATGATGCTTTTCTTGTTCGAGTGAACGAACTCGATCGGTTCTTCGACGGTCACGATGTGGCGGGAGAAGTTCGTGTTGATGTAGTCCATCAAGGCCGCGAGCGTGGTGCTCTTCCCGGAACCGGTCGGGCCGGTGACAAGGACGAGGCCGCCGCGCAGGTGGCCGAATTCTTTGATCACCGGGGGCAGAGCCAGTTCCTCGAGTGTGGCGATGCGCGTGGGAATCAAGCGGAAGACCGCGCCGAGGCCGTGCACCTGTTTGAAATAGTTGCACCGGAAACGGCTGTCCTCATTCATCTCATAGGCAAAGTCGAGGTCACCCTTATCCTGGAACCGTTCCCAGTTTTTCGGCGTGCAGATCTCGCTGAGCATGTAGTTCATCTCTTCCGCGGTGAGGATTTCTTCGCGGATCGGGATGACATCCCCGTGACGGCGGATTTTCGGAGGTTGTCCCTCCGCAAGGTGCAAATCGGACGCCCCTGCGTTGATCAGAACTTCAAATAATTGGTCGATGTGGGCCATGGGGTCAGAGCATGCCGCAGATTTGTTTCATGACTTGTTTGTCCTCCGATCGCGAGACGGCCTCGTCGGCCGTGATGACTCCCGCGTGGTAAAGCGAAGACAGCGAGTCGTCCATGAGTTGCATGCCCAGCTTCTTCCCTGTTTGGATGATGCCGGGGAGCATGAAGGTTTTAGCCTCGCGGATGACGTTGGCCACCGCAGGGGTGTTCATCAGGATTTCGATCGCCAGTGCACGACCCGCCCCGTCGGCGCGGGGCACGAGTTGCTGCGACACGATCCCACGCAGTGATTCGCTGACCATGATGCGGATTTGTTCGCGCTGGTCGACGGGAAAGACGTCGAGCAGACGGTCGAGCGTGCGGGCTGCATTGGCGGTGTGAAGTGTGCCGAGAACCAAGTGACCGGTTTCTGACGCGGTGATGGCGAGCGAGATTGTTTCCAGGTCGCGCATCTCACCCACCATGATGACGTCAGGATCCTCCCGCAGGGCGCCGCGCAGTGCTGCCCCGAAGGATTCGGTGTGGGTGTGCACCTCCCGCTGGTTTACTTGGCAACCTTGCGGGGTGAAGAGGTATTCGATCGGGTCCTCCAAAGTAATGATGTGTTCATGGCGGGTGCGGTTCACTTCTTCGACCAGCGAAGCCAAAGTCGTGCTCTTCCCGCTGCCGACCGAGCCGGTGACAAGAACAAGACCGTTCTGGTATTGGGTCAGCATTTTGAGCTGCGGCGGCAAGCTGAGTTCGTCCATTGTCCGCACGTTTGTCTGGATGATGCGGAACACGAGGTCGTAGCCGAGACGGTGGCGCACCACGCTGGTGCGGTAACGTCCCGCTTCGTTGGTGTAGGCAAAGTCAACGTCACCGCGTTCCAAAAGAAGTTTCTTCTGCGCATCATTGAGGAAGCCCATGGCAAGATGCTCGGTGTCGGCGGCGCAGAGGTTGTCGGCCTGCAGCCAGATCGGCTCGAGCGTACCGAAGCGGCGCCAGGTCGGCGGGATGTTCACGCTGAGATGGATATCCGAGGCCCCCGACTCCTTGCCGATGGCCAGGTATTGGTCGACGTGGCCGAGGGCATGCACGGCGGAGGGATTTTCCTCGATGACTTCGACTGTCGTTGTGGCGGGGGAATCGGACACGGCGGGCGGAAATTTCTACGGCTTGCGGCCCGACCGCAAACTCAAAAAAAGAGGGACCAGCTGGCTGGCGATGGCGGGGAGGAGTTTGAGCAGGGTGGGGACCCAGAAGACGGCGCCGGCGTTTGGTGCACCTCCTGCTCCTCCCGCCCGGGCGCGGCTGCTTCCCGGCCGGAGGAGACGCGCAACGGCGAAACCCGCCACGGAGGCCCCGGGCAGCCACCATTTCCAGTCCCGCGACACCTCGCTACGGAGTTGGTTGAGGGGATTGGCCGCTCCGGCCAGATCATGAATTTTTTCTTGCAGATCCCGTCCGGCGGCAGCCAACTCGCGCAAGTAATCTTCGCGGTTCATGAAAGTTTTTGCACCTCGCGGCGCAAGGCCTCGCGGGTTCCCGGAAAGAGCGGTTTGGTTGCGCGTCCGCGCAAAACAAGAAAAAGCACAACGGCCATCACGGCATGCAGCGCGCAGAGCACAAAAAGGGCGGTGACCCATCCGCCGCCAAGCGAGCCGACCACCACAATGGTCAGCCCGAGGAGTAAAAACAGATAGGCCAACACGGATGCCACGACGAGTGCCACGCCGAGCAAGCCGAGGAGGAGGGCCTGTCCGCCGGTCTCGCGCAGTTCGAGTCCGAACAAACCGGTGAGGGCTTGCAAATAGCGGACCAGCGCCGTGGTGAAACCGCCGGCCGCGGCCTGCAGGCCGGGCGGTTCCGACGAGCCGGTCGATTCCGCGCCGGGTGATGGATTCATGCGCCGCGTGATCAGCGGCGCATGATGACGCCAATGATGAAACCGGCAGCCAGGGCGATGCCGACGGCTTGGAGCGGATTTTCCCGGATGTAGTCCTCGCCGTCCTCCGTGAGGGTGCGGGCGCGCCCGGTGGTCTCCGACCAGACTTGGTTGGCCCGTTCGCGATATTCGCCGGCCCGTTCGTTCAGAGTGCCGCGCAGGTCGCTGAACTTCGCCGCGGCGGCATCTTTGAACTCTTGGGCCGCTTCGGTCGCGTGGGTCTTGCCGCTTTTGAACTTGTCGGCGGCGTGTTTGATTTCTTTTTCGCTCATGATTTTTCTTTCGCTTTGAAGAGGTAATTATCGCAGACGAGTCCGGTGCTGGCAAGTGCCGGAGCATCGTTTTTCTTGAAGCAAACGTATCCTTGGCGGACAAATTGCCGCACATGACCGCCGCCGAGACCCGCCAAA
>CAMBUL010000063.1 GCA_945871065.1 Chthoniobacter flavus | reverse complement strand
GCCCGGCGGCCTTCTCCAGCGAGCGCACATCGGCGAAGGTGCCGAGGTCCATGACTTGTGCCATGACGCGCCGAGGACGCCGCGCCGCCTCCTCCGGCGTCTGCCACCAAATATATTTGGCCGCCCAATCGTGGATCGCCAGCTTCATCTCTTAAACGTAGCGCATTTCCACTGTCCATCCAAGCCGCTTCGACCATAGCCAAGCTAGCCTTCGGCCAGTTGAGAGCTGAGCTTGAAAGCTGAATCAGCCGCAGGCCGGACAAACATTAGCCACCGATGGAAGAAGATGTCAGAAGATGGTTTCCCGCGGTGTGACCCCCGCGGGAAACAATTCCGTGCTCAGAACCGGACTTCCGCGAGCGCTCGGGCTCACCCCAGTGCGAGCCCTTCCCCTCGGAAGGAAGCCGCGTCCATCGGCGGCCCGCCTGCCACTCTGCACTTTGCGTTTTTCATTCATCGCTTCCCTTCTGCTTCCCCCGCCTCTGGCTGAACACTGCAAACTGAACACTGCAAACCGCGGCCACAGGCGACTCCGCAGACTCCGGGGCGCAGGTTCAAGCCACACGTCACCGGGCGCCCTGTGCCCCGCGCCCCGCTTATCCTCTTTCATCTTCTTCTATTTGACCGCTTCGCTCAGCTCTCCGAGCTGTCTGTTTGGTCACCGCGGCGACCTATCTCCACTTCTTTACGGTTCGCTGTGCTCGGCTGTGGCTTGTCTTTATTTCTTTTCGGGAGAGTAACTCTTATTGAGTTAGGCGGGAGGCAACACCGCCACCTGCGGCCGCAGGCCGCTCCCCTCAACCGCGCCGGAGAATTTCCGCGGCGTAGGGGTCCCCCTCCTCCGCTAGTTCGTGCAGAAATTTGCGCGCGAGTTCCCCGACCCCGTTGCCGGGATGAGCCAGCGCCGCCTCGGCCACGCGCGGGGTGAGGAAACGCCGGAGCATGTGCGCCGCCTCATCGGCCGATACTTTGGGCAACCGCGCGAGATAGTCCGCCTCGATCTTGCCCTCCAAAAAAATGATGTCTGCCCGGTCCTTGTCCCGCCCGGTTTCCTGCTTGCTGACCAACAAATCGATCGGGTCGGGAAGCCGCGTGCCGTCGTCCTGCAACTGCGCCCGATCCCAAATTTCGTCAAAGTCTTCCATGGCAAGTTGATTGGGATCGCGAAAAACATCGAGCGGACGCTCCAATCCGTTCACTCTAATAACTCCATCGCGACCAATCACCCCAGCCAAGTTCCCCCGCCCGATTTTCTCCCAAGATCCGATGGCGACCGGTTGGGCCGTTCCAGATGCATAAAGTATGGGAGAAAGGTGATTGCTCCATTCCTCCGGCGACGCAAAAGGCTCTACCCAGATATCCGCATCGTATGTATTTCGGCTCAAACCGGTCGCGATAACCGCCAACCCGCCGAGGGTAAGAACGCGGAACTCATCCGCGAGGCGGCGGACTACTTCGTCGGATTCGGTTTTGGTCCCCATCTCTCTACGTCCTCCTTGATCCGATCGGAAATCCACATGGCGTCGGCCATGGATCGCACACCGCCGGGCAGCCAGGGCTCGGAGTTGTCGGGGATGCGGGGACGGGAAGGATCCGGACCTTCCGGCTTGCCTTGCCAGCGTCGCAGCACTTTGCGCGACTTTTCCATGGAGTAGAGCCATTTCTGGCGCTCCACGTCCGGGCGGTATTGCTTCATGAAGCGACGTTAACCCGCCGAGCCGGACGAAACAAGATTTGGAGAATTGGTTGGAACAGAAGTGAACGAAGACCAAGCCGAAGAGAGGCGCCCGGTCTTTCGCCACCAATGCAAGAAGATGTCAGAAGATGGTTTCCCACGGTGTGACCCCTGCGGGAAACAATTCCGTGCTCAGAACCGGACTTCCGCGAGCGCTGGGTCGGCGCAACCGCCCGAACCTCATCCGCGCCCATCCGCGTCAATCGGTGGCCCCAGCTCGCTCCATCTGAACCACTGAACCACTGAACACCGAATCACTGAACACCGTCCGCCTCGGCGGACCTAGCTTATGGCTGTAGGATGGAGTCGATGCGAAGGAAGAGACTGGTATTTGTGCCGCGTTCGATGCTGAAGATCTGACGCGCGGTGCCACTCGGCACGCTCAATTGATCAGGCGCATTGGTTTTGGTCACCCCATTGGTGGTCCAAGGAACATTCTTCAGGTTAGCGGTGGCCTGTCCGAACACCGTGAGGTTCGGGTCATTGGTCCGGACGATCGCTATGATCGAAAGGTTGTTGCTCGTCAGGGCCGTCTGCGACGGGACGCCGTCGGTCGCGGTAGGACTGGTCGCACCGCCGATGGCGTAAAGGCCCACCGTGGTCGAGTTAGTCGGAGCGCCTTGGGCCCATGTGGTGAAGCCACTGGTGGCGGATGCAACCGTGCCGGTCACCGCGATGTTTTGCGAAGTGGCTCCGGTGCTGGTCAACGTGACTTGGCCTGCGGGATTGCCGACGGGTGCGGTGGCGGCGATGCGCACGTAAACCGGGGTGGAGGCCACCGTCCCACTGACCTGTGGCAGCGTGAGCGACGAAGAGAAGGCACTATTGTCCAGCGACACCTCATAGTCTGTCGGAGCAGTCACCGTAATATTACCGGTCAGGTTCGCCCCAGAGGCACTGAAGGATTGTGCGGCCGACGGACTTCCTGTCGTAGTGGCAAAGCTGGTCAGGCTGCCGGTCACGCCAATCTCGGGGAAACTGAACGGCGTGGTAGCCACCCGCACATCAGTCATGCCGATCAGGCGGGAGGAACCGCCAGCGTTCGTGCCGCGATCGGACCACCAGCCGATGATGATGGTTCCCCCGTTGGTGATATTGACGCCGGTCACCTCCGCCGACTTGAATTCGTTCGAACCGGCGCCGGTCGAGTAGGCCAGCGAGGCATTGGTCTGGCCATCCACGACCACGGTCCACGCCGGGAAGCGGGTGTTGGTCAGCGTGTTGACCTCACCCTGGTAGGAAACCCAGAGGTTGGTCAGCGTGCCTCCGGTGTTGTTGATGAGCGTCAGGCGGTTGGTCAGGATGCCCGTGGATCCGGTGTGGCGGTAGCCGAGGATACCGGGGATATTGGTGCGCCCGTAGAAACCGCCGGTCGAACCCGCGGTGTTCCAATCGCCGGCGTAGGCATTGATCCCGCCGGTGGAGATGGCGCGCCAGCCCGCGGGTAGGATCGTGTTGGTCAGGCCATCAAAGCTCTGGGTGTAGACGCCGGTGAAGGACGGGCTGGGCGCCACGGTGTTGAAAACGGCCGCCGGCCCGTAGTTCGTCCCGGCCTCACTTGCGGCAAAGGATTTGACGGTGTAGCTCGTGCTGGCGAGGAGGCCAGATATCGCGTTGGTGAAGGCCGAGACATCGGGAGGATTGTTGGTGATCGCCGTGGTGTTGGGACCGCCAATGACCGGGTTGGTGTTGAAGACCGTCTCGGAATAGACGAAGCCGCGCGAAGTCAGGGCGGAACCAGAGTCGGTCAGGACGGCCGAAGACACGGTCGCGCCGTTCTGCAAGAGCGCGAGGTCGTCGACCACCGTGGTGCCCAGCACCGGCCCGGCGAGGGCTGTGGAGGCGGTGAGGCTGACATCGTCGATGGCGAGACCGGCATCACTTCCTGCGTTGTCGAAGTCCTGCCAGCGGACGAACATTGTCTCGCCTGGTGCGAGGTTCACTGGGATGGTCACGTTGCTGATCTGAACTTGGTTCGTGATGTTGTTGCCATCGAGGGGACCATTGGTCGTTACCGGGCTCGGCCCGTAAATGTTGGCCAGCGGGAGCGCGAAGACGTTGTCCGAGTTCGAGGCCGTGAGGAAATTAATGTTGTTGACAACGGTGCCATCCACCTCGCCGTAAGCAAAGTTGAGGAAGTTTTGGGACGAGGTCGAACTGCGCCAGAATTTTCCGGTGAGGTTGATCACCACGGAATTGAGCGTGCTGGCGGTCGCGTTGCTGATGAGAGCGCCGTAACCGACGGCCGTGCCGCTGCTGGCCAAGGCACCGAGCGAGCGGTTCGCGCCCCCGGTGTTGCCGTAATTGTAGACGGCGGCGTTGGTGCCATTACCATTGTCAGCCACGAGGCTGGTGTTCGGCGTCCCGGCAATCGTGGTGGCAAACCAGCCATTGAGGTTGGTGTTGACTGCCCCGCCGAAGCTCGCCTGCGTGCCCACGGCGACGGGGATGACATTGGTCAGAGTGTTTGTACCGAAGGTGTTGAAGTCTTGGGTGTAGCTGTTCGTCGTGAGGGTGCTGAGGGGGATCTTCGGGGCATCCGTGTTGAGCACCGTTATGCTGCCCGGCGCCGAGGCGAAGCCCGCGGCCACGGGGGTGACCGTGACAACCGTGTTGGTGCTGCTTGAGTTGTTGACTGGGGCCGCGATGTTGAAGGTGTAATTGGTCGTGCCGACGAAGATTTCGATGGGTGTTTCGACTGTGAGGTCGTTCGTGCTGGAACTGGTGAGGGTGACAGAAAGATTGGTCAAGAGTGCCTCCGGGATGGTGACCTCGCCGGTGCTGCTGCTTCCCTCGACGATTGAGGCTGGGAGAATAACGGTGACGGTCGGGACGACAAAACTCGTCGCACTGAACGCAGTGCCGTCGGGGTTAGTCACGGCAATGAGGCCGGTCGTGGCTGCGCCGGGCACCGTCGCGGTGATTTGGGTGGGGCTGTCAAGAACGAAGGAAGCGGACGCACCGTTGAAAGCAACGGCGGTGGCCGTGTTGAAGTTTGTGCCGGTGATGATGACCGAGGTTCCGGCCGGGCCGCCTGCGGGCGAGAAGCCTGTGACCGTCGGCGCGTTGGCTGAAGCCGAGGTCGAGGTGACCAAGAGGTTGTCGATGCTGATCTTCGGACGGCTGCCGGTCGGGCTGGGGCCACCAGCGGGGCCATTGTTGTAGTAGAAGCGAAGCTTTGTCGTGGCGTTGCTGTTAATGGCGGAGGGGAGCGCGACGTTGATGGCACCTGAACCTGCTGTGTTGTTGGTCGCGATGTAGGGAAGCCCGCCGCCCGTGATCTCCGTCCAGTCCGCCGCATTCGTCGGGCTGGAGTTGGTGGCAAAGTAGACCCTGAGCGAGCCCCCCCGATTGCCAGTCTGGTTAAAAACAGTGGCCGCATCAAAGCTGAGCGTCCCGGCGACGCGGTTGGTGAAGTTGAGGTTGAGATCCGTGCCCACCGACGAAGTGTTGTTAGAGGCTCCTGTGGAAAGAAAAAAGATAGAGGTTGCCGAGTTCGTGCTCTGTATACCAGCCGAGAAACTTGTCTGATTCAAAATAAGCGAGGTGGACGCCGTGGTAATCCGCGTTGGTGAGGGAATCGCATTGGTCGTGCTGTTGGTGGCCAATCCGTTCCAATTGACCGGGTAACTCGTCCACCCTGTGAACGACTCGGAATAGTTCCCCGAGGACATATTGAAATAAGTCTGCGCTTGCGTAGGCGTCGTCATCATCGCGGGGAGAGCGAGAGCGCAGAGCGGCGCGAAAAGTTTACGGAGAAGGTTGGAGGTGGTGCTTTTTTTCATGGCAGGTTTGGAGAATGAGCGCCAAAGCCAAAAGTGCCACTCGCGCGGAGAAAAGCCAACAGGGATTTGTCACAATTTCGTCGCATCCGGCCGATGCTGCATTTTTTTGCCGCGCCGCGCTCATTCATGACCGGAAAGGTCAACTACTCCGCATCGAGCGTGGCGCGGCAAAAAGGCGGCAGGGCCCGGCATCGCGAAGGACAAACGAGCATCATCGGGACGCCAGCGACCGGGGACCTTCTCCCAAGCGGCCAAGTCGCCGGTCAGCCTGCGTCGGAAGTCCAGGTCGCGTTGCCATGGTCCCGTCAGGCGCAGGCTCAACTCTCCAATGCCCCGAAGCCGGCGGCCTTTGCGGGGATTTCACCGCTCGCGGCGGTGTCCAAAGCCCGTCGTGGTTGCCTCAGGGCGCCGCAGGCGGCGGTGCGGCGGGACGTGCCGCCGCTTCAGCCTCTTTCTTTAGCTCCGTGATTCTTTTTTCCGCGTCGCGCTTGTGTTGCTGGAGGGTGGCGTTGGTGCTGTTTCCCGCGACAGCCTGCCTGGCCTTGATCATGTTTAGGATCGACTGCTGATGGTCCATTTCCATCCGGGCTTGCGTAATCTTCGCTTGCTTCTCGTCTTCCGCGGTCATCGGCGCAGCGGCAACCGCAGGTGCCGGAGCCACTTCTTGGATTTCTTGGTATCCGCCGCCGATGAATTGGGGTCGCATCCGACCGAGGTTATCCGGGACCACCACGATGTAGCCGCTCTTTAAGGTGGTGTAATCCATCTCGAGGGCGCTCGTGGTCGGCGGGCCTCCATCCGAGGCCAAAACCTTCACGTTGACTCCGATGACCTTGGGAGGAGCACGCAATTCCTGAACTGTGTTGGTGGGCACCCGGACCTCGGCGCCCCCATCGATCGATAAAAGTGTTTCCCGGCCGGCCGGAAAATTGAGCACCCGAACTGCTCTGTCGGCCGCGGTGGGGGAGGTCGGATCATCCGGGAAGGCCTTGATCTGCCACCCGTCCGCTGTGGCCTGCCACGCGACGAACGTGTAGGCCCTCGCGGGTTGCAGGGCAACGGAGCCATCGGCGAGTACCTTGTCGCCCGAGCGCAACTCGATGACCACCCCACCCGGCTTGATCGGTGCGTAGTTGCTTTCGAAAGTCGCCGGACCACCAGTCGCGGCGACCACCTGCGGCGGAGCATCCGCCTGCGAAGGCTTTTGCGGCTTGATCCCGAGTTGCAGCGAAAGGTTGCTGCCTTCTCGCGGAACGACAAAACCGCGGATCATGGCCGGGGACGATTCCTTCTTTCCGCTCGGCCGGACGGCAGCGCCTTCTTCACTGGCACCCTGCGTTGCTTCGGCCTGAGCCATGACCGCATCCATCGGGGCCAAAACGGCGAGACAGAAAGAAAGATACAAGGCCCGGCGAAAATTACTTCCCCGGACCCGGCCAGATGGAGAACCTCCCGCCGAGCGAGACTCCACGCACGAACGAAGGAGGGCACTCACTCGTTGCGCCGGGCCTGACGATGAGGCGATTCCGGCTGAATCACTCCGCTGGAGCGGCCGAATCACGAGTGCGAGGGTGAGCGGGCATTTAGGAGCGAGCTTAGTCATAGGAGGAAGAGAGGACGCGCACTGTGTAGTTGGTGGGAGCCGAAAAGCGGCGCGTGACCCGAAGGGCCTGTGCCGGATTGAAGTTGTCGTTGCCATAATCTGTAGGGAATTGGAACTGCGGCTCGATTTGGAAGGTCTGCTTGAGGCGCGCCGTGCTGAGCACATTTGTTGTTTGTGGCGTGACCTGCAAGACTTCCCCGATGGCGTAAACGGTGAAGACACTGCCACGGGTGGTGATCATCTCGATGGAGCGGCGCACGAGTTCCTCGCGTCCGCGGTCGATGACATTGGACATGACCTGACCACTGACCAAGGTTGAGGCGGACGCGGAGTTGAGGCCGGAGAGTTCCGAAAACTCCCCCCGCTCCCAGAAGGGGTTAAGCGAATTGGCAGGCAGTCCGCCGGCCGTCGTATTGGTCAGCCGCCCGATGAGATTGGTCATCACATTGTTCAGATTGGCTGGCCGGCCGCCGATGAGGGAGGCACCCTCGGGTCCGGGCGGCAGGAAGGTCAGCCCGTAGAGGGCGGCCTTCACCGCTGCCCCACCATCGCGTAGGACACCGTTGGGGTTGATCAGGCCGGGGATGGTGACAACCACGCCGTTCGTGTTGGTCTGTCCCCTGACAACGCCAAGGCTGTTGGTCAGGTTGCCTTGGGCATCAAGCGCGGTTGCGCCGTTGCTGGCAGCTGTCGTGGTGAAAATATCGGCCAAGCGCCACGAGGTCCAAGTGCGGCTGGCGTTGGTCTGGTTGCCCGAATACCAACCGATGTTTGTTCCGCCGAAGTTGGTCAATTCCGACTGCCCCACGCGCAGGGTGCGTCCGCCGCCCCGGGCGAGAGTCGGCACTGATCCAGAGGTGCTGTAGGGACGTGCCGGATCGGTAATATGACCCAACTCGCCAATAGTCAGCATCGACCCGTTCCTCACGAAGAGGGGGGCATTGGACGGTCCCGGATTGATGCTGGAGCTGTCAGTCCAGCCGGCCGCGCGGACGTAGTTGGTGTTCGGCCGGCCGAAGGTGTTGTTGCCGAACATTGGCGAGGCACCCGGCCCGATGGTGTTGTAGAAGCGGGTCTGGTCGGATCCCCCGCCGGACACGTAAATATTGAACTCAAGCTGCTCCAAGAGCGAGCGCGGGTCACCTTCCGTTGCGTTAGGCTTGGTCGTGGCGGTCGACGCGCCATTGTTGGCATTGCCCCGGAGTCCCCCACCCCGGACGTTGTCGATTTGGCCGTTGAGGATATTGTTACCGATGTGGGACAAGTCATTCCGGTTCCAAGAACTTAGCACTGCGGCCGAGAATCCGGAATTCCCACTTAGCACGCCGATGGGCAGGCCGACATGGCTTTCGATGATGCCCTGATCGTTGCCGATGAGCACACCGCTGGCGTAGTCCGTGTTGCCCGTCCCTCCGGGTCTTCCGAACTTCATGGCCACATCAAAGAGGCGGGTGTAGCCGTAATCGGGGCCGCCGCTGAAGGCGGCCGCGGCGGGAACGTGGAGGTAGTTGGTTGCCAGGATG
Source organism: Chthoniobacter flavus (assembly GCA_945871065.1). Taxonomy (GTDB): domain Bacteria; phylum Verrucomicrobiota; class Verrucomicrobiia; order Chthoniobacterales; family JACTMZ01; genus JACTMZ01. The sequence goes on along the minus strand of CAMBUL010000063.1, from coordinate 3,696 downwards.
GAGGTTGTCGTCCCGGTGAAGACCCGGTCGGCCGCGGGGACATTGGCCAGTGGGACCAGGGTGCTGGGGTTGGTCGTGACCACAAGGACACCGGCGGAATCCGCCCCGGTATTCAGAGCGGTGAGAGGTGCCGTGGTCAGCACAGTCACCTCGCCAGCTGGAAAGACCACCGGGGTGCTGGTCAGGGCATCGATGAGCGGAATCTCCGAGGAAGTGCGGTTGTTGGAGACGAACGAGCCCGAACCCCGGCCAGTAGTGCCCGTGACTCCCCCGCCTCCGGAACCAGGACCCCAGGCCGGTTGGTCGAAAATTTTCAGGAAGGTATCCGGGCTATTGGTGAAATTACGCGTGCCGGGATTCCAGAACTCAAAGTAGTGGTCCAGCCACACTTCATAATTGGCCGTGGTTGGGTTAACCGCCCCCTCGTTCGTGTTGAAAACGAATCCGAAGCTGTCGGGATTCGAGGCATCCCACCTAATGCTCCGCACCCGCAGGTGGATCGCGTATTCCTGCAAACGCGGCACGTTTTCCACGCCCATGGCGGCGATGGGGTTGGTTCCGCTGGTGCCCCCGCCCAAGGGAAGGATACCGACGGTCGGCCGCCCGGTAACGAGGTTGAAGGTGGAACTATTACTGATCACGGTCGGCTGGTCATCCACATCAAGGTAGTCATAGATATTCGCCGCGATCTTCTGCAGGTAGATGGCCGCGTGATTGGTCGAGACCGCATTGGTACTGTTGATGCCCGCCGCATCGTTGCGCACCCGGTAAAACCGTTGACCGAAAAGGGAGGCGGAGTTGGTGTTGGTGATGGCGATAATCAGGCGGTCGAGCCCGGCCCGCTTGTCGCCGTTGGTGGCCGCATTCATGTTGAAGCGCTTGAACCCGCCGCGCGAAAGATCGAGGCCGGCCGAATGCGTTGTGGTCAGGAACCGTAGCTCGGCCGCAGCGGCCGGATTGGCCAGATTCGCCGGCAGGGCGGCGGTCAAAGCAGTGGGGAACTGCCCGCCCAAGGAGGCACGGGCCGAGATGACATTGCCCGCGACGGAGCGAAGTCCATCGTTGCTCGAGGACCCCCAGGATCCATCAAGCCGGGCCTCCGCCGCAGTCAGCCCGAGACTGGCAGCGCCGCGCGGGCCGTTGGTGATGACATTAAGGTTGACCTTAAAGCTCTCGTCCTCGATCCAAAAGGCGTAGCGGGCGATGTAGGGATTGGTCGCGTTCACCGGGCCGCCATTCCTTGTCATATAAATCCACTGGGCCGCGGTAATCGGAGCCCCCGGGTTGGTCGAGGAACGACTTCCGACAAAGGGCTCCGGCCGTACAGCGTTGGTCGCGTTGATATTCACCGCCGTGTCGGCAGGAAAGGGAACGCTGGAGGCCACGCTGGAGAGCGGCAGAGGATTGGTGTTGAAGGTCTCCGGCGTTGCCCCGACACGAGAGACGAGGGGTTGGGCCAGAATCGTCACCTCTCCGCCGAACTGGGCGGGCGAGGCCCCGAGGTTGGTGTCGCTGGCCCGGGCCCGGAGATAAAGCACCGTGGCTTCGTTGTTGGTCCCATTGGGCGCACCTCCGCCAATGTTCTGCCAGACGGTCGCGGAGTCGGGATAGCGTTTCACCAGGTCGGTAATCATGGCCTCGGCAGCAGCCGCCCCACCCTCGGCGGCCAGTTTGGCACGGGTGTAGTTGGCCACACTGCGCGAGGAGAGGCGATCGGTTGTGGTGCTTTGCATGAAGGCGACAGCGACCACGGCGAGCACCGCGACAACAATGACGGTGGTGACCAAGGCAACGCCCCTCTCCCTTGGATGGTGTGCGAGGTGCGGCTTCATGGGGCGGAAGGAGGCTTGGGCAGCGGGATGCGAAAGGAATAGAGTCCGGCGTTGCGCAGGACGTAGGTGGAGCGGCTGATTAGGTTGGTGTTTCCCAGCGTGGTGGGATCAGCCACGGCAAAGTTCACCTCGATTGCCGCCGGGTAGTTGTTCGGCCCGGGTGTTCCCGTGAAGGGCAAGAGGTTGGAGCCGAGAAGGACGAAGTTGGTATTGTTGGCCTCATTGACAAGGTTACCCAAACCGCGCGCGGCCATGGTGTTGGTCGGCAGCAGATTCAGGCCGAGGGATTCAAACTGGTCCGCGGCTTGGGGGCCGGGAAGCGCCCCCGTGCTGAGTACGTCCGTGTAGGTCTTGCCGCTTGGCCAGAAGAGCCGCCGCACCTCGCGACCCGGCCCATTGGTGGAGGGAAGGACGGCATACTCGACATAGCAAACGTCTCCTGTGTTTCCTGCGGTTGCGGGTTGCGCGTCGGCGGGAGTTGCGGTGAGAAACTTGAGGTAAAAAACACCCCCGGAATTCGTGACACGTGGCCAGAATTTGGTCGCAGCGGGCATAATCACATTGGCCAAGTCACGCGCGAGCAACAATTCGACGGCGCGCGCTTCCCGGTCAGCGACGATCTTGTTATCCGTATTGCGCCAGAGGGACATGCTCGTCGAGAGGGCCGAGAACATGACCGCGAGCACAATGGCCAGAATGGCCGCCGAGACCATCACCTCGATGAGGGTGAAGCCTGGTGGAGCCTTCAAGGACGCGATGCGGGAGCGGGTCATGGCGAGTAAATAAGGGTGGAAAAAAGCGAGGGACGGCTGTTGGTCAATGGGATGCTGGCTGGCGCCCGGACCTCGACATTCACGCGGTAGAGACCGCCGCCGATATTGGTCGCGGTCAGTCGGGTCAAAGTGTCGATCGCGTTGGCCGAAGACTGCGCGACCTCGGCATCCGCCCCCCCGGCATTGGTCCACGAGCTTCCCGGGTTCTTGTCGAAAGACCAGTAAGGCACCGTTGTTTGGCTGGGATAACCCAAAACCGACTGGCCGCTGCCGCTGAGGAGATTGATCGTCCGGTTGTTGTTGGGCCGGAGCCCCGGACCATCACGTACCACCACATTGCTCAAACTCGGCGCAGCACGCACCGCGGCAAAAAGCTCCTCGGAGATCAACACCCCGCGCGTCTCGGCGGATGAGTCGGCCCGCATCCGCATGCCCGCGGGCAGCAAGCCCATGACGCCGACGACGACAAACGCAAAAATGCCGATGGCAATGGTGACCTCGACCAAACTGAAGGCTGGCGACCGCTGGCGCATCATTGATTTCGGGAACGTTTTCACTGCGTTGTTTTAAAGAGAAGCATCATCGACGATCACTCGCCCGGTCAGAGGCTGGATACGAAGCTCGTAGTAATTGTTCGTGCTGCCGCGCCAGTCGCCAGGCTTGGCTGGATCGATCTTTTCACCAAGGAGGACGGAAACTTCAGTATGCACGCCTTGCAATTGGCCGAAGCGGTTGAAGGCCAGAGCGGGAATTTTCGTAAGGTCTTCCGATCCGCCCAACCGGGGCAAGGTACGGGGCGGTAAGGTGTTGGTCATGACGGTGCCCCCCTCGAGAAACACACCATTGGGCAAACGCTGCCAGCGAGTCACCGCGACAGGATTTGTGCTTGCGTCACCCGGTCGGGCGTCGCGAAAAACAATGAGGTGCGAAAAGCCATTGGTCTTGTTCGCCGCATTGGTCGGAAAACCGACATACGCCGTGGTGCCATTTTCGATGGCCGACAAGCGTGCTTGCTCGAGGACAGCGGTCACCGTGTTGAGCGCCCCGCGCCGCCCGCTTGTCCCCATAAGACCTTGCACGGCCGGGGTAAT
>CAMBUL010000062.1 GCA_945871065.1 Chthoniobacter flavus | reverse complement strand
AATGATCCTCGATGAGGTCCCAACGGTCGGAAAGTGTCGGCTCCGGCGGTGCGTCCTCGCCCCGGAAAGCGGCGGCGATTTCCTGGAAAATCCACGGGCTGGTCATGGCGGCACGGCCGATCATGAGGCCGGAAACCGCGGCGCGGTGCCAGCGCTGGACTGCCGCGCCGGCGGAGTCGATGTCGCCGTTACCGACCACCGGAATGCGGACTGCTTCCGCCACCGAGGCGATGACGTCCCAGTCGGCTTGCCCGGAGTATCCTTGGGCGCGGGTGCGGCCGTGCACGGTGAGGCGGCGGATGCCGGCATCTTCGAGGCGGCGTGCGTTGTCCGCCGCATTGACCGACTGCTCGTCCCAACCGGTGCGGATTTTTGCCGTGACGGGCAGCGGGGAGACGGCACGAACAACGGCGGAGGCGATGGCCGCGAGGAGGGTGCCATCGCGGAGGAGGGAGGACCCGCCGTTTTTGCAAACCACTTTGTTGACCGGACAGCCGAAATTGAGGTCGATGAAGTCGGGTTGTTTCCAATCGACGACCGAAGTGGCCCCGCGGGCGAGTTGTTCCGGTTCACCGCCGAAAAGTTGGACGCCGAGGGGATGTTCTTCTGGGGTGAAGTCGACGAACTGCTCGGTGCGGTCGTTGCGGTGCAGGATGCCCTCGGCCGAGACGAATTCGGTGGTCAGCACGTCGGCGCCGCGCGCTTTGCAAATGCGGCGGAAGACCGAGTTGGTCACGCCAGCCATGGGCGCGAGAAAGAGAACGGGGCGTTCGGCGCGAGGGGTAAAGCCCGGTTGTGCGATGGCGTTGTCCATGGGAATGGGCCGGTGCCGGGGACGGCGCCGCTTGCTTGGTCAGGCCGCTTTGCCGAGTTGGAGTCCGAGGAGAGCGGTGACCTCCGCCTGCACTGCGGGGACTTGGGCCAGGCTGAGTCGGGGGTTGGGGATGAGGAAGGTTTCACCCGTGCCGGCGCGTTCGTAGACCATGATGTCCGGATCGCTGCTCTCCATCGGCTTGAGGATGCGTTTGCGTTCCAACATGAGGGCAAGAATGTAACGGGAATTTTTGGTCGCGTCGGAATTTTCCCCGATGAGTTTACGGAGAATGCCTTCCGCATCCTGCTTGGCGAGCGGTTCGGGCGGCGGTGGTGGCGGGGCCTCGAACTTGGTTTTCCAGAAGGAGAAAGGCGCCGGCTCCGCAGGCCGTGCGGCCCAGGCCTCTTCACAAACGTCATCCCGGCGAAAATTGTCCGCGTCGCGATAAAGTGCGGTATAGAAAAACTCACCCTCTTGGAAAGGGTGCTGCGTGGCAGTGCAGGTTTCGGAGCGTTTGCGGATTTCCCAGTCTTGGTTCATGGCGCGTCAGGAGAGGATGTTGGGTATCTCGCGATTGGTCGAGCGCATCCAGAGCATGAACAAGCCGACGGCGCCAAAAAGAGCCATGGGCCCCCACGCGGCCAGCGTGGCATCAATGCGGTGACCTTTGCCCAAGGCGAGGAAAACGCTGCTGGTCAGGACAAGGAAAAAGAAGAGCAGGATGGCCATGGTGATGCCGCCGAGCAGGCCGCGTCGCGAGTAGATGATGCTGAGGGGTGCGGCGATAAGGACGGCAAGGACGCAGCCCCAGGGCAAGGCCCAGCGGTAGGCCAACTGGGTGCGGTAAGGGGCGAGTCGCGCCGGGGTGAAATGAGAGTTGTTGGTTAGGTATTCGTGCAATTCGGGCACGGAGAGGAAATTGGCGTCGAGCACGGAACTGCTGATGCGCCACGGGGTTTCGGAAAAATTGCGCAGGCGGAGGACTTCGAACCACCGCTGTTCTTTCACGTCACCCTGCGGGGTGAAGTCGACCACTTTGCCTTTCTCGAGCCGCCATGTTTTCGAGGTGTGGTCGTAGGCTGCTTTCTCCGCGTAGTAGTTCCGCTGCAGGCGCCCGGATTCGTCTTCCTGCAGAATCATGACCGAACCAAGACGTTCGACCGAAGGGTTGAGGCGACCGATGTGCCAGAAGCGGCGGTCTTCGCGATTGCGGAAGAGGTGGCCTCTGATCGCTTGGCGCTCGAGGTCCTGGCCGCTGGAGACTTCTTGCAGGATGTCCTTTTTGACCGCACCGGCGTGGGGAGCGGCGGAGTAATTGAGGGCCGTGGCGAAGACGGTGAGCAGCAGACCGAGGATGAGGAGGGGGGCGAGCAATCGGAGAACGCTGCGCCCCGCACCGAGGATGGAGATGAGCTCGTTGCGGCGCGACATTTGGGTGAAGGTGTAAAGAATGGCCAAGAGCAGGCCGACCGGGAGGCTCATCAGGATGATTTCCGGGACCCGGAGGAGGTAAAATTCCGCTATGCGCGAAAGCGGGGCTTTGTTCTCGAGGAAAGTCGGTGCATTCTCGCTTAGGTCGAAGACCAGCCAGATGGAGACAAACCCCAACACGCAGTAAAGGAACGGCTGGAGCACGCGAATGAGGATGTATCGGTCGAGGATTTGCATAGCGGGCGCCCCGGGTGGAACGCGTCGTCCGGGGAGTATCCGGCTGCTGCCGCCCGGCATCAATCCGTTTAAGCCGGAAGGGGACAAGTCATGATCTCGCTTGTCCCGGAAGGCGGGGCCAAAGCGGGGCCCACGGCGCGGATGGACGACGTCTTTGCGCCGGGTGGTTTGCTCTCGGCAGCCAACAATTACGAATTCCGTCCGCAGCAATTGCTTATGGCCCAGCGCGTGGCGGAAACGCTGGCGCGGGGAGGTCATCTGGTCGCCGAGGCGGGAACCGGCACGGGCAAGTCGCTGGCCTACCTTGTCCCGTCGGTGCTGGCTGCGATGGAAGGCGGACGCAAAGCGATTGTCTCGACCCACACGATCAATTTGCAAGAGCAGCTGCTCTACAAAGACCTTCCCTTGGTCGCGAAGTTGTTGCCGGTGGAGTTTGATGCGGCCCTGCTCAAGGGGCGGCAGAACTATTTGTGTCCGCGCCGCCTGCACAAGGCACTGGAAAACCGGGCGGAGCTTTTCACCACGACCGAGGCGGTGGAGTTGGAGCGCATCCTCGATTGGAGCCGTCGCACGCGCGACGGATCGCTGGCCGACCTTGATCCGCTGCCCGATCCTGCGGTCTGGAATCTGGTCTGCAGCGAGGCGGGGATCTGCACCCAGCGATCCTGCGGCGGCGGGGACGGGCCGCGCTGTTTTTACCAGCAGGCCCGTCGCCGGGTGGATGCAGCGAACCTTGTGGTGCTCAACCACAGTCTCCTTTTCATCATGCTGGGAGGGCGCGACCCTCAGTCGGAGGAAGGCCCGGGCTATCTTTACCCGAACGACTTTCTCGTCATTGACGAGGCTCACACCATTGAGAACGTGGCGGCCAAGCACCTCGGAATCCGCCTTTCGCAATACGAATTGCGCTACTTGCTGCAGAGAATGTGGAATCCGCGGACGAAAAAAGGTCTGCTCGTCGCGCTAAAATCCAAGCCTGGTGCGGCGGTGGTGGCTTCGGCCATCGACGAGGGGGAACGTTTTTTTGCGGCCTTGACCAACAAGTGCAATTTCACCAAGGGCAAAGAAGTGCGGGTGCGCGGTCCGTTGGAACTACCGATGGATCTTATGCGCCGTCTGCAGGAATTGCGGCAGGTGATCAAAGACGCCTCGTCGGATGCCGCGGAAGAAATGCGCGCCGAGGCGGGGGAGGCCTCCTTGCGCTTGCAGGCTTTTGTCGACGGCTTGCCGGTCTTTGCCGACCAGCAGGCCGAGGACAGCGTCTACTGGGCGTCGCTCACGGGGCGCCGCGATCAATTCACCACCGCGCATGTCACCCCGGTCGACTTGGCGGGGGAATTGCGCCAGTTGCTTTTTCGCGATGAGACCACCGCGGTGCTAACCAGCGCGACGCTGTCGGTCGGGCGTCCGGATTTGCTCTACTTCCGCGAGCGGGTCGGTGCCGAGGAGGCCGAGGCGGTGCAGATCGGAAGTCCGTTCGATTACGCGCGGCAGATGAAAATCTACGTGGTGAAAAAAATGCCGGATCCGCGGGCCGAGGACTACGAAGCGGAATTGGAAAAATGGATCCGTCATTTCACCACCGAGACGCAAGGCCACGCTTTTGTCCTTTTTACCAATGCGCGGTTGATGCGGAGTCTGGCCGCGAAGATGGAGAGCTTTTTCGTCGACAAAGGTTGGCCTTTGCTCGTGCAGGGGGCGGACCGCTCGCGGCACAAGATGGTCGAGGACTTCCGGGGCGAGGCCAATTCGGTGCTCTTCGGGTTGGACAGTTTTTGGAGCGGGGTCGATGTGCCCGGTGAGGCCTTGCGCAACGTGATCATCACGCGGTTGCCCTTTGCCGTCCCCGATCATCCGCTGGTCGAGGCCCGTCTTGAACAGATCGAGGCGCGAGGCGGCGACCCGTTCTCCGAATACTCGCTGCCCGAAGCCATTTTGAAGCTGCGTCAGGGGGTCGGCCGTCTCATCCGCACCGCCTCAGACGAGGGAATTATCGTGCTGCTGGACAATCGGGTGGTGACGAAAAACTATGGGCGGGCGTTTCTGAAGGCGTTGCCGGAGTGTCCGGTGGAGATTGTATGAACGGCGCAGGGTCAGTGCGGGCGCTGCTGGCGGCGGCGACTTTGGTCGCGGGGCTTGCGCCGTGGTGGCTGGCGCGGGAGGAGGGGGCCAAATCCTTTCCGGGATTTTTGATGGAGAACGGAACGACGGGCGCCGCCACAGGGGCTTTTTTCCGGACTGTGCAGGTTAATACCGGGAGCATTCACGCGAAGTCGCATTCGGCCACCTTGGCTGAGCTTCCTGACGGCACCTTGGTTGCGGCTTGGTATGCCGGGAGCGGCGAGGGGGCAGCGGATGTGGCCATTTATCTTTCGCGGCGCGGCGCAGATGGTGCTTGGTCGGAGCCGGTGGCGGTGATGACGCGCGAACGGGTGCAGGCGGATTTGCGGCGCAATGTCATATCTCTCGGTAACCCTTCGTTGTTGGCGGATGATTCGGGTCGGTTGGGACTGCTCTTTGTTTCGATCGCGGCGGGGCGATGGTCGGGGAGTTCGATGAATCTGGCGTGGTCGGAGGATGGCGGGCTGACCTGGGGGGCGGCGCGGAAGTTGACCATGAACCCGCTGGCCAACTTGAGCGCGCTGCCGCGCAATCCGCCGGCGCGTTTGGTGGGGGGCGGTTGGGCCGTGCCGGTCTACGAGGAGTTTCTCGGCAAGTTTCCCGAAACCTTGTGGCTGCAACCGCGCGGAAAGGACCACTCGGCCGCAGTCTCGCGGGTCGAGGGTGGCGTCTACGTCTTGCAATCTGCGCTCGTGCCGCTGGCGGTGGACCGTGCGGTTTCTTTCTTCCGCGATTTCCGTCCGGCCCGGTGGATGTCGGCCTCGTGGTCGGATGATGCGGGGCGCACGTGGACCAAGCCGGCGGTGACCGGGTTACCCAACCGCGATTCGGGTTTGTGCGCGATCCGTTTGCCGGACGGCGCCATACTGTCGGCCTTCAACGATCTCTCCCCGGGGAAGCGGGAGAATTTGCGCCTGGCTCTTTCAGAGGACGAAGGCCGGACTTGGCGCACGATCGCCACGTTAGAGGAAGAGGCCGGAAGCGAGTTTTCTTATCCCTATCTGATCCGCACGGCCGACGGGACCATCCGCATGGTCTATTCCGCACGGCAGACAAAAATCCTCTTTGCCGAATTCAACGAGGCATGGGTCTATGAGCAAGCGGAGGCGGCGCGATGAAAGAAACCGTGATCATTTGGACCGCCTTGGTGCCTTTTCTCCTCCTGCTATGGTTCAGCCAGCGCATCAGCGGATGTCACGGACTGGCCGGGCTGGCTCTGGCTGCAGTGGTGGCGTTCGCGGTGGTTTGGTTTCCATGGTTCGGACACCCGCTCCCGTTCTGGAGCGCGAGCATGAGCGCGAACTTCAGCGTGATCATGGTGGGTCTTCTTATTGTCGCCGTCTTTGATCGCGCGTTTGAGACGGGCATTTTTCGTCCGCGCGACTGGCGGGCGGCTTGGATCTTCGGTGCGGTGGCGAGCGTTCTGCTTTATCCCAGTGCGCTTGGGCTGGGTCCGCAAAATTTCGACGCTTACGCGCTCGGCTGGCCGTGGCTGTTTTGGGGACAATCGGTCTGGTTGTTTGGTGGCGCGGGTTTCGCTGCCGCCCTGCTGATCTGGTCTGGCAATCGGTTTGGTTACGTTGTTTTCCTGGCCATGCTTGGCTACGCGGCCGGATTCCAGGAGTCGGACAATTTTTGGGACTACCTGCTCGACCCGGTTTACGGCGCGGTCTCGTTGCTTATGATCCTCTGCATGATTTGGCGCCGACGGACGAGCGGGCCTCTCGTCCCTACCTCGGAGGGGTCGTCGGGTCGGTGATTTCGATAAGAAGGTCCTGTTGGAAAAGTTGACCAGTGATGTTGCCGCGGAGCATGTCTTTCGACTGATTGCCGGTGAAGCGGTCGACCAGGCTGAGGCGCGAACCGAGGACTCGGACACCGGGGAATTGGGCCATCGCGGTGTTCGAAGCCGGGACACCGAGGATGAAGAGCGAATGCTCTTTGCGTAGATCCTCGAGTTTGGCGGGCGGTTCGACCCGGATGGTCTGAATGTCCGCGCCCGGCAGCATGAAGCGGTAGACCTCATCGTGGGCGCCGTAGACGGTGGGCAGGATCACGGTGCGTCCGCGAACGGCGTCAATGGCCTCGCGCGAGTAGGTGCCGCGCGGCCCGTCGAATGGGATAGAGAAAAGAGCGTAAGCAAGGTAAAGCAACAGAATGGCCGGCGCAGCGAGCGCTTTGGTCCAGTCGTGGCGGAACAAGCCGACAAGAGCGGTGCCGGCAATGGCGGCGAGTGCCGGGGCAAAATACCAAGGGTAGATCGCGCCCTCGGCAAGTTCGCCGGTGAGGATCAGGCCGCCGAGGAGCAAGACAGCGGTGATGGCCGCGACGGCCACGAGGGTGACCGCCAAGGTCCAGCGGGGGACTTTTTCCCAGTGCAAGGCCAGGAGCACGGCCAGAGCGGGCATGGCAGGGAGCAGGTAGCGTTCATCGCGCTGTTGGGGAAAGGCGAAGACGATCATCTGCGTCAGCACCCAAATCCAGAGCAGCTTGTCTGTTTCGGCCAAGGTGCGGCGTCCGCGGAACGCGACGACAAAGAGGGCAACAAGAGCGAGGGCGAGGAGTCCGGCATTGAACGGATAGCCGAAGAGGATGCGCCAGATGCTGTAGTTGCCCGCGACGAGGTTGAGGAAGTAGTTGCCGCGTTTCGGGTCGAACTTGCCCGCGTTTTCTTTGAGGACGAAATCTTGCAGGATGAGCTGGGGATTCGGGTCGAGCCAGAACCAGAGGCTGAAGACGAAGAGCGCGACAATACCGAGCAGGGTGATTTTCGGGGCCTCGGCGCGCAGCCATGCGGCGAAGCGGTAGCCGCGCTGGTGCAGGGTCCACCAAGCGAGGCCGGCACAGAACGGAATGACGAGAGCGAAGGATTTGTAGAGCAGACCGACACCGACCATGAGGCCAAAGGCGAAGGCGAGGAGCCAGGTGAGTCCGCCCGCGCGCGGTCGCCAATACAGGAGGACGAAGAAGGGCAGGAAGAACCAGAAGGTTTCCGGGGCGGAGGTGAGGACAACGCGTCCGTAGCGGTAGGTGCTGAAGAAGGCGAGAAAGACGACCGCGGCGAGAAGTCCGGTGCCGAGGTTGCCGGAAAGCCGTCGGGTCAGCAGGAGAACGAGTGCGGCGGTGGCCAGGCTGTAAAGCGCGACCGGGAGGCGGAGACGCCAGAGTTCCCAGTGCTGGCCCCAGTCGGTCATGACGATGCCTTGCCAGAAGAGTGCGGGTGGCTTGGTATTGCGCTCGCCCACTTGGAGATTTTTCAGCGGGAGCCACTCGCCGCCCTCGGCGGTCATCCGGGTGATCTGCCAGTAAAGATGCTCGTCCGGATTGGTCGCGGCGTGTTCGCTGCCAAGATTGTGCAGGTAGACAAAGACACCGAGAGCGAGGGCGAGCCAGCCGAGCAGGTGGGGCGAATATTTCGTCATGGCGCGGGCTGGATCACTTCAACGAGAAGATCTTTTTTGAAAAGGTTGCGGGAGACGTGGCCGGTGAGCAGGTCGATGGTTTCTTGGTTGTTGAAGCGGTCGATGAGTTGGAGGCGCGTGCCGACGATGCGGAGATCGGGCGAATTTTCCACGCTCAGATCCTGGAGTGGCAAGGTGATGATGAAGAGGTTGTTTTCCGCCTTGAGGCGGTCGAGCGCGAAGTCGTTGACGTGGTAGGGCGCCAAGTCGGCCTCGGGCAGCATGAAGCGGTAGATTTCCTCGCGCGCGTTGAAATTGATCGGGGCGGCGATGGATTTGCCGCGGGCAAAGTCCGCCGTGGCGCGGTCGAATTCTCCGCGGGGGCCGTCAAACGGGATGAGGAACGCCGCGTAAGCGAGGTAGAGGAGGAGCACGGCTGGCGCGGCCAATGAGCGGGCGAGGTCTTGGCGCCACAGTCCGACGGCAGCGAACGCAACGACCGCGGCGATAAAAGACCAGTAGAACCAAGGATAGAGGGGGCCGAGGCCGGCGTCATTGGTCAGCAGGACGGCTCCCAGCCCCATGCCGAGAGAGATCACGGCGACGGCGAGCAATGTGATGCCGAGAATCCAGCGCGGAATTTGGGTCCAGTGCAGGGCGAGGAGGACGGCCAGCGCGGGCATGCCGGGCAGCAGGTAACGTTCGTCGCGTTGGTTGGGCAGGGTGAAGACGGCGAAGATGGTGATGATCCAGATCCAGAGAAGTTTTTCCTCATTGCCCAGTTCGCGCCGCCGCAACCAAGCGATGACGAAGAGCGCGACGAGAGCGGGTGCGAGGAGTCCGGCGTTGAACGGGTAAGAAATAATATTCCGCCAGATGCTCGATTCGCCCCAGAGGAGGTTGACGAAGTAGTTGCCTCCGCCGGTATCGAACTTGCCGACATTTTCCTTGAGCACGAAATCCTGCAGGATGAGGTGGCGTTGTGGATCGAGCCAATACCAGAGGCTGAAGACACCGAGGGCGACGAAGGACACCGCGGCGATCTTCGGAACTTCGCGGCGGAGCCACGGGCCCGGTCGGTAGCTGTGCTGATGAAGCGTCCACCACGCCAGGCCGGCGGCCGCGGGCAGGACGAGGGCGAAGGATTTGTAGAGGAGAGCGGCGCCGACGAAGAGGCCGAAGGCGAGGGCGGCGGGCCAGCAAAGTTTATCGCGCTGCCCCTCGCGTGACCCGACGAGCAGAACAAAGATCGGGAGAAAAAGCCAAAAGGTCTCCGGTGCGGAGGTGAGGAAGACGCGGCCGTAGCGGTAGGTGCCGAAGAAGGCGAGGTAGAGCAGGGCGGCGAGGAGTCCGGTCGAGGCCGAGGTGGAGAGGCGGCGGGCGAGCAGAAAGACCATCAGGGCGGTGGCGAGAGTGTAGAGCACGTTGGGCCAGCGGAGGTTCCAGAGGCTCCAACTCTCGGCCCAGTTCGTGCTGGCCAGTCCTTGCCAGAAAAGTCCGGGTGGTTTGGTGTTGCGGTGGCGCTCGATCAGGGTTTGCAGCGGCAGCCAGTGTCCGCTTTCCGCCGTGGCGTAGGTCATCTGGGCGTAGAGCAATTCGTCGCCATTGGTGGCGGCATGGTCGCTCTTGAGCGCGGCAAAGTAGGCTGCCAAGGCGAGCAGGACGGCCAAGGTGGCGGTGAGTCCGGTGAAACGGACGGCAGACGACGGCATGATGGGAGGCTAGACGATGAAGCAGGGGATTGTCAGCAAGCGACAATCTGTCCATTTATGGGCGGTGCTTTATCCGGTTTTAGCCGTGCTGATCTTGTGTTCCGGTTGCTCGCCGCAACCGCGGGCGGATTTGGTTTTTCTCAATGGGGCGGAGCCGGAGACGTTGGATCCAGCGTTGATCACCGGGCAACCGGAGGGGCGCGTGGCCAATGCGCTCTTTGAGGGATTGCTCACCTTCGACCAGAGCGGTAAGCCGCAGCCCGGGATGGCGGAGAGTTGGACGGTGTCGGAGGACGGCAGGATTTACACCTTCACGCTGCGGGAGGGATTAACCTGGAGCGATGGAACGCCTTTGACCGCGCGGGACTTTGTTGAGTCTTGGCGGCGGACGCTAGATCCGGCCACGGCCTCGGAATACGCCTACCAGTTGCACTACATTAAAAATGCGCGGGCTTTCAATGAAGGAAAGTCAGCGGACTTTTCGCAAGTCGGGGTGTCTGCGCCGGATGAGCAGACACTGCGCGTTGCATTGGAAAACCCGACTCCGTTCTTCGCGGATTTGTGCGCGTTCGTCACCTTGTTGCCGGTGCCATTGCATGTGATCCGCGAGCATGGGGATGATTGGATCAAGCCGGGGCGGCTGGTCAGTAATGGCGCCTACGTCCTTGAGTCATGGCGGCTCAACGACCGGATCCGGTTGCGGAAAAATCCGCGTTATTGGAACGCAGACGCGGTGTCGATGAAGACAATCGATGTGCTGCCGGTGAGCAAAGCGAATACGGCCTTCAACCTTTATTCGTCAGGCCAGGCCGACCTGATGATGGACAAGGGGTTGGTCCCGCCGGCGCTGCTCGGAGAAATCAAGAAGCGCGATGATTTCCATGCTGCGCCATTCCTCGGGACCTATTTCCTGCGTTTCAATTGCACCAAGGCGCCGTTCAGCGATCCGCGGGTCCGGCGGGCCTTCAGTATGGTCATCGACAAGCAGTCCATCGTCGACCGGATCACGCGGGCCGGCGAGTTGGCGGCCGACAGCTTCGTGCCTCCGGGCGCGGGCGGTTACGAGCCTTTCGGCCAGTGCGGGAGGAACGGTGTGGAGGAGGCGCGGCGCCTGCTGGGCGAAGCGGGGTTTCCCGGGGGCGAGGGATTTCCCATGGTCAACTATCTTTACAGTGAGGGGGAGCTGAATGAGGCCATCGCTGTGGAGTTGCAGAGCATGTGGCGGCAATCGCTCGGGGTAAATGTGCAACTGCTGCGTCAGGAATGGAAAGTGTACCTCAATTCGATGAGTCGCCTCGACTATGACATCGCCCGCTCGAGCTGGGTGGGGGATTATCCGGACCCGAACACCTTTCTCGATATGTTCGTGACGGGCGGAGGAAACAATCGCACGGGTTGGAGCGATCCGCGCTACGACCAACTGATCGCCGCCGCCGCTGCCGAGACGGATCGGCCGGCGCGGTATGAGATTCTGCGCGAGGCGGAAAAGATACTCGTCTGCGAGGAAATGCCGGTTTGTCCGCTCTATTTCTACGTCGGTATCCAGCTTTACGACTCGAAGAAGCTCGGTGGCATCGAGGGCAATGTTCTCGACGAGCATCCGCTCAAGGCGATGTTCTGGCGCGACCGGTCGGAGTGAGGAAAGTAAATCGCGCCATCCCGGCGCGATGGTTCCGTGGGGCTCGTCGACTATTCGTTGGATGGGCCTATGTCTATGGTGAAAGTCGTTTCGCCTGCCTCATGTTTCCAAAATTCCTCGCGTCCCGGAGTGCGTGAATAACCACTGTCGCGGTCGTTGCGGCTGGGCAGGTTAAATGCGGCTTTCAAAGTGAAGGTATCCGCATCGGTGATTTGATATCCGTAGGGTTGGCCGGTGACAGGATCGTTCTTATCCGTGATGAATGTTCTGGGGTTGGTGTCGCATTCCTCCAGGGTCGCAGGTAGACGTTTTTGCTGCTGATAATATTGGTCCACACTTTGATAGATCGTCCGAAGGTCGCGGACGCGTTCCTCGTCCTGTGCCTCGAGGCGAGCTTGCAGCGGTCCGCCCGTGCCCCAAACGGCTACACCTATCGTGGTCGCTACGACAACGCAAACGGCATACCAGGCCAGACGCAGAGTGGTCGTTTTGTCCCGTAGTTCGCGCAGGAGCCACCAAGTTACGCCGCCGGCCAGCGAGGCAATGACGGCGGCCTTGAGGATGAAGCGGATGGTTAGTTCGCCATTAAGGAATGACATCACGGTGCCGATCGCGTCGCCGACCAAAATGGTCGCCGCGACGAAGAGGGCGATATAACTGAGCCAGCGTCGCACGGGGTTCATGCCGCGCGCCGGGTTGGCCGTGATGTCTTTCTTCACGCGCCGCAGAGTGAGTCCGAAAACTGGAAAGGCCACGATCACTGCCGCTACACCGAAGCGGATCGAGTCGAAATCTACAGTCGGCCGTCCATCCATGAGCGGGAAGCGGATGTTGATGAAATCAAACAGCAGAGATCCGAGGGCGGTCGCCCAAGTGGCCAGCGAGGCGAACAAGAGAAGATGGAGGAACGCCTCGCGCGGTCCGGTCGAGGCGCGGCACTTGGGCACGGGCAACGGTAAGCCGGCATCGACGAAGGATTCCAAGGCTTCCTGGATTTCGCTCTCCGGCCAACCGGCACTGCGAAGACCTTGCGAGATATCGTCCCGGGAACTTCCTCGGGCCAGGCATTCGCGGACGAATGAGGTAGTGCAACAATCTGTCTGTAAAAGTGGTTCTGCCTGACTGACGCACTCCGGGTGTTCCGGAGGCGCAGCGAAGCGGTGCCGTAGGAACACCCGGAGTGCGTCTTGGCCTTTTTTTTTCGGGGCCGTGACAAAGTCCGGCCACGGGTGGTTTGATTTGGTTTTAACCCAAACAAAACCCAACACACCCATGACCGAACAAAACCAAATTAGCCTGCC
>CAMBUL010000061.1 GCA_945871065.1 Chthoniobacter flavus | reverse complement strand
GAAAAACCGGTCGCCTCGCTTCTCTTCTGCTGCAACGGCCGCGGCAAAAATCTTTTCGGCAGCCCCGACCATGACGCCCGGGTCGTCGCGGAGGCACTCGGTCCCCTCCCCTCCGCCGGCTTCTTCTGCAACGGCGAAATCGGTCCCGTGGCCGGCCGCAGTTTCCTCCACGCCTACACCGCGTCGATCGGATTGATCTACTAAGCCCACGTTTGGGGCACCGCATTTGCACTTTGTCCTTCCGCCCCGGGGTAGGGTCGGACCTCCGGGCCGACCGTGAAGCTTCTTTGGGATTCGACACGGCCGGTCCAACCGGAACGCAGTGAAGATGGCCCCTAGGCAAAGGCCCAGCCCTACCACTCGATCAATAGTCGAAAAACTAAAGGACGTTGGTATCAGCCCACGCTCGGACCACCGCTGCCTCCATCGCGCTGCCGCAAACTTCCCCTAACTTTACCCGCGGTGGCGGCGGCGCCGGCGGTAGGCACCAAGGGCAGCGGCACTCAGGCCGAGCAGAGCGTAGGTGCTCGGCTCGGGGATGACCTGGACTTGCATGACTTGCCCGCCGATGTCGCCACTGCCGAAGTTTGCCGTCTGGGCCACCGTCGAAACGGTGATCAGCATGTTGGTGCCCAAGACGAGGGATTCGTATTGGGCTTTGCTGTAGTAACGGCCCCGTTGTAGACGGTGGAGCCGGCTCCGTTGGCGAAGTAGTAATTGTACGTCGCGCCGCTCTGCATCTCACTCAGTTTTTCACTTTCACCGCGCCGCCACGCCGCAGGGAGCTTGAGGGCGGTCGGGGGTGGGAGTAGGTTAGTAAGATGATGAGGAGACAAGCGGTTTGCGGGGCGGCTTTCTTCCTGGCCAACGTGGCGGCCGGCCCGGCCCAGACCGATCCGGGCCTCTCGACCAAACCGGCAGGAGTGACCTTGTCTGGCGAAAAGATCGGGCCGGAAAAAGCACCCGTGGATTGGTCGCGGCCGGAACCGCGGCAAATCGAGCGCTTGTCGACCCGCTTGGAATCCGAATATGCCGACGCCGCCACGCGCGGCGAAGCCTGGGCGCAGACAAAGTTGGGAAAAGCCTACGTGGCAAACATCGAAGACACGCAAATCCAGCAGCGAGGAGTTGAGCTCTTGAGCCAAGCGGCGGAGCAGGATGACGCCGAAGCGATCTATCTTCTGGCGATGCTCAGCGTCACCGGCATAGCCGTGGAGCAGTCTAACCTCAATGCTTTCGAGCAGATGAAACGCGCGGCGGAGTTGGGATTCGCCGAGGCGCAGTTTGAACTGGCTGCCATGTACATGGAGGGCCGCGGGACAAATGTCGAAAGAGATGCGGCCATTAGGTGGGCAAGAGAGAGCTCTGCTGCTGGACACATCCCGGCGAAATACGCATTGGCCATGGCTCTGCTAGAGCAAGATGCATCCAGTGAAGAAGCCATCATGTGGCTTGAGAGCGCGGCAAACAGCGGGCACAGGGATGCGTTATTTTTTCTAGCTGGTGCGGTGGCCCACGGGCACTTCGGCATTCTCAAAGACGAACTAAGAGCGGCAAAGCTTGCCGCGCCCTTGGCCGAAGCCGGGGATGGAGAATTTCAGTATGCCTTGGCCACACTTTATATGAGGGGTGAAATCTTTGCCGACCGCAGGGCGGAAGGGAAAAAGTGGCTGCAAAGGGCAGCAGCATCGGGACACCCCGCAGCTCAAGAGCTACTGGAGCAAGCAAAAAGCTCGACTCAATAAAAAAAGCCGGGCCCAGAGGCTAGACATCAGGGCGCTAAGCTAAGCGACGGTGCCGACGAATTATCAGCGTGCCCAAAACGGCGACAGCAAAGCCAAGCAGGGCATAAGTTGAGGGTTCGGGAACTGCCGTGAAGGTTGCAATGTAGTTGGCTCCGCCATTGTTGGAAGTCGCAGTACCATCGGAAGTGGCAGCCTGAAAATAAATTTCGAGGTCGTATGCAGTCGATTCAGACACATTAATACCGTTGAGAACGTTAAGGGAGATGTCTCCGGCATTTTTACCCCATAGCTGATCGCCAGAACCCGTAACAAAGTTTCCAGCCGCATCGGTGAAATTAGCATTGCTAAGGAACGACGCGCTTTGGGTGGCAAATGAGCCCCCTGAACCACCCGATACTCGAACCCGATAATATAGTGTGGCGCCAGTGACATCGGAGCCAGAATTTTTATAAGTCTCAACCTGAAAGCCAGAAATTGTCAGAGTATTGCCGTTGGTGAAGGTACCGAGGTTCAAGCCATTGAAGGAGGTGATAGTGTTTCCATGTTGTTGAGCGCCGTACCATGTGTTGCCCGCTCCCTTAGCATTGATACCGATGTAGGTGCCAAAAATGCCTGAACCGGCTTGAACACTGTTAGATGCCAATACAAAGGCAGCAGCCATCACGGCCGCCGCAAGGAGGAGTTTTTTCATAAGGGGGGAATTAAGATGTTGGGGGATTTGCAATGGCCGCAGCCTCAAAAAGACTGTGTCATTTATGGAAATTACTTACGCCCGATTTGCCGGCAGGTCAACGAAAATTTTTCAAGAATTTCGACCCCGCCGCCGGGGCCCGGGGGATCCCTCTTCCGGGCGGGTTCTCGGGCCTGTGCGGTGCCCCGGACAAAACGTCCGGGGCGCCGCCTGGAGGAGACCTGTTGCGGTCGGTGGACACAAGGTCCACCGCGCCGCCCGGAGTAGAGCCCGCCACCCACACGGCTCAAGTCCCAATCCCCTCTCCTCCCTCAAGGTCCATCGCGCCGCCCGGAGCAGAGCCCGCCGCCCACACGGCTCAAGTTTCACCCCTCCTTTGCTTCAAGGTACACCGCGCCGCCTAAAGCCGAGCCCGCCGCCTAGCACGGCTCGAGTCTCATCCCCTCTCCTCCCTCAAGGTCCATCGCGCCGCCCAGCATTTCACTCAAGTTTCAAACTCAAGTCTCATCCCTCTCTTCCTTCACGGTCCACCCCGCCGCCCGGAGCTCGCCGTTGGTCTGCCCCTCACTCCGCTACCATCCCCGCGCCACGGGGCTTGTCCCCGTGGACGGGAGAGGCCAAGGTCCGCCCATGCGCACGAGACGCACGGACCTCGTCCACCGCACCGCGTATTCCTGGACAGGCTGGCCGAAGGACGAACCCTTTCCACCCGAGCCGAGCGACGACTTCCTCCCCACCCTCGACGCGGCCTGGGCCTCCGACGGCCTGCGCCGTATCGCCCACCGCTGGCAACCGGATCTGGTCCAGTTCACCTTCGAAGCACCGGGGAATGCCTCGCCGGAATTCGTCGCAGCCCGCGCCAAGGGCCGCCTCGATCATGCTTTGCGCGGAGCCGGGTGGCGTCATGGCCTGGAGCGTAAAGTCGCGGTGCGTTCCCTCGGGGAAAACACCCTCGAGGTCGTGCTCCGCTACATCGCCACACAATTGGATCGCGCGGATCTGGCCGATCCGCGCTACGCCCACTCGCTGGCGGAGGCGGCCTGGGAGGATGGCACCGTCGATCTCGACGAGCCCTTGGCCAGCGGGCACGGCCGCTATTGGTATAATCTGCATCTCGTCGCGGTGACCGACCGTCGTTGGCGGATCGGGCGGGAGGATTTTCTGCCCAAGGTGACGGCGGCCGTGCGGTCTTGGAGCGCGGAGCTGTCGGCGGCGGGCGGCCCGGGGGAGGCGCGGCCGGGGGTGCATTCGCTCGCCGTGATGCCGGATCACGTGCATCTGGCGGTGCGTGGGCCGTCCGCGCAGTCGCCGGACGCGATCGCCGGCGCGCTGCGGGGGGCGCTCAATCGCGCGGCGGGGTGTCTGCTGTTCGACTCGCGGGTTTACGCGGGGACGTTTTCCTCCTATCCGCTCGCGCACGTGCGGCCGCGCTGAGCCGCCTGTTGCGGTCGGTGGACACAAGGTCCACCGCGTCGCCCGGAGTCTCATCCCTCGCTTCCCACAAGGTTCACCGCGCCGCCCGGAGTCTCATCCCCTCTCCTCCCGGAAGGTCCACCGCGCCGCTCGGAGTCTCTTCCCTCTCTTCCCTCAAGGTCCGCACCAACCGTCCCCCGCGCCACGGGGCTTGTCCCCGTGGACGGGAGAGGCGAGTCCGGCGGGCTACCGCGCGGCCTCGGCCCGCAGGCGGCGGTAGATCTCGGCGAACTGGCCGCTGTGCTTGATTCCGTCGTCGGCCAGGGCCAGGGCTTTTTCTTTTTGTCCGGTTTGCAGGTAGGACAATATCAGCGCCTGATCGGTGGCGACGAGGTCTTCAGCCTGCATCTTGGGGCGCGCGGCGAGGAGGAGAGGGATGGCCTCGGCCCATTCACCGCGCAACTGGTGCAAGCGCCCGAGGTAGCGCTCGGTCAGCCCGCTCTCGGAATACCCGTGGGTGAGGAGGAATTGTCCTTGGGCGATGGCTTCGGCCGCCTCGGCCAATGCTCCGGGGTCGAGCGTGCCGTCGATTTTCTGCCGGCAGGCCAGGGCGAAGTAAACGTATTCGAGATACCACGAGGTGTAATCAGGGACTTGGCGCGCCGCGATTTGGTAGAACTTGAGCGCTTCTTCCGTCTTGCCCTCGCGCAGGAGGACGCGGGCCACCATGCCGGTGAGCGGACGGAGCCCGCCGGCGTGCGGCCCGAAGGTCTGCCACTCGCGCGCCGCGGCCAGCACCTCGGGACTCATGCCTTCCTCCTCCTCGCGGCACAGTCCGCTGAAGACGTCAAAGGCCCCCGCATTGGTCTTTTTCATGAACGGCACGCCGAAGAGGACGCGCAGGGTGTGGTTGACCCGGTAGTCGTCATAGCGGTTGGTGCCGAGGGTTTCCGCGTAGGACTCATCCTCCTGGACCCGACCGAGTTCGTCCGGGCCGAGTTGGAGGGGTCCGGAAAGGTTGACCATGGCGCCGACCATGGCCCGGGCGGCGAGGGCCTGGCCGGAGAGCGTGAGGTGGACATGGTCATCGAGCAAATCCCAGCCGGTGGCCCCGTCGGGGCTCTCCTGGCGGAAGATTTCGGCCATGTCGCAAAGGACGGCGCCCTTGACCAGCGCGGTGTTGCGGATGGCCTGCTCGGTCCGTGAGATCGGGCGCCACGGCATGGTGTCGAAATCGCGGGCCTCGAGGAATGCGGTGCGGGCCAGTTCCGGTTGGTCGGCGCGGGCCAGCACCTGGCCGAGGAGAAAGCGGGCCCGGGCGTGGCGCGGGGCGAGTTGCACGGCTTGGCGGAGAAGGTTGACCGCCCGGGGAAAGTCATCGGTCCCGGCCGCGTCGGCCGCCTCGCCGAGGAGGCGGCGCAACTCCCGCTGCTGCGTCTCATCGAGGCCGGCGGTGTCGTCCTCCCCGAGCGGAGCGAGACCCGACTCGTTGCTCGCGGTGGTGCAGACCATGGAGGCGACGCCCGCCGCTTTGACTTCATCGAGCATGGTGCCGAGGTTGGCCGCGAGATTGCGGGCCGCCGCTTCGCGCAACGGGGAGTCGGCGGCTATGACAGTCTGGCCGATCATTTCCTCCATCAGGCTCCGGTTTTCGTCCGCGCGGCGGTAAAGCCAGCTGTCCAGCACCTGGACGAGGGCAAGGCCGCGTGCGGCGCGCATCGCGCGCAAGGCCCAGGGCGCGAGGGAGCCGGCCGCGTTGATCGAGGCCGTGCCGTAGGCGCCGAAGAATTCGTTGTTGCCGGTGTAGAAGATGAACAGGTCGGGGGAGAAGCGGAGCGCATCGCGCACTTGATAGACGAGCGGGAAGCTGGCCACCGCGGTCGTGCCGAGGTTGATCACTTCGATGGTTTTCCCCGGCCAGGCATCGGAGAGCATGGCTTGGAGGAAGGAGGACATCGCGAGGTTGCGCGGTTGCGGGTAGCCCTTGGCTGCGGACTCGCCGACGAGGAAAATACGCACGGTATCCGCGGGCTTGGGCAGGAGGAAATTGGCCTGCTCGGCGTAGCCCGGGCGAGTCGGGTTGGCGAAGAAGTAGGGTTTGGCTGCCGCGGGTTCGACCATGCAAAGGGTCGCGCCGGAGGGCAGTGTTCCGGCCTCGCGGATCCACGCCGGGTAGCCGCCCCAGCCGAAGAGGCGCAAGATCAATTCCGCCGCGGCAAGAAAAAGGAAAGGCAGCGCGACGGTGATGACAATGAAGAGCCGACGCTTGGCCGGCGAGATCGGGAGGTGGGTGCTTGGGGTTTTCTTCGCCATGAGGTGGAGGGAAATCTAGGCCAGATGGGCGCGGAGGCCAATGCTGAGGGGGGGGCATTCTGGTGACTGGGGGATTTACGGGCAGACGGCCTGGGACGCAGCCTGGGGCGGTCGGTGGACACAAGGTCCACCGCGCCGCTCAGCGCCGCTCAAGCACCGCGTCGGCCACGCGCCATGGGGGCAGACCCGAAGATCAAAAACCCCGGACCGGGAAGAATCCGGACCGGGGTTTTTGTGTGGGACTCGGGGGGAAATTTATTTCCGCGCGCGGCGCCGGGCGGCATAACCCGCCACGCCCAAGGCACCGAGGGTGAGCAGGGCGTAGGTGGTGGGTTCGGGGACAACTTGATAGGAATTCAAGCCCACCCCGCCATCGCCGGTGGTCGAGGAGGTGTAGGGGACAGCCCAATCGTTAATCGAGACGTTCGGATTAGCCAGAGCGTCGATCGCGCTGTCTGTGTTACCGCCACCGGAGGAATAGGCATCAAAATAGAAGACATCACTAGGCGCCAAGCCCAAAGATGACAGCGACAGAGTGTAAGAAATGGTGCTGCTGGTACCAGCTGCGAGAGAAAACCCGGCGGGAGTAGATGGAGCATTCCAACTAGTGACGCCGTAGCTGTAGAGCTCGGAGCCGCCGCCGCCATCAACCCACGACCCGATCCAGTAATCCATCCCGCCGATCGGTGAGTTGAGGTTGATCGGACGACCCCATCCATTGCCCGTCGTGGTACCAGTGCCGCCGGTCGCGATGCCGATCATGAATTTACCCCAGCCCGTCGAGCCGATGTTGCCATTGAGGGTCAGCGTGAACGTGAGGTCGTTGGCATTGTTCGTCACCTCCATCCCAAGGATATCAAGCGTGCCACTGCCGTTGTTCACATTGGGAGAGGTGTCGCCCGCTGGGTCCGAATACGGCGAGGTTGTGCCTTGGATGGCTAAGGATGAGGAGACCGCGAACGCCGCGGTGACGAGCGAGGAGAGGAGGATCTTTTTCATGTCTCAGTGTTTAATAATATATCTCATTTTGGCCGGTCAAACAATTTTTGTGACTTTTTTGTGACACATCTTCGGAATGGCCCGAAACAGTGTTCAGGCGGGACCGGTGCGGGCCTTCTGGGCGCGGGACTTGCCGCGGAGGCGGAACCAGTTGTTCCAGGTTTTGCGGATGGTCTGGCGGGTGGAGAGGTATTGCTGCTCCAATTCGGTGCCGCGCTGCATCGCGCCGATCACGCCGCGCACGCTGAAGTCGTCCGTCTCAAGGATGGTGCAAGCCACCCCGACCGCCCCGGCATGGTGGGCGTCACTGCCGGCCGTCATGGGCAATCCGCGGCGCAACGCGTAGTCATAGGCCTTGCGGTTGTGCCGCTTCAAGGTCGTCGCGGCATTGAATACCTCGAGCCCGTCGAGCGGCAGGGCATCGAGCACGGACTCGCGGATGCCGGCGCGGAACAAATCGTAGGGATGCGGCGCGACGGCCATCCCGCCCGCGGCGCGGGCCAGACGGCAAACTTCGGCGGCGGGCATCCCTTTGAGCGAGGAAGGCAGCGTACAGCCGAGGCACAGCAGGTGGCCGTCCGCCGTGGTCACCTCGATCCCGGGGATGACGAGGAATCCGTCGACCGGTTGGCCATCGGCCCGCATCAGTCCGCGTTCCACCATGTAACCGACGGCATCGCACGTGTTGTGGTCGGTGATGGCGAATCCGTGGAGCCCGGCCGCGCGGGCCGAGGCGATCAAGTCCTCGGGACTGCTCACGCCGTCCGCGGAGAAGAAGGAATGGACATGAAGGTCGATACGAAGGGACATGCGGCAGCGCCCGGGGCGCGCTGCCGAGTGTTCAGTTTTCAGTTTTCGGTGTCCAGTGGATCCGGCGACGGAGTCGCCGGAGTTTTCCGTGTTCAGTGATTCAGTGTTCAGTAACGGCGGGATTCCGGGGGAGCCCGTCCCCCCTGAGCCAAAGCGTCGTCCGTCCGCTGCTCTGCAAAAGACTGAACACTGAACCACTGAACACTCCGCGCCACGGCCCTGCGGCCGCGGCGCGGATCCGTTCTTGCCCCGCTCGCGCCCGCTGCTATGCAATCCGCAGGCATGCAACTCCTCGGCATCGACATCGGCGGTTCGGGCATCAAGGGCGCCCCGGTCAACATTGAAGCAGGAAATCTTGTGGCCGAGCGCCTGCGCATTGCCACCCCCTCGCCTTCGGCTCCGGACGCCGTGGCCGGGGTCATCCGGCAAATCACAGACAGCTTCAGCACTACGAGCGGACCGGTCGGCATCACTTTTCCCGGAGTGGTCAAACACGGACGCACCCTCACCGCGGCCAACATGGACCCCGCGTGGATCGGCTTTGATGCGGCCACCTTTTTCTCGGCTAAGCTCGGCCGCCCCGCCTTGGTGATCAACGATGCCGATGCCGCGGGTCTGGCCGAAATGCGTTTCGGTGCCGGGCGCGGGATCGGCGGCACCGTGATCCTGCTCACCCTCGGCACCGGCGTGGGGAGCGCCGTTTTTCTCGACGGCCAGCTGGTGCCCAATACGGAATTCGGCCACATGGAAGTGCGCGGCAAGGATGCCGAAGCCCGCGCCTCCGACCGGGTGCGCGAAGAGAAGGACCTCGCTTGGGAACAATGGGGCGAACGGGTCGGCGAGGTCATCGCCCGCC
Organism: Chthoniobacter flavus; assembly: GCA_945871065.1. Classification (GTDB taxonomy): domain Bacteria; phylum Verrucomicrobiota; class Verrucomicrobiia; order Chthoniobacterales; family JACTMZ01; genus JACTMZ01. The sequence continues at coordinate 3,898 of CAMBUL010000061.1, read as the reverse complement.
TCGCCTTCCTGCTCAATCCCGACCTCGTCATCATCGGCGGCGGGGTGAGCCGCAAAGCGGAAAAATTCCTTCCCGTCGTCCAAGGCATGGTCAAGGTCCCCGTCGTGCCGGCCCAGTTGCAAAATCAGGCCGGACTAATCGGCGCGGCCCTCGTGGCGGCCGGGAGCGCCGCGACCGCGTGAAAGCCCCCGCGCCCATCGAAGTCCCGGTCGGCATTCCCGGCCGGAAGTGCCGCGTGCTGGTCGGTCCCGACCTCCTCGCCCGCACCGGCGAATTGGCGCGCGACAGCGGCTTGGGCGGCACCTGTGCGGTCATCACGGACGAAAATGTCGGACCCCTCCACGGCGCAGCCGTGCAGAACTCCCTCCAAGCGGCGGGCATCCGCGCCGTCCTTCTCACCGTGCCCGCCGGCGAGCGATCAAAGTGCCTCGCCACGGCCGAAGGCCTGTGCGACCGCATGATCGAGGCAGGACTCGACCGCGGTTCCTTTGTTGTCGCCTTGGGCGGCGGGGTGGTCGGCGACTTGGCGGGCTTCGTTGCCGCCATTTACCAGCGGGGTATCCCGTTGGTGCAAATTCCCACGACCATCGTGGCCCAGGTCGACAGCTCGATCGGAGGCAAAACCGGGGTCAATGCCCGGGCCGGCAAAAACCTCATCGGCGCGTTCCACCAACCGTGCCTCGTGCTGGCCGACACCAGCACGCTGGCCACCCTGCCCGACCGCGAATACCGCGAAGGCTTTGCCGAGGTGATCAAACATGCGGCTATCCGCGACGCCGCGTTGCTCGATGCCCTCGACCCCGCCGCCCCGCGCGACACTCTGGCCCCGCTCATCGCCCGCAACATCGCGATCAAAGCCGCCATCGTGGCGGCGGACGAACACGAACAAACCGGCCAACGCGCCCTGCTCAACTTCGGCCACACCATTGCCCACGCCATCGAAAATGTGGCCGGCTACGGACGGTTCCTGCACGGCGAGGCGGTCAGCCTCGGGCTGGCCGCCGCCGTGGAGATCTCGCAAAGCAAAGCCGGACTTTCCGCCCCGGAGGCCGCCCGCGTGCGCGCCAAGCTGGCCGCTTTCGGCCTGCCCCTCACCCTCGCGGCCGATCTTTCCGCCGACGACCTTCTCGCCGCCGCGCGCCGGGACAAAAAGTTCACCGGCGGACGGGTGCGCTACGTTGTCACCCCCCGCCTGGGAGAAGCCTTCGTCGCGGAGGATGTGACCGAAGACGATCTCCGCGCCGCGCTACAGACGCTGCGCGTCTGAAGCGCGGAGTTGGCAGTGTTCCGTTTACGGTGTTCAGTTTGTCGCGGCGGTCTTTGACCGCCGGATGCCGTGCTGAAAACTGCAAGCGAGATGGCGCGCTTCTTTCAATCCGTACCTGGTAGGGCGCGGCGTCCCCGACGCGCCGGGCACTTTTGTTTCGCGGCACACGGCGGGTCGGGGACGCCCCGCCCTACCCGGGAGGACACTTTTGCCGCGAGGCGGGAAAAGGAGCGGACGAGCGAGCCGCCTGTCCCTACCATGCCGCTCTTGCTGAAAACGGAATCACCGAAAACGGAAAACTCTGCGCCGACCGCGCAGAAAGCACGCCATCTCTACATCCACATCCCGTTCTGCCTGCAGATCTGCCCTTACTGCAGTTTTTACAAGGACCTCGCCGGACCGGGGAAGGCCGATCCGCTGGTCGAGGCCGTGGTGCGTGAGGCAGAACGGTTCGGCCGCGGGATCGCGCCGCGCACCATCTTCATCGGCGGGGGCACCCCGACCGCGCTGTCCGTCTCGCAACTGGAGCGGCTCTTCGCCGGTTTGCGCGAGCAAATGGATTTCACCCGGGTCGAGGAATTCACCATCGAGATGAACCCGGCCACCGTGACGAAGCGCAAGGCGGAATTGCTCCGCCGCGCCGGGGTCAATCGCGTCAGCATGGGCGTGCAATCGTGGGACCCTGACCTGCTCAAATTGCTCGGACGCGTCCATGATGCCGAGCAGGTCCGGCGATCTTTCGCCATCTTGCGCCGCGCCGGATTCGACAACCTTAACCTCGACCTGATCTACGGCATTCCGGGCCAGACCCTCGCGCAGTGGGAGGAGAGCATCCGGCAGACCGCCGCACTCCGGCCCGAGCACATCTCGGCGTATTGCCTGACCTACGAGGAGGACACCGAATTCTTCGAGCGCCAGGCGCGGGGCGAGTTTGCCGAGGACCGGGACAGCGATGCCGGATTTTTCGAACGCGGCGTCGCGCTCCTCGGGGCGGCCGGCTACGGGCAATACGAAATCTCCAACTACGCGCAAGCCGGACGCCAGTGCCACCACAACCTGGCCTACTGGGAAGGCGCGGACTACCTCGGTCTCGGCCCGAGCGCCTGGTCGACGGTCGGCGAGCGCCGTTGGCAAAACGTGCCCGACACCGCGGCCTACGTCCGCGCCATCCAGGCGGGGGTGCGTCCGGTCCGCGACGAAGAAATCCTGCCCGCGGCCACGCGGGAAGCGGAGAAAATCGCCTTCGGTTTGCGCATGAATGCCGGGATCGACCCGGCACGGCTGGCCGAGCGGCGCGATCTGGTCGCCGGCTTGCGGGCCGAAGGATTGCTCGAGGACCACGGCCCGCGCGTGCGATTGACCGATCGAGGCCGCCTCCTGGCCGACGAAATCGCCTCCGAGTTGATCTGACGCCGGCACGCGGCCTTTGGAGAAGCGCCGTCCAGCCGGCACGCTGCCCAAAGCGGCCAACAAAAAGGGCGTCCCTCGCGGGACGCCCTTTGTGAATTGGTTTTGCGTGCCGGCTTAGTAGCCGCCGCGGTCGCTGCCGCGGTATCCACCGCCGCCACCGCCGCCGCCACCGCCACGGTAGCCGCCGCCACCGCCGCCGCTGCGGCCACCGCCGCCGCCGCCACGATAGCCACCACCGCCGCCGCCACCACCGCCGCCACCGCCGCGATATCCGCCGCCGCCACCGCCGCCTTGCGGACGGTCTTCACGGGGACGCGCTTCGTTGACTTGGATCGAACGGCCGTCCATGTCTTGGCCATGGAATTTGCCGACGGCCGCGTTGGCTTCCTCGTCATTCGAGAAAGTGACGAAACCGAAACCGCGGGAGCGGCCGGTCTGACGATCAACGGCAATCATGACGTCGGTCACGGTGCCACATTGTCCGAAGGCATCGCGCAGCGAGTCTTCGGTGGTACTGAAGGGGAGATTCCCCACATAGAGTTTATTACCCATACTATTATCTTTCTGTTGTGTGTTACTGCCAGGCTCCAAGCCGTCCGGTGCCTGCGCAGGTTCCCACGAACGTAAACTCAACCCGGGGGTGCGCTTTCTGACCTGAACTTGTCGACTGTCAGGGGTGAAGATCGTCCGAACCACCCAAAGAGCAAGCGAAATCGGCTCAGTGGTCGGCTACCACCCGGAAGAAGCCCTGCGCATCGGGAGGCGTTCCCCCCGGCTGGGTCACGGGGAGGGTTTGGTCCGCGGTCCCGTCACCCGTGGCCAAGGCGCCGGTCGGAGTCCATTCCGGATCGGTCAAACGCGCTTTGTATTCCACCCGGTAGGGCACACCCGGGACGGTCGGCAGCTCGAGGGCAAAATCCGGTCCGGAGCGCCGCAAGGCGGACACGCGGAACTGGCGGGCGGCATCGAGGCGGTCGAGGCGGTTGTCCCCCGCGGTGTCGGCCACCGAGACGATGGGGATGGCGAGAAATTCGCCGGGCTCAATGTTGCCATTGGCCGTGACGGCCGCCGGAGCTTGCGCCGCGAGCACCCCGTTGTCGGCGGTTTGGATGGCCGCGACAGCCAGATAAATGGTTGCCGGCACGGTTGGGCCGAAGGCCTCGGCCAAATCGATCACCCCCTCGAAAATGTTGCCCGTGCTGCTCGCCTTGGCGGTCGAAG
>CAMBUL010000060.1 GCA_945871065.1 Chthoniobacter flavus | reverse complement strand
GCGCGCAGTTCGACAGGGCTCTTTGCCGCAGAGGAAGCCGCTTCGAGCTTGGCCTCGACCCGCACGCGGATACCACGCAAGTCCGGCGGCAACGGCAAGTGCAGCGTTCCATCGGGACAGGCGTCTAGGACAGCCGTAATTGAACTCATAGAAGTATCATACCGCACACGGGCTGCTGCCGCAAACGCAGATATGGGTTCCGGGTGCGCTGGCTGAGGACTAAAGCAATTCGACGTTTTGCCAATTGTCGAAGTGTGGGCCGGGGCGGGATTCAAAGGTAAAGGTCTGCCCCCCTCTAACTGGTGAGGGAGCTGTGGATGCGGTTGAGGCAAGCGTTGGGGGATTTCTTGAGGGAATGTTGCCAGATGCGGATGACTTTCCATCCCCTGCCCCGGAGTTGGTGGGTGACGCGGCAGTCGCGGACCATGTTGCTCTCGCGTTTGCGGTCCCAGAAGGCGCGGTCGGCTTTCGGGCGGGTGTAGCACTTGGGGCAGTAGTTCCAACTGCGTCCTCCGTGAGGCGGCGACCGCACCGGTGCGGCTGTGGCGCATATTCTGGATCACGAAACATGAGTACGTTTTGTCCGGGCCAGCGCGTGCTTTGCATCGACGGAAAGTTCCATCCGCTGGTCTGGGAATTCGTCAACGAAGTCCCCCTCGACGGGCTGATTTACACGGTCCGGGCGATCCGCTTCCACACGCGTCATCAGATCACCGGAGTGCCCGGCCCTGGCCTTGCCCTCATGGAGATCCCCGGTCGCTTGCCCGGATCAGGCAAGGAGGTCAGTTGGGACATTGCCCGCTTCAAGCCGCTTGAGGAGCACGACACGGCGACGGGCGGAAAACGGTCGCGCGGGCGGCGGAACGCGGATGTACACGTGCATCCGCGACGGTTGTGCCCCGTAACTGCCTGATTGCGAGGCCTTCGTTTATCGACCGCTTCAATCCGCGCGAAAAAGCGCGTTTATGACACCCTGCCCGCTCGTCTTGACCGGTAAAAACGGCTACCATGCCCGCCTTAATCGAAAACCATTATGCTCAACCACCCTTATCCCATCGGCATGAAAGTCCGTCTCCGCAAGGAACACATGGAGAGCGGCTATGACCACTCCACCACCTACACCGTCGGTCAGGTCGACTGCTCGGATTCGACCTACCGTGTGCGCGGTCCGGACGGCGCCTTGAAGAGCTGGGTCTCCTTCACGGCCCTGCAGCCGGCCACGGCTATCGGCTGGGATTTCCTCAAGGACGCCCTGCCCGGGGAGGCGCTCGATTTGCTCGCGGCCTTCAAGGGTTTGGACTCCCTCGAACTCGACGACCAGGTGGTCCACCACATCCTCTCCAACCTGCCCGACCTGCAGGAGCGCATCCTCTCGGCGGTGCACCACCTCGAGGCCGAAACCGCCGTGAAAAAGGCCGCCTGAACATGAAAGCACCCGATCTCTTCTCCACCGACGCCCCGCCCGCGGCCGCCCGCCCTCGCGAGGCGGTCGTGCTCACCCACATGGCGGAGGAAGAAAAAACCGAGGCCGCCGCGTGGTTGCGCGAGCGCGGCTACCGCATCGTCTCCTCGACCCGCGTGGCCAACCTCGCGCTGGTCGGCGAGGGCGTGGCCCAAAACGACTTGCGCCAAATCTGCGCGATAACGGGCAAAGCCATGACCTGGCGCGAGTTGAAAGCCTCGCGTCCGTCGGCAAACGCCAGCGTCACGGTGGTCGCACCCCCCTTGCGCGAGCCCGATCCCGAACCGCTCTTCATCGAGGAAGAAGACCACGTCACCCTGGCCGGACTCGTCCTGCCGAAAAACCAACACGCCTCACCCCTCGTTCCGCCCGCCGCGCAGTTCGCCCACTTGGTCATCGACCAACCCCTGGCCGAAACCATGCGCGCCATCGCGGTCGGCGTAGTCCACGGACGCCCCGTGGCCCTAGAAGGCGAAACCGCGGCGGCCAAAACCACCGCCGTTCTCTACCTTGCCCATCTTCTGCGCCAGGGCGTCCGCCGTCTCAATCTCAACGGTGCCACCGATGCGGGCGAGTTGGTCGGGCGCTTCGCCCCCGCGCCCGAGGGCGGATTCCGTTTCGTCGAGAGCGTGTTGCCCCAAGCCATGCGTCACGGCGAATGGGTCTTGCTCGACGAAATCAACCTCGCCGAACCGCAATGCGTCGAGCGCCTCAATCCCGTGCTCGAGCAACCGCCCACCCTTATTCTCTCCGAAAACGATGGCACGGTTTTCGGCTGTAACGGCGACATCCCCGTGCACGACGACTTCCGCGTCATCGCGACCTATAATCCCGCGGCCTACACCGGACGCAATGCCTTGAGCCCCGCGCTGCGTTCGCGCTTCCATGTGCACTGCGCCAAAGCCCCCGGCCTGCAACAGGATCTTGAGTTGCTGCGCCGCCTGGTCCACGGCACCCAACCCGTGGTCACCTTGGCCGGTCGCCGTTGGCAGGCGGACAAGGCACAGCCCGTGTATGCCTCCATCGCAGACTGGCCCGAGGCCGATGCCTTCCTTGCCGCCTTGGCCAAGTTCCACAACCACGTGGCGAAGGCCGCGGGCCAGGGCGGAGGCGAAGCCAGTCTCGGGCGCGACCGCTCGGAACGCTACTGCTTCAACCGCCGCAGTCTTCTCTTCCTCGTCGCCATGCTCGATTGCGCCCTGCGCGACGGCACCGACCCCGACACTGCCCTGCGCACCGCGGTCGGCGACGTCTACCTCGGGCAACTCGACAACGCCTCCGACGAACGCGCGGTCATCCGCATGGCCGAGGCCTGCGGACTCATCCGCCCCTGGAAGGACGCGGCATGAAGGGCGCCGAGGCGCAACTTCGCGAAGAAGTGCGGGCCGGGTTGGAAAGCCTGGCCCGTCTGGCCGCGTTGCGGGCTGATGTCACCGTGCGCGTCGGGCGTCCGGGCTCGGGTTGGTCGATCAGCATGCGCCACGGCACAATCAGCGTGGACGAACGCGACCTGCTCGGACGCAGCCCCGAATTCCTCTCGGCCATCATGCTGCACGAATGCGCGCATTCCACGCTGACCCGCCTGCACCGCATCACCCCCGAGCAGATCCACGACAACCCCGTCGAGTTCAGTCTGATCAATGCCATCGAGGACGGGCGCATCGAGGCGTGGTTGTCCGACTGGTTGCCGGGATGCGCCCCTTGGCTGGCCTCCACGCAAGACACCCTCGTGAGCGAACTCCACCGCTGCCATCCCGACGTGTTGGGGAAAAATCCTGCGGCCGATTTCTGCATGGGGTTGCTCCTCATGCGCCACGGGCTGGCTGCGCCCGTGCCATTGCATCCTGCGGCCTGCGAAGCGCTCGCCACGAGCGCACCCGATATCGAAGCCTACTTCGATTCCTTTCCCCGTTTCGACCTGCTCGAAGGACACGGTGCGGAGATCGCCGCCGAATACGCGGCCAGTCCCCTGCCCTCGTGCTTCGCCGCGTCTGACGGTCCGATCCGCCCCGATACGGTGGAAATGTCCGTGCGTCTATCCCAATACCGCGCTTGGCGCATTCTGCACGACAAGATCCGCCCCGTTTTCCTGCGTCTGGTCTCCATGGATCCCGACACGCGCAAGGCGCTCCGGTTCCACCAGTTCATGCAACGCCTCGTCTGGGACCGCAGCCCCGAGCCATCCACCGGCGACGAGCGTCAAGCCGTGCGCGACTTCGGCGAAATGCAGCGCCGCATCGAGCAACGCCGCAAGGCCCGTGGTCGGGCCGCGGGCAAGGACAACGCGACGGAAGGCCGCCCGGGATCGGGCGAAGCCTACGGGCAAGCCCGCAGCAAACACGCCACGGTCATCAACCGCCTCAGTGATGCGCTCCTCAATTTGCAACGCACGCATGGCCGGCTCAAATGCTCGGCCGGCTACGCCCACGGACACGAACCCGACTTGCGCGCGGCCATGGAATTTGCCGCGACCGGACGCAACCACGACCGCATGTGGCGCCGCCGCCATTTGCCGCACCGCATTGCCCCGGCCCTGGTCCTCGTGGCCGATCGTTCCAGTTCGATGAAAGGCGAGCGCGCCAAGGCCTCGTTCGCGGCCGCGGTCATACTCCATGAAGTCTGCCGACGCGCCGGGCTGCCTCTCGCCGTCCTCGGCTACAATCGCCGCGCCATGGTGCTGCTCGATTTTGAGGGCGACGGGGCAGGATTGGCCGCGGCCCAATGTTTGGAAACCATCCTGCAGCCCGACGGCGGCACGCGCATCGTGCCTGCTCTGGACAAGGCCGACGAAGTCATCCAACGCAGCCCGCACCGCGAGCACCTCGTCATTGTCACGGCCGACGGGGAATTCAACGGCGAGGAACGCGCGGACTTCGATCGCCTCGTGGCGCGCTGGCACCGCACGTCCGTCCGCGCCACCGGCCTCGGACTCGGTCCGCAAACCGAAGGCATCACCGAATGGTTCCCCGGCGGGCGCGGCGGACTCGATCCGTCCGGCCTGTGCGATGAAGTCACCCGCATCCTCTCCTCCTTCATGTCCGAGCTCTACGGCCTGCGGGCCGCCGCCTGAATTTTATGAACACTCCCGCCATCCAACCCAACCTCACCCTCGGCGATCCCTCACCATTCGGCCACGAACAGTGCTCGGGCCGGGTTCCTCCCCACGACGTGGTCTGCGCCTACGGCACGGATCCGTTTCATGCCGCATCGCGGGACGGCGATTGGCAGACCGGCCGCGCCGTGCGCGAATTGAACACCCACCTCTTGCGCAGCGAGCAAAGCATCGACAAGACCCGCGATTGGGAAAAATGGACCAATGCCGTTTTCCGTTTCGGCACGCATGAATTCGTGCACGTCTGCCGCCGCAGCCTCATCGTCTATGCCCCCACCCAGAGCGCGGCCGAGGAAAGGCTGCATTCCTTCGCGGCGCAGTATCTCTCCCCTCCCGGCGACGTCGTTCCCGGCTTCAACATCATCAACAGCTCCTACGGCATGCTCCGCTCCGAGCGCGTCGAGGTCGCCACGGAAGGACTGCCGGCCGAAGGCAACCTCGATCTGTTCTACGGCGAGAGCTTCCCCGCGTGGCACCGGAACTTCATCGATACCATCGTCGGGAAGAAGTCCGGCCTCTCCCTCATCGAGGGGCCGCCCGGCACCGGCAAGACCACCTACCTGCGCCTCCTCATGGCCAAGCTCAAGGAAACGCACCGTTTTTACTACCTGCCGCCGAGCTCGCTCGGTTGCCTGGTGCAGACCGAACTGGTCGACTTCTGGATCGACGAAATCGAGCGGCATGGCCGCAAGAAACGCTTCGTCATCGTGCTGGAGGACTGCGAGGCCGCCCTCATGACCCGCGACAACGACAACCGTTCCCAGGTCAGCGCCATCCTCAACATCACCGACGGCATGTTCGCCGACTTCCTGCGCACCCACGTCATCTGCACGATCAACTGCCCGTCATCGCGTCTGGATTCCGCCCTGTTGCGTCCGGGACGCCTCGTTGCGCACCGCAATTTCGGACGCCTCCCCGCCGCACAAGCCCGCCAGTTGGCCGTCTACCTTGGCAAAGAACTTACCCCGGCCGACAACTACTCCCTGGCCGAAGTCTTCGCCGGCGCCGGGGTCCGAGAAGAAGCCCCGCGCCTGGTCGGCTTCGCCGCGTGAACGCAATCGGCAACCGGGCTTCCACCGAATTTTTGACATTTTGTGCAATTTGTCGTAAGGTCATTTTTATGAAAGCCATGACCGCTTCCGAAGCCCGGCAGAATTTCGGACAATTCCTCGATTACGGCATCCAAGAGCCGGTAGTCATCAAGCGCCATCAGCGCGACCTCGGAGTCTTCCTGCCCATGGCTCTCTACCGCAATCTGGTCTCTGCGCAGAATCGCAAAATCACGCGGTCCATGGACAAGCTTCAGGACGAGGCGCGCAAGAGCGGTCTGACTGCCGCGGCCCTGGATCGCCTGCTCGCCGCCGAGAATCCCAGCTGACCGGTGGTCATCTTTGATACCAACATCCTCGTCAGCGCCGCCTTGCTCTCGGGGAGCCAGGCTGACTTGTGTGTCCGAGCGGTGCTTGCGCGCAATATCCCGCTCATCTTCTCTGCGGCCACCTATGACGAATTGGCCGACGTGCTCATGCGGCCCAAGCTGGACCGCTATGTGTCCAGGCGGACTCGCGAGGCGCTGCTGCGGACATGGCACAAAGCCGCGGTGAGATTTCCCGAGGCGGCTCTGCGTGAAGAGGTGCGTGACTGCCGCGATCCCGACGACGATAAATTTCTCGAACTGGCCTTGGCCAGCGGTGCTCGCGCCATTGTCACCGGCGATAAGGACCTGCTGGTGCTCGATCCGTGGCGCGGCATCCGTATCGTCAAGCTGGCCGACTTCGAGATGGTTGTCCTGCCGCTCATCGCAACCGGGTGACACGCTCTGCGCACTGGTGCGTAGCAATTGTGTGCACGTGCCCGTCCGCGCCGGTAAGTCTCGGCCGTATCCATGCATTTTGACCACGGATTACCCGTATTGCACAGATGATTTACCGAAGGAATATTGAGGAAATGGGGACAGGAGAAGGTTCACTTTGAGGGCGGCTTTACCCGCACCTCCTTCCCTTCCTACTTATCCTCTATTCGTGCTATCAGTGCCATCCGTGGTGAAAAACCTCTGAATTGCTCCTGTTCAGCTCCGCGCAGCGGCCAGAGTGGCGCGACTTTGTTCCTCTTGCTGGATGCGTTCGGAAATCCAGAGCTTGATCAGCGACTGGCGGCTCACGCCGATGCGCTTGGACTGTGCGTCCAGCGTGCTGATCACCCACTCGGGGAAATCCACGTTGACTCGGCGCGCCTCCAATCCGGGACGCCGGATCGTTGCCTTGTCGATATAGGGCGTGATGTCCTCGCCCTCATCGAAGCGCCGCTCAAACTCTTTCGCTGTCATGATAGATTGCTTCCTCATTTTTTCTCGCCCTTCTCACGGAGATGATCCTCACGCGGTCCTCCCGGGTGGTGAAAATCGCCGTCCATAATTTGTCTGCATATTCCCCGACCAAGCCCAGCCGGGGTTCGTCCGCAAAGCGCGCGACGAATTCGACCCGCTTTTCATCGTTCCAAAGCCGTGTGGCCTGCTCGAAGTCGATCCCATGCTTCTTGGCGTTGGCTTTGCTTTTGTTTGGGTCATACTCGAGCTCCACTTTGGTATAATATGTATACCGCATAGGGTGTCAAGCGGTGCTTAAGACGGGTCACCCGCGAACTCGTGGCGCGCTGATTGGGACCCGAAGCGCGCCTCTGCTTATGACACCCTGCCGCCTCGCGGCGCGATCGGCTCCCGGCTACTGTCTCCTGCCAGCCTGACCTCTGCCAACTGAACACTGCCAACTGAACACTCCACCCATGCGCCTCACACTCTACAAAGACCACGAGATCTGGATGTTCGACGATGCCGCGCAAGGCATCGAGTGCGAACCCTTTGTCGACGGTTCCACCGAGCTGATCGATTACATCCTCGAGGAATTCGGGTTCCCGACCGTGGGCGAACCGGTCGTGGTGGAGTTCGGACTCGAGCGCACCCATCCCGACATGGTCGAGATCCGCAAACTCAAGGACACGGGCGACGACTGGGCTCTCTACGAATACAAAGACCGCCAAGGCGCCCTTTGTCCGGTCACGTTGCTTTATCTCGGGTCCCACCCGGAGCGCTTTTATGCGCGTCCGGTTCCTGCCGACGCGACCGGGCCCGGCGCCACTCCTGCCTGAGGGCCCAAGTTCCGAAAGCGGCCGAAAGCCACGCCCAGAGAGGACCGGGCAATCCGTGGTAGAGAGAAAGGTATTTGCCGAGCAGGAGACCGTTGACCGCGAGCAAGCTGCCGCGGATCCAGGCAAATATAAGCGTGCAGAGAAAACCGCGCATGGGCTCAGGCCGCCTCGGCAAAGTGCATTCGGCTCATTTCCGGCGGCGGAAGCTTCACCACCACCGGGAAGACGGCTCCCGGGGTGGAATTCATGACGTAGTCGCGGCGGCGGCGCGCCTCGGCCAAGTCCCGCGTGTGCAACGACTTGGCCACGCGGTCCTTGGTGTAGTCCGGGTGGTGGACAGTGAAGCGGCACCAGAAAGTGCCGTTGTTGTTCCACAGATTGTGGTCAGGATTGGATGTCTTCATAAATCAGGGTCATTTGGACCCGTCTTATGAAGACCGCCCCGCGGCCGGGGCAGAGGAGTTGCTGAATCATGGGAAAGAGGGTGTCAGGAATAACTGGGAAAGTCGAGCCAATTCAGCCACGCCGTGTGTCATAAACCGCGAAATCCCCATCAAAATCAACGTTCACGCGACGGCTTTGAACTTCCGGAAGCCCACGTCATCCTCGCAAACCGGATTCCGCCCTCCGGCCCTTCCCTCCTCCCGCCACCAGCCACGTTTACCCGCCACGGCGGCCTTGCCGCCCTCCGGCTCCTCGCCCCCTGACCACTTGACTACTGGCCGCTGGACGGCAGCGTGACCCGCACTTTGCGATCGGAGACCACGACGAAGGCCCCGACCCAGGCGTCGTTGGATTCCATTTCCGTAAAGGCTTCGCTTACGCGGCGTTCGAGCATCGACTGGCTTGGCATGCGAAGGCGCACCAGCATCAGTCCGCGATGTGTGCCGGGAGCAAACCTTCGGATGTCGGAGAAATCCAGATCCTGAGTGACGAGAAAACGTCCATCATCTTGCGCAGCCGGCCAGACAACTTCATCCGGCTCACCCTTCAAACCTTCATCTACCACCGTGTCGGCGTCGTGTCCGAGGCGTGCCAGAATCCCGGCCAGCGTGGCCGGTAAATTCTCGTCGAGCTTGATCTTCACAAGCCGGCGGGCACACCGGCCACGGGCAGATCTTCCTCGGCAGAGGCAGCCGCGTAAGCGATGACCGCACGCACGTCCGAAGGCTGCAAAGACGGAAAAGCCTTCACAACTTCCTCCACCGAAGCGCCCTCGGCCAGAGTGGCCAAAACGGTGCGCAGGGTGACCCGTGTTCCCTTGACCACGGGTTGCCCCCCGCAGACCAAAGGGTCGCGGACGATGACATTCTCAGGAGCGAGAGTTGCAGGCATAAAGTCTACGTAACACGGGAGCACACCGATCGCAAATGCGTAAAACAGTGCGACGCGCTTCCGCGACGTCTGCCACCTCAACACGTTACCCTCGTCAAATGCCTCACGCTGTTTGCCAGGAGGCTATCTCGCAAAGCCTCGGTTCGCTCCGCTCGGCTCCCACCTTTTACTGGGCACTCCGGCTCCCGCCCCGTCCACTGACTACCGGCGACGGGTGAGTTGTAAAAACTCCATCGCGTCTTGGCGCTTTACCGTCGGGAAATCCTCCAAGAACTCCTCGAGCGATCCACCCCGGGAAACATAGTCCAGCAGGGTTTGCGCGGGAACGCGCGTCCCCACAAACACGAGCGTCCCACCCAGAACCTCCGGGTCCGAATGAACAGGGCTGTGATCAAGAACAGTCATGGATTTCATTTAGCACGCCTATGGCTTGAGACAAACCGGATCTCCGCCATCTGTCCCCTGGCGCCTGTCTCCGGCCGTTCTCCCTGCGGCCTCAAGGAATCAACAGCACCGACTCGCCAGCATGGTCCTCGAATTCGTCGATCGCCGGCCGATAATTCCGCAGGCACTCGAGAATTTCCCGCGTGCTGCAGTTACCCAAACGCAGCCAGATTACTTTCGGCGGATGACCATGCAACACGCTCAAGTCGTAGTAGTCCGAGTCCTTTGACACGATGCAGTAGCCTTCGTCCTTGGCCCGCCTCCAAACTTCCGAGTCATCAGCCATGCCCAAGCCGATGTCGTGGACATGGGTCGAGTCCGGATAAACATCCGCCAACTGCGCGACGAGCGCTGGCGATAGATTCTCGTCGTAGAGGAGCTTCACGCGGCAACGGCGTGGGCCGTGCGGCGCCCGGCGTCTGCGGCGTAAGCGAGACAAGCCCGGATGTCTTCCTCCGTCAGATAGGGAAAGTCGCGGAGGATGTCCTTGTGGGACATGCCGGAGGCCAGATACTCAAGCACATCATGCACGGTAATGCGCAAGCCACGGATGCATGGCTTGCCCGAGCGTTTGCCCGGCTCGATCGTGATAATTTTCGAATAGTCCATGGTTGCTTTAAGAATGTAACGCGCCTGCCCTCTGCTCGCAAACCAGATCTCCGGCCAATGGCCATTGGCGCCTGTCTCCGGCCCTTCCGCCTCCCGACACAGCGGCCTTGCCGCCCCCCCGCTCCTTGCTCCCCGCTCCCCGCTCCCCTATACCCACCCGTGTGGAACTGGACTACAAATACCTCGATGCCGCCCTGCCGGGCTTCGTCAAGGCCCGCGGCATCATCAAAAAGAACAAGGATTCGGTGGCCATGTTCGAGTTCCGGGGCGACAAGTTCGACTTCTACCGCTTCGTCAACCGCTACCGCATGGCGCTGCGTTTCAAAGGAGTGAAGCTGGAAGGCTTCGGGGCGGAAACCGAGAAAGGCTACAGTGGGCTGACCCGCATTTTCCTCTGCTGGTCGGTGTTCGAGCGCTACGCCGAGTTGGCCGGCATCTGGCCCCCCTACCGGGACTTTTTCCACCACGTCCCCCGTCACGAACTTTCCGCCCTCACCAAGATTATTCTGCGCAATGATCCGCAAAAGAAGCTCTTCGACTTTCTGCGGCAGAAGCTCAAAGACGACCTGCACAAGCAGTCACTCGACCGCTTCGGCAAAGGCGACTCATGGGCCGTCATCTACTATGCCTCGGCGCTGCGTCACATCTACGTGCACGGCCATCTCACGGCCAGCCCGCAAGGTTGTTCTCCCGAGAACATCGCCATGATCTGCAACGAGGTCTCGCGCAGCCTGCTCCATTGGATTAGCGGCGATTTCGACCGACGCTTGTCGCTGGCGGCGATGGTTTGAGATCGTCGGGAAAGTCCGGTTGTCCTTTAATTACGGCATGCAAATTTTGGTTTTGAAGGATGAGCGGCAATACGGGCCTTATGAGTTGGCCGATTTGCAGACCTACGTGAGGGAGGGTTCTTTTGCTCTCACTGACTTATGCTGGCAGGAGGGCTGGCCGGAATGGCGGCCGGTTTCCACCTTGGTCACCGTGCCGCCACCCCCGCCGACCCGCACCGCTCCGCCGCCGGCTGCGGCGATTCCTGCCGCGCAGAGCGCATCTCCACGGGACGAAGAAATTCTTTGGGAGGGCCACACCACTTGGTGGAAATACGCGGGAGGGATCTTTTGGACAGTATTCCTCGCCATGATCGCCGGTATTTTCACGCTCGGTCTCAGCCTCTTGGTTATTCCGGTATTCCTCGCTGTCTTTTACTTCGAGCGAAAGCGCCGTCGTTATTTTGTCACGACCAAGAGGGTCAAAGCCGAGTGGGGGTTGATCGTCAAAAGTTCGGCCGAGGTGCGCATCAAGGATATCCGGGCAACCAATGTCGTGCGCCGCGGGCTTTCCGGGCTGTTCGGCATCGGCACCTTGCAATTTTCCTCGGCGAGTGGTGAAGGTATCGAGGTGGCCTTCCAGGCCATCCGCAATGCTCAATCCGTCAAAGACATCGTAACGCGGCTTCAGGATTAGGCCGGAGCCGGCGTGAGAAGTCCGACGGTTTTTCGCAGCATATTAATTGCTAGACCTGACCTTGGTGAGGGCTCGGTGGATGCGGGTGAGGCAGGCCTCAGGGGATATGGAGAGCCGAAGCGCAGCGTAGACAGCCGAAGGCAATTGCCAGATGCGGATGACTTTCCATCCCCTGCCCCGGAGCTGGCGGGTGACGTGGCAGTCGCGGGCTATGTTGGTCTCGCGTTTGCGGTCCCAGAAGGCGCGGTTGGTTTTCGGGCTGGTGGAGCACTTGGGGCAGCCGTGCCAAAAGCATCCGTCGACGAAGACGGCGACCTTCTGCTTGGGATCCGGAGTCCGCAGCGGCGGACGTAGATAGCCCCTAGGCAAAGGAAAAGTCGGGCTTGCCAGGCAAAGGAAGATGCCTTCTTTAACCGGTGATCTTGTTCCGCCGGAACTACAGCTCGTCGCCCGGTATTGGCGCCACGTCGGGCGATCCTTTGAGGAAATCGATGAAGTCTTGCCGGTTGGCCCGTGCAGCGCGTTCGCGAAGATGATCGAGAGTCATGAGCGCACTGAGCTTCTCGCCCGCGGCCGAGGCGATGAACTGGTCGACCGTGACGCCCTCCTCGGCGGCGCAGACTTGCAGTTGCTTGGCCAAACCCTCGGGCATGCTGATGGTCAATGTGCTCATGTCTTTGCTTTGATTTTTCGCAGGAAGTCTGACGGCGTGACCGCGCTTACTCCCCACTTTTCCGCTCCCCGGAAGTCGCGGGTGTTGTGGGTGATAATATAGGCACATCGCGCGGCGACTGCCAGCTCGAGAAAAAGGTCGTCATCCGGATCAGGAAGGGCGGGTCGCCAGAGGAAGTGAATCTTCTGCAAGCGACTGACGGAAAGCAGGAAGTCCAGAAACGCCTCGGCTTGGCCGGCCGTGCGATGCAACAGATTCTCCGGACGAAGGAGCACATCCCGATACTCAATAAAGGCCGAAACCGACACGGCTGGCGTGAATTCCTTGCAAGGCAAGAGTTCAAGCAGAGCATTGGAAGCTCCCAGCTTCGACCGGGCGGCGGCGACCAACACGCTGGTGTCCAATACAACACGCATCGGCATGCGAAGCTACCCGGCAGGTCGGGCAGCAGCAAGGATGCCGCAAACGCGGATTGAGGCGCCGGTTTTGCGGGGGAATAGCTGGAAACATTGCCAATTGTCGAATCGTGGCGTCGTTTTTTAAGCGTAAGGCAAAGCCTGGCCCCGCAGGCAGCTTCGTGGGCTCATGCTGAATCGGAGCCCTGAAAACATTCCAACATTCCTAGGAATGAAGTGGTCCCCCTAAACGGAGCCAGGGGATAATCGAAGTGGGAACGGGTTCGCTGGGTGTTAAAACCTAGAGAACCATGAAGCGAAAAAGACGAACATTCAGTGCGGAGTTCAAGGCCCGAGTGGCCTTGGAAGCGCTCAAGAGCCA
>CAMBUL010000059.1 GCA_945871065.1 Chthoniobacter flavus | reverse complement strand
CTGCTTCTTCCTCGCCGCACTGCTCACCCTGCGGGTCAGGGCCGACGAACCAATCGCCGGATCTTAAGCAGGTCCCGGAAGCTCCGCCATCCGTCACCAAGCGGCCGGAACTTGCTCTCCACGTCGTTGATCCACTCCACCGGAAGCTCATCGACCCGCAGGCCGAGTTGCCGGGCGAGGAGAAGAATCTCCGTATCGAAAGCAAATCCATCGATCCGGGCCCGGGAAAAAATTTCCCGGGCCGCCGCGCGACGGAAGGCCTTGAAGCCGCACTGCGTATCCTTGCTCACACTCAGACCAAGGCCCCGCACCACCTGGTTGAAAAGCCGGCCGGCGCGCTCGCGGAGAAAATGCTGCCGCTTGGTCAGGATGCTTTGCGGATGACGACGATTCCCGATCACCGCTGCGGTCTCCGGATGCGCGACAAGATGCGCGACGAAGGGCGCCACGTGGGCCAGAGGAACACTAAGGTCCGCATCCATGAAAAAAATAATACCGCCCGCGGCGCGGCGCATGCCGGTGCGCACCGCGGATCCCTTGCCGCGATGCTCTGTATTCTCCACCACGCAGACCGTGGGGTCACCCTGCGCCGCTTCGAGGGCGACCCGCGCCGTGCCGTCGTTGCCGGGCTCGACCACGACAATGATTTCCCGCAGACCGGGCCACGAACCCGCCAAAGCGCGCAATTCCCGCACGGCCCGCCCGATACGGCGCTCCTCGCGCCAGGCTGGCACCACAATTGACACGTCATCCGGTCCAGATTCTGCCATACATTCGTTTTTTATGTCGTTACCGGGGAAAATGCGCACCTGGCCGTGGGACCTCATCGCCATCACGGCCCTCGCGTCCGTGCTGCGCCTTGTCCTGCTTGATCTCAAGGCCCCGCATTTCGATGAAGGGGTCAACGGATGGTTCGCCGACCGCCTGCGGGAGACAGGGACCTTTGCTTACACTCCGGATAATTTTCACGGTCCATGGCATTTTTACACCGTCTTTCTCTCGCAGGAACTGCTCGGACGCAACCTTTGGGCACTGCGGCTGCCGGTTGTCTTGGCCAGCCTGCTCTGCCTTCCGGTTTTTTTTCTTTTCTCCCGCTGGTTCGGACGCGAAACGGTGCGCTGGGCGGCGCTGGCCTTTGCCGTCTCCCCCGCTTGTGTTTTTTACGGACGGTATTCGATCCACGAACCGTGGTTCGTCCTCTTCACCATGCTCTTCACTTGGGGTGCCATCGCACTTTGGTTGGACCGCGACCGGGCCGGCCTGTGGGCCGCCGTACTCGGACTGACCGGAATGGTCCTCAACAAAGAGACCTACACCATTCACGCCGGATCCTTGGTTCTGGCCGCCGGCCTCATGCTGCTCTGGAACCGCGTCGCGCCCCTTGCTCCGCCCCTGCGTCGCGCACCGCAACGGCAATGGACGCCAGCCGGGGTCTGCACCGCCGGCGCTATCGCCTTGTTCCTCTTGGTTTTTTTCTATTCCGGAAATTTCCTCCACTGGGGCGGTTTGTCCGGCCCTTTCGAGGCGCTGGCGGCCTGGACCAAAACCGGCACCGAAGGTCAGGGCCACGGGAAGGAAGCCTACCAGCTGCTGCCCTGGGTCAACTCTTACTGGCTCGCCCTTTTCGCCCGCTACGAGTGGCCGGCCTTGGCCGGCTTGGTCTGGGCCGTGCGTTACGCCTGGCCGGGTCCGCCCGGGCCGCGCCTTCTCGCCATCCTGGCCGGCGGCATCCTCCTCGCCTACTCGATCGTGCCCTACAAAACCCCTTGGTGCATCACTTCAATCATCTGGCCTTTTTTCCTCTTCTTCGGAGCCGCCGTTGCCGCGGCCGGACGGACCCCGGTGCGCCTCGCCGCAGCCGCTCTGCTAGCCGTGTCGCTGACCATGACCGTGAGGCTCAACTTCTTCCGCTACGAGGACGACAGCGAACCTTATGTCTATGTGCAGACCCGGCGCGAGATGGACCAATTGACTCGCCCTCTCCTCGAACTGGCCGCTGCCGATCCGCGACGCCTGCACACCCGTGGCGCGGTCTATCTCGAGAGCTATTATCCGCTTCCCTGGACTTTGGGAGATTTCCCCAACATCGGTTACTACGGTGGAAAAATTCCCGACCCACTGCCCGCCGACGCCGCCTTTCATGTGGTCGAGTTGGACAAAGCGGACGCCATCCGAGCGCAGTTGGGCCCCGGCTACCACGAAGTGCGCTTTGCCCTCCGTAGCGGGGTCGATCAGTGCGTTGCTTTGATCAAAGACGAACTTCACGCCGCGATGGAAAATGCGGCGCAACTCCGGCGGCCGAGGAGGAGCGAGCTGTGATCGGCTGGCGCATCCTCTGCGGCGGCCTTGTTTTTGTTGCCGTCACCACCATTGCCGCGGCCGGGCTCTCCACTTTGGCCGGACGATTGGAGCCGCGCGGGGCGTGGATCGCCATGGCGCTCGGTTTGTCGGCCGGCATCGCCGCGGCCCGTGGCGCGAGCGCCCCGCGACAGAAAATCACCACCGCCGACGCGGTCCTTTTCGTGGTCTTCGGCCTCGCCGCCCTGCGCGCCTTCCTCTGGGTCGTTTATCCCGAGGGCCCCGACCTGAAAATTCTTTCGCCACACAACCTCGGTGATATCGCGCTGCACCTTAATCTCATCCTGCGCTGGGCCAATGGCGGCACTTTCTGGCCGGAGAATCCTTTCCTCGCCGGCGCCGTGTTTCCTTATCACCCGGGCATGGACTTCTGGAACGCCATCCTCGGCGTGCTCGGCCTGCCGGTTATCGCCGGCCTGCGCTGGACGGGATTACTCGGTGCGGCCGCGACAGCCGCGGCGCTTTGGCGTTATGGTCGCGGCTTTGCCCTCGCTTCCTTCCTTTTTGCCGGAGGACTCGGCGCCTTAGTCCTGCTCCGGGAAGGCGTTCTTGACGGTCAACAAGACGCTGCGGCCTGGAAAAACCTTTTCCTCACCATGCTGGTGACACAGCGAGGGATGCTCTTCTCGCTGCCGGCGGGATTTGTTCTCCTGACCGTCTGGCGCACCCGACTTTCCGGATCGGACGGACCGCGCCTTTCCGTGCCCGCCCAGGCGGCGCTCTATGCCTCGATGCCCTTCTTCAACGCGCCGGCTTTCGTCTTTCTCAGCGCGGTCCTGGCCGTCAGTTTTTTCGCCGGTTGGCGGACCGGACGGTCCCGCGACTTTCTCAGCGTAACCCTGCTCGCCGTGATTCCTGCCACCTGGCTGGTCCGCATGGTGACCGGCAACTTCACCGCCCCGAACGCGCTGCGCTGGGCGCCGGGCTGGATGCAGGGCGAAAATGGATGGTGGTTCTGGCTGGAAAACTTCGGGCTCTTTCTTCCCTTGGCGGCCGTGCTCGGCATCCTGCTCATGCGGCGCGGGGCGGCCGATACCGCGACCCGCGTCTTTTATGGCGTCGCGGCGGCCACCCTCGCCTTTTCTTTCCTTTTTCTTTTCGCCGCCTGGCCTTGGGACAATACCAAGCTCATCGTCTGGGGTTACCTCGTCCTCGCGCCATTGCTTTGGGACGGTCTGATCAAGCACTGGCCGCTCGGACTGCGCATCGCGGCATGCTTGGGCCTCTTCACTTCCGGTGCGCTCGCGCTGGTCGGCGGCCTTGACGGACGACACGGCTACAAAATCGCCGGTCGCGCCGAGTTGGATGACGTGCAATTCCTGCTCCGCCACCTTCCGGTCAACGCCCGCCTGGCCTGCGCCCCGGCTTACGACCATCCGGCCTTGCTCCTCGGACAACCCGTGGTCATGGGCCATGACGGCCACCTTTTCAGTCAGGGTCTTGACTACGGCCCGGTGTCCGAAAAGTTGGACGTCTTAATGTCAGGTCGCGAGGGTTGGCGCGATGCGGCCCGCGGCCTGCAGACCCACTACCTTTTCTGGGGCCGGAAAGAAAAAGAACGCTGGCCCGACTCCTCCCTGCCGTGGGTCCCGTGCGCCCCACCATTGGCGACCACCCCGAGCGGCGTCCTTTACCTCCTCACCCCCTGCTTGCTGGAAGAGTGAGATCGGGGTTTTCAGTGTTCAGTGATTCAGTATTTGCAGAGCCGGAAAATCGCGGTACTGGGAAGACTTCAGTCCCTCCGACGGAAAACTGAACACTCCGCGCCGCAGGCGCGGCGCGGTCAGAACCGCCACAGCTTGCCCTGCTTCGCGTCGGCGAAGACTTGGGGGCTGAGCATGTAAGACATCGGCGGGTTAGGCAGCGACGAGTCGTCGAGGCGGGGGAGCGATTTTCCGACCGTCGCGTCCCAAGGCTGGCTCGTCGAGATGTTGATCGGCGTTCCACTCCGCACAAGGTTGAAGGTTTTCTGCGCGGCTTTCAGCGGCATGCGCACGCAACCCATCGTGCTGGGGTGAGGTTTGACAAAACCCCAGTGCATGCCGTAGGCCGATTTGAATTCCATCCAATAGGTCATCGGATAGCCCGCGCCGGGATTGCTGACCCGCCGGCGGTTGGCCGTCTTGGAATAAATCTTGTAGTTGCCGTGCGGGGTGGGCGTGGACGGTGTGCCTACCGAGACCGGTGTGGCCAGCAACACCTCGTTGCCTTCAACCACATACAACCGCTGCGCACCGGTGCTCAGCTTGACCTGCACGTTCGCGGGGTTGCGGGGCTGGCGGACCGGCGGGTCGAAGGTGAAAGAATTGTTGCCCCCCGGGCGGGTGGTTTCGCATCCGGTGAGAACCACGAGGGCCAACACCGGCATCAAGGTGCCAAGGACGACGTTTTTCATGTCCAGCACTCATAGGCAAATGGACCGCGCAGGCAAGCATAAAGCGCCGACGGACGAAGTTGCGTATTGCCATGAGCAGTCCGGCCATAGAGAAAAAATGTCACACCTGACGCCGCCCGTGAAGAAAACCATCCTTGTCGTCGACGACGAGAAAAATACTCGTGAAGGGCTGCGCACCTCGCTCGAGGAAAACTACGAAGTCTATGTGGCTGCGGATGCCGGCGGCGCGCGCGCCGTCATGGAGACCGACCGTGTCGACCTTCTCCTCACCGACCTGCGCCTCGGGGCGGACGACGGCATGGACCTCCTCGCTTGGACCCTCCGGCAAAGCCACCCTCCCGTTTGCATCATCATGACCGCTTACGGCACGGTCGATGCTGCCGTCGAGGCGATGAAACGCGGGGCCTATGACTTCGTGACCAAGCCGGTCAACATCGACCGCCTCGACCTCCTGATCAAACGGGCCCTCCATGGGTCCGAAGTCGAGCGGGAGAATGTCCGCCTGCGCGAGCAAGTCGACAAACGCTACGGCCTGGACAACTTCGTCGGCGACTCCAGCGCCATGTCCCACGTGCTCGACACGATCAAACAGGTCGCGCCATCCCGGGCCACCGTCCTAATTTCCGGCGAGAGCGGCACCGGGAAAGAACTGGCCGCACAGGCCATCCACCGGCTCAGCCCGCGCCATAGCGCACCGTTTGTCGCGGTGCATTGCGCCGCACTTTCTCCGCAATTGCTCGAGAGCGAACTTTTCGGGCATGAGAAAGGTGCGTTCACCGGAGCGGGCGAGCGGCGCATCGGACGATTCGAACAGGCCGCCGGGGGCACCCTCTTCCTCGACGAAATCGGGGAGATCGACGCCGCGACCCAGGTGAAAATCCTCCGTGTCCTCGGCGAACGCGTCTTCGAGCGCGTCGGCGGCAACAAAACCATCGCCGCCGAGGTGCGCCTCCTCGCCGCGACCAACCGCGACCTCGCCAAAATGGTGGCCGAGGGCAAATTCCGCGAGGACCTCTTCTTCCGCCTCAATGTCGTCCAGGTCCACCTCCCTCCCCTGCGCGACCGCCGGGAGGACATCCCGCCGCTCGTCGTCCACTTCCTGCGCGAGTCGGCGCGGGAAAATGACAAACCTTTCCGCGAGGTGACCTCGGATGCCCTCAAATGCCTCACCGCCTACGACTGGCCGGGTAATGTCCGCGAACTGCGGGCCGCCATCGAGCACGGCGTGGTCATGGCTGGCGGACCGAAGATCACCCTGCGCGACTTGCCCCCGGGCGTGCGCGCCGCCGCGGCCGGCGAGGCCCCGCGCGCGCCCCTCCCACTCCACCTCGGCGAAACCCAACTGTCCCTCGTCCGCCGCGCCCTCGCCGAAAGCAAAGGCAACCGCACACTCGCCGCCCAAAAACTCGGCATCAGCCGACGCACCCTCCACCGGAAATTGCGCGAGCACCCGCAGCTTGCCGCCGACTGATCTTATGGGCCTCGAAGTCAGCTTGCAGGGACTGCTCTACGCCTTCGAACAAGGCCGGGCCATGGTCTGGTTGCGCCGCCTCGTCGTCGCCATGATCATCGGACTGCTCGCCACCATGTGGTTCACCTACAAGTTCAACGGCTTTTCCGTATCCGAGTCCATGGACCAGGCGCAGATCGGGCGCCAACTGGCCACCGGCCAAGGATTCACCACCCTTTATGCGCGGCCCCTCGCCCTGCATCTTATGCTCGCGCGGACCGGAACCATTGCATCCCCCCTTCCGGAGACCAGCCAAGCTCCCCTTGGCCCGCTGATCAATGCCGTCGTCTTGCGGGCTGGCGGCCAGTCTTTCGCCCCCGGCTCCGACCAGCCCATTGTCCCGGCCGAGCGCGCCATCACCGCAGTCGCCTTCCTTTTCTTCGCCGGTTCGCTCGCCCTCTCCTACCTGCTCGGCCGATGGTTGTTCGACGGGCCCCTGGCCCTGATCGGTCTCGGACTCATCATCGCAAGCGACTTGATTTGGAGGTTCACCTTTTCGGGCCTGCCGCAAATGGCCATGCTTTTCTTTTTTACGGGCGCCCTCCTTGCCCTGGCGCGGGCCCTCGAAGCCAACGAGGCACGGCGCCGGTCGAAATCGGTCGTCATGATCCTGACCGCCGCGCTGCTCCTTGGCCTCATGACCTTGGGCCACGGTTTGGGTCTGTGGATCTTCGCCGGATTCTGGCTTTACGCCGTGGCCGTGATCCGTCCGCGCTGGCTCATCGCCCTTGCCGCCCCAGTGGTCTACGTCCTGCCCCTGCTGCCCTGGGCCTGGCACAACTGGCGGGCCTTGCGCAATCCATTCGGCCTCTCGTTCTACGAACTGTACCGCCAACCGCAGACCGACCCTCTGGCGCTGCTCGCCGACTTTGAGCCGATCCTGCGTTTCCAAGCCGGTGACTTCTTGATCAATACGGCAACCCAGACTCTGGCGCAGGCCGGCAGCCTGCTCACCTACCTCGGCGGGAGCGTGGTCGCCGCCGCCTTTTTCTTCGCTGTCTTTCTCCACGTCTTCCAACGCTGGCAGGCCGCACAATTCCGCTGGGCTGTGCTCTTCATGTGGCTCGGAGCCGCGGCCGGGATGAGCGTCTTCGGAGTCGATCGCTCCGTCTCGGTCAATCAACTTCACATTCTCTTCCTGCCGGTCATGATTTTTTACGGACTCGCCTTCCTTCTCCTGCTCGCGAGCCGCCTCGGCCTCGAGCAGCCTTTCCTGCGGGGCGCCTTCATCACCCTTCTTTTTCTCGTCTCCAGCATCCCGCTCCTCGGCACCATCGCCCTCAAACCCCCGCTCCTCAATTGGCCGCCTTATTTGCCGCCACTCATCTCCCGCTTCAGCCAGTGGGTGCAGCCCGGCGAGGCCATCGCGGCCGACATCCCTTGGGCCACCGCCTGGTATGCCGGGCGCACTTCCCTGCTCCTGCCGGAAAATATCGCCCAGTTCGAACTCATCCATACCGAGGGACTGCTGCGCGCCCCGCTGGTCGGCATTTACCTCACCCCGTTCAGCGGCGACCGACCCACCTATGAAACCATCATCCAGGGCCGCTACCGGGAGTGGGCCCGCTTCGTGCTGCGCGAAGTCGATGATGAGGACCTGACCGGCTGGATGCTGCCCTCTGCGGTCAACCTGCCGATCGAAGGCCAGAGCATGTTTTACGCGGACCGCCCCCGCTGGCGTTGATCACTCGCTTCACCATCGACGCCCCGCCCACCCGCCGCTAAAAAAGAAGTTGATCCGACCCGGCCGCACTACACATGAACCACCAAGAAGAAACGAATGTTCAGGAATTCGTCTATCAGATCGAGCTTGGCTGGCTGAAACCGCTCGTTCTGCGTTTCCTTTTGTTCGTCACCGTGGCGGCCCTCGCCGCAGTTTATCTTTTTTTCATCTTCCGCGGTTTGGACTCCGAGACCGCCATGGATCAGGCGCAGATCGGACGGCAGATCGCCGCGGGTTCGGGCTACAGCACCCTTTACGCCCGTCCGCTCGCCCTGTGGCAGTTCCTCAACCACCGCGAGCAAATCCCCCCGACTCCCCAGCCGGACATCTACAATTTTCCCCTCAATCCCGTCTTCAACGCCGCCCTCCTCCGGCCGATCAAGCGCTGGTGGCCGATGGAACCGACCGATGTCGTCTACCTTGGCGACACCGTGATTGCCGCGGCCGGCATCATGCTCTTTCTCGGTTCGGTCCTGATCACTTTCTTTCTGGTGCGGGGCCTCTTCGACCCGCGCATCGCCTGGTTGACCGCCGGACTCGTTTTACTCACCGACCTGCTCTGGCGGTTTTCCATTTCCGGCCTGCCACAAATGCTCCTGCTTTTCCTCTTCAGCGCGGCCCTGTGGTTGACCCGTTGCGCCATGATGGCACGGGAAGACAATCTGACCGGGCGCACCCTTCTGTCCCTTGCCGGGGCGGCCCTGCTCTTCGGCCTCATGTCCCTCGCCCAGCCGCTGACCTCGTGGATGTTCCTCGGCTTCCTCGCCTTCGTCTTCACCTGGTTCCGTCCGCGCGCCATCAGCGGCCTGCTCGTCTTCTTCATTTATGCCGCCGTGGTGGCCCCCTGGCTGGTGCGCAATTTTCTGGTCTGCGGAAACCCACTCGGGCTTGGCATCTTCAGCATCCTCGACGGGGCGGGCAGCTCGGAGTTCTCGTTCATGAGCAACCTGCAGCCCGATCTCACCGCCTTCGGCACCGTGCGTGCCAAGTTGCGCGGCGGCCTGCTCGACCAGTTTCAAAACCTCTTTTCTTACATCGGCTACAATGTGGCCGCCGCCGCTTTTTTTCTTTCTCTCCTGCACATCTTCAAGCAACGCGTGCCCAACTTCTTCCGCTGGGCCCTCGTGCTCATGTGGCTCTTTGCCGCCTTCGGCATGGCCGCCTTCAGCCCGCGTGGCGCCGTCTCCCACAACCAGCTCCACGTCCTCTTCATCCCCCTCTTCATCGCCTACGGCATGGCCTTCCTCATCGTGCTCTGGAACCGCATGGACTTGCGCTTCGAGCCGGCCCGTATCGCTTTTATCGTGGCCGTTTTTGTCGTCTCGGCCCTGCCCATGGCGGTCAACATTCTCACCGCGCCGCCCGGACGCACTGCTTGGCCGCCCTACGTCGCCCCCTTCATCCATGCGGTGGCCGACTGGATGGACCCCAACGAAGTGCTTTGCTCGGACATGCCTTGGGCCACCGCCTGGTATGGCGGACGCAGCTCTCTCCTCCTCCCCACCACGGTCAAGCAATTCATTTCCATCCACGACTACGAATACCTGGGCGGGCCGGTCAACGGGCTCTACCTCACCCCGGTCTCGGGCAACCGCCCGTTCATCTCGCAAATCGCCAGAGGCGATTACGGGTCATGGGCCACCTTCATCATGCGCAGCGCCGACCTCTCCCGCTTCCCCCTGAAATACTTCACCCCCCTGCCGATCGACAACGAGTGCGTCTTCTACTCCAACCGTGACCGCTGGAGTAAACGCCAATAACCATCATGGCCGCCCGCAAGAAAGACGAAGCTCCGCAAAATTTCGAGGACGCCATGCAGCGCCTCGACGCCATCGTGGCCAAACTGGAGGAGGACAAACTTCCGCTCGACGAAATGCTCGCCCGCTACGAGGAAGGCGTGGCCCTCGCCCGCTACTGCGGGGAGAAGTTGGAAGCGGCGGAACAGAAGGTGCGCCTCATTGCCCAAAAGGCGGACGGCACCGTGACCTTGGAGGAGTTCGATGACGGCGAAGAAACCTAAAACGCCCCTCCTCGCCGGGATCAACGGCCCGGCCGATGTCCGTGCCGTCCCCGAAGCCGACCTCCCGCGCCTCGCCCGGGAAATCCGCGAGGAACTCATCCGCGCGGTCGCCCAAACCGGCGGACACCTCGGGCCCAACCTCGGCGTGGTCGAACTGACCGTCGCCCTGCACCGCGCCTTCGATTCGCCCGGGGACAAACTCCTCTTCGACGTCAGCCACCAGGGCTACGTGCACAAAATGCTCACCGGGCGGCGCGAACGCCTCGACACCATCCGTCAACCCGGTGGACTAAACGGCTTCCTCCTCCGCACCGAAAGCGAACACGATTGCTACGGCGCCGGCCATGCCGGCACCGCCCTCTCCGCCGGCCTCGGTATGGCTGCGGCCCGCGACCTCCGCGGGTCCGGCGAACACGTCGTCGTGGTGGCCGGCGACGCCGCTTTCACCTGCGGGGTCAGCTTCGAGGCGCTCAACAACGTGGCCGAGACGACCAAACGCTTCATCGTCGTGCTCAACGACAACGAGTGGTCCATCGCCAAGAATGTCGGCGCGGTGGCCCGCTACCTGAGCAAGATCACGACCCAGCCCGCCTACGCCCACCTCCACGAGCAAGCCGCCAAGTTCATCAAAGCCATCGGCGGCCAAGTCGCCCTCGACCTCGCCCACAAAGTCGAGACCGGGATGAAGCACATGCTCCTCCCCAGCGTTATCTTCGAAGACCTCGGCTTCCGTTACTACGGGCCGATCGACGGCCACGACACCGCCCTGCTCGAGCGCACCTTCGAATTCCTCAAGACCCAGAACGAACCCGTCCTTCTCCACATCCTTACGACCAAAGGCAAGGGCTACCCGCCGGCCATGGAGCAGCCGGACAAATTCCACGGCCTGGGCAAATTCCAACCCGAGACCGGGGAAACCGAGCCGGCCAGCGGGCCCACTTACTCCCAGCTCATCGGGACCAAGTTGGCCGACTTTGCCGACCACAACAACCGCATCGTCGCCATCACCGCCGCGATGGGCGGAGGCACCGGACTGGGTCTTTTCGAAAAACGCCACCCCGACCGCTACCACGACGTCGGCATCGCCGAAGAGCACGCCGCCCTCTTCGCCTGCGGCCTCGCCACCCAAGGCTACAAGCCCTTCCTGACCATCTACAGCACGTTTATGCAGCGGGCTTATGACATGATCATCCATGACATCGCCCTGCAGAATCTCAACGTCGCCCTCTGCATGGACCGCGCCGGGCTGAGCGGCGACGACGGCCCCACCCACCACGGACTCTTCGACATCGGCTACCTCCGCCACATCCCGAATTTCGTCTTCATGCAGCCCAAGGACGAAGAGGAATTCGTCGACATGCTCTGGACCATGGCCCATTACCACGCCGGTCCCATCGCCATCCGCTACCCCCGCGGCGCGGGAACCGGAGCGCAGCCCAAGGAGCATCCGCAACTGCTCGAGATCGGCCAGAGCGAAGTCCTCCGCCATGGCCGCCGCGTCCTTCTCCTCGGCCTGGGCAACATGGTTCCCATGGCCGAAGAAACGGCCGACCTTCTCGCCGCGCAGGGCATCGATGCCGCGGTGATCAATGCCCGCTGGATCAAGCCCCTCGACACGCAAACCCTCGAATTTTTCGCCCGCGCCGCCGAAGTGGTCTGCACCTTCGAAGACCACGTCCTCCACAACGGCTACGGCGCCGCCGTGATCGAAGCCCTGGCCGAAGCCCGCATCACGACTCCTGTCGTCCGCATCGGCTGGCCCGACCAATTTATCGAGCACGGCAAAGTGGAAATGCTCCGCGCACAGCACGGGGTGACCGCCGCCGCCGCGGTCAAAAAGATCCTCGCCGAGTTGAAAGAAGAGCCCGCTGCGGCCAAGGCCACGCCGGCCGCGTGAGGGGCGGCGGAGTTTTCGGTGGTTCAGTTTTCAGTCCTGTCGCGTCGCCAGCCGTTTCGCGCCCAAATCGAGACAAGCCTTAGCCAAAACTGAACACGGCGAACTCTGTCTCCACAGACCAAAAGACCGGTCCTCTGAGCGGGCCCAGTGGGCCTTGTCTCCACCCGCCACAACAGCCCACGCCTCCGGGCGGCGCAGTGGACCTTGTCTCCACCGACCGCAACAGCCCCACGCCTCTGAGCGGCCCAGTGGACCTTGCGTCCACCAACCACAACAGACCACGCCTCTGAGCGGGCCCCAGTGGACCCTGTCTCCACCGACCACAACAGCCCAAGCCTCCGAGCGGCCCAGTAGACCTTGTGTCCACCCGCCACAACAGCCCACGCCCCTGAGCGGCGCAGTGGGCCTTGTCTCCACCGACCACAACAGCCCACGCCTCTGAGCGGCGCGGTGGACCTTGTGTCCACCGACCGCAACAGGCGGCGGTGTGACCTTGGCATGCCGCCCTCTCCCGCCTCCCCTGCGGTTTTTCCTTCCTGCCGCTCTTACGAGGACCTAAACAAAAACTGTCGGCTTCTCTCAACCACCCCCCATAAAAAACAAAACCCTATGAACTGGTATCTCGACGCTTGGAAAAACTATGTCACCTTCACCGGCCGCGCGCGGCGCCAAGCCTACTGGATGTTCGCCCTCTTCAATACCATTGCTATCGTCCTGGTCAGTGTTGCCGACAGCGTCCTCGGCTACCCCGGGCCTTACGGCTTCGGACTGCTCAGCACGATTTACAGCCTCGCCGTCTTCCTCCCCGGCCTTGCCCTCGCCGTCCGCCGCCTCCACGACACCGGCCGCAGCGGTTGGTGGATGTTTATCGGTCTTGTCCCGCTCATCGGCTGGATCGTTCTCCTCATTTTCTTCGTGACCGACAGCCAACCCGGCAGCAACCCCTACGGCCCAAATCCGAAAGACACGCCGGCCGCCTGAAGCAGGCGGCGGAGTGTTCAGTTTTCGGTTGGCGGTTTTCAGCCTTGGGCGGCGGCTCGACGCCGTTTCCCCTGCGGCTTCCGACCACGAACGACTTCCTCTCCGCAGCAACCTTTCCAAAGGCAATCCAGCCACGGATGAAAGAGGATTGTTTCCGGAGACAAAACTGCCCGGTCGCGGGGTCACCCGCGTCCGGGCATTATCCTCGTCGTTTATCTTCCCCCATCCGTGGCTAAAAAAGTTCCGTCTCTGAAACCACTCCTACTCAAACTCAAGGTTAAGCAACAGTTTTTCTGTAAAAGTGGAATTGGGTGATGTGGTTGGTTGTTATGGTTGAGGATTATTTGAGCAGTTCTGGGCTGAGGTAAGCTGTGGAAGTTTCCCAGGCTTCGGAGATTTCCATGAGGATGGCTGAGACCAGGCGCAG
>CAMBUL010000058.1 GCA_945871065.1 Chthoniobacter flavus | reverse complement strand
GCCCAGGACACTTGCACCGGATCGAAAACATCCGACTGGAACCCGCCGCTGTAAAAGGACAAGTAAGCCCCGGCCCAGAAAACCAGCGCCATAAAGACCGAGACCAACCACAGCGGGATCGGTTCATAGCCGTCGCGCGGATCGTCTTTCTCGCGCAGGATCGCCCCGTGCACATCGCGCACGTTGAGCCCCTCCCCCTCAAGTTTGGACTGCAGCTCGTCGGAGCCGGCCTGGTGCGGGTCGTGGATCATTGCGGCGGTTCCGGAGCCTCCGGCAGCGGGTAGTTGCGGTTGAGCGAGACCAGATAAGCCACGAGGGCCTCCGCCTCGTAGGTCGGGACAATTTCGTAGCCCTCCGGAATATTGTCCGGGGGCAGCAAGTCGATCGCCTCGGCCGAACGCTGACCCTCGATCTTGCGCGTTTCGTAAAGATAGCGGAAGCTCGGCATGATCGAGCCGGGACTGACCACCATCGGTTGGTAAAGATGCTGGTGGTGCCACATGACGGAGGGCTGCCGCGCACCGATGTTGGTCAGATCGGGTCCGGTCCGCATCGTGCCGAGGAAGACCGGGCTTTCCCGCATGTAATCGCGCGCCACGGTGGGACGCGATCCCCAGCCACGCGCGAGGTCGCTGCCGTAGCCAATCTGGCGGACCTGCTGGCTATGACAATAGATACAGCCGGCTGCCGCATAGACTTGTTGGCCGCGCTCGGCCAGACCCGAGAGCGGCGGCGGGTTGATGTCGCCGGTGTTCTCGTCGACCACCGGCGTGTATCGCGCCAGGTTGAAATACGGATAGGCGACCAACCCGAGCCAGGAGCTAAGGAAGGTCAGGAAGACCCCGATAACGATGACCGGCATCCTGTTCATGCGTTGAGCGGCTCCGGTTGGCGGTCTTGGTCCGTCGCGAACAAAGTCGGCTCGGTGCGCGTGGCCCCGGCTTTGAGCAGGAGAAGGGTGAAGCTGACCGCGAAAACGATGTGCCCCGCGGTGAGGAGCAGACCCGAGATGCTGCGCAGGAAAAGCCACGGCTTGGTGTAGTCCAGCGAGGCCATGAAGGTGATGTCGGGGTCGAGCAGGGCGAGCCCCTGCAGGAGGCCGCCGAGGGTGAGGACCACGACCATCATGCCGATACCGATCGCCACCAGCCAGAAGTGCCAGCGGATGAGGCGGGCCGACGGCCATTCCCATCCGACCACCCGGGGCAGGATGTAATACATCGCGCCGAACATGATCATGGTGAAAAACGCGTAAAGTCCGAGGTGCGCATGGCCGACCGTGTAATGCGTGAAGTGCGTGACCACGTTGAGGGACGGGATGGCCATGGAAATGCCCTGCAGGCTGGCCAGGGTGTAGCACATCGCGCCGAAGACGGTGAAACGGAGCGTCGGGCTCCATTTCAGCGCCTGGAAATTGCCGCGCACCGTCATGTGATGGTTGATTGCCGTGGTGATGACCGGAATGAACATCATCACGCTGGCCACCACGCTGGCGCTGATCAACCACGCAGGGAACGGTCCGCCGATCAAATGGTGCATCCCGTTCCAACTGTAAAAAATCGCGAGCGACCAGAAACCGAGGATGCTGAGGTAGTAACTGTGGATCGGACGGCCGAGGACTTTCGGGATGAGGTAATAGGCGGTGGCCAGCCCGATCGGCGTGAACCACAATCCGAGCGTGTTGTGCCCGTACCACCAGTTGACCGCACCCTGCCCGCCGCCCTGGATCGGCTGGAAGTTGAGCAGAATATTCGCCGTCGAATAAAGCCACGGGAACCAGAGGAAAGCGGCCAGAAGATACCATTGGCTCACGTAAATGTGCCCGGGTTCGCGGAAACGGAACATGAGGATGGCCCACACCGCAATCAATCCGAAGGCCACGAAAAGCATGAAGCTGGCGTAGTTCGGAAATTCCAGCCACTCGATCGAGCGGCCGTCGCCGGAAAGGATGCCGAGGATCCCCAACAGGACGCCGATATTCCAGAAGATGGCCGCACCGATGAGCAGTTTGCTGTGCCGCAAAGGCGTACGGCAGAGGCGGGCCATCAGCCAGAGCGACGTGCCGATGCCGGCTGCCGAAGCCCACCCGTAAACCACCGCATTCAAGTGCGCCGGCCGCACCCGTCCGAAAGTCAGCCAGCCCCACTGGTTGAGCAGAGTCGGATCGTTCAACTTGAACGAGGCCAGCAGCGCGAGGAGCGAACCAACGAGCAGCCAGAAGACGGCCGAACCGTAGAACAAAATGACCGGCAACCGCGTCGACTCGTCAATGAGTGCACGACGCGCTTTCTCCATTTCAGGCGTCACGGTGGCGGGATGGGCGAGGATTGCGCTCATGGT
Source organism: Chthoniobacter flavus (assembly GCA_945871065.1). Classification (GTDB taxonomy): domain Bacteria; phylum Verrucomicrobiota; class Verrucomicrobiia; order Chthoniobacterales; family JACTMZ01; genus JACTMZ01. Next base: position 11,510 of record CAMBUL010000058.1, on the reverse strand, counting down.
GAGGAAAGTTCAGCGCCGCGCCGCAGGGGACGGTCGGCAGTCTTGTCGGCAAAGGCGTCGGTCGCCGTGCCCAGCGGTTCGTCTTGATCAAAAATGGATTTCGCCCCGTCTTCAAGATTGCGGAATTGCCCGCTCTTCGCCGCCCAGTAAAAAGCGGCCAGGGTGGACCCGCCGAAGAAGACGAGACCGGTCGCGAGAAGAAGGTAAACAATCGTGTTCATGGGGCGGGGGAGGCAAGCGGAAGAGGGGCCGGCTCGGCCACGGGCGCTTCGGGCGCCGCAACAGGAGTCGGGGCGTTGAACGGAGGCGGGGTCGGTTGCGCCGCGGCAAAACCGCCGGGCTTCACCACGGAACCGAGCGGTATATTGGGATCGATCGAATAAGCGGGCCGGGGCTCGCTTTGCGCAGACAATTTGGCCACTGCCATTGCCATGGCACGGTCGGTTGGGATCCGTACCGTGCCTTTGGCTTGGTCGACCCAGCCGTAGCCGGTGGTCAGATCCTTGTTTTCCTCCTGCACCTTGGCCAGAATGTCATAGCGCTCCTTGGCGCGGATTGCTTCCTCGTCGAACGAAGCGGCATCGCCGGAACGCAACATCCAGAAGACAAACACCGCGAAGAGCGCGAAAAGCACGAAGGTACCGGCGAACATCGGCCAGATGCTCTTTTCGCGCGGGGCAGTGCTGTGCGGGGCGGGATCCATTAGTTGCGGAGTTTCAGCGAGTTGCCCAGCCTCGGATCCTTGACCGGCCAGAGAGGTGCATCACCGAGGCGTTTCATGAAAATGGCAGCCAGCGTCGCGCCGATCGCGAGCAGGCAAACGAGGTCGAGCCAATGGAACGAAGCACCGGCCTTGTGGTAGGTCGGCAACACCACGATGTACATGTCGAGCATGTGCATGAGGAGGATCCATGCCGCCACCGCGCAAAGGAGGAGCGGTTTCTTCTTCGTCGCCTGGAAAAGAAGGACGACGAAGGGCAGGAAGAAATGGCCGAGGACCATGATAATGTTCAGCGTGTTCCAACTGCCGGTGTTGCGGCGGAGGAAATAAATCGTCTCCTCCGGAATGTTGGCATACCAGATGAGCATGTATTGGCTGAAGCCGATGTAGGCCCAGAAAACGGTGAAGGCCAGCATCAGCTTGCCCATGATGTGGTAGTGCTCGATCGTCACCACGCCTTGCAGGTAACCCGCGCTGCGCAAGGCGGTGACCAGAAGGACGAGCACGCACATCGAACTGAGCGCCGACCCCGCAAAGATGTAAACCCCCCACATCGTAGAGAACCAGTGGAAGTCGAGGCCCATCAGCCAGTCGAACGCCCCGAAGGTCAGGGACAACGCGAACAAGGGGAGCATCGGGAAGACCATCTTGCGCGAAGACCACGTGTACCGCGGGTCGCCATCCTTGTCCTGCCGCACCGAATTGCGGCGCAGGAGGAAGGCCGCCGCGCTGAAAAAGAGGAAATAAAACCCAGCCCGGGCCCAGAAGAACGGTTCGTTCAAATACGCCGCCTTGCCGTCGAGCAAAACATCCTGGCCCGGCGCGATATTCATCCATTTGAAAAGTGTCGGCGCGCTGAAAATGATCGGGATGAACAAGATGGCCAGGACCGGGAAAAGCCAGGCCACGTTTTCCAGCTGCCGCCGCACCACCACGCTCCAATCGGCATCAACCGCATGGTGGACCAGGATCCAAAACAGCGAACCGGTCAGAATGGTGAAGAAGAAACTGAAAGCGAAAAGCCAGGAGAAGGCGAATTGCTTGGTCGAAAGGAAGCCTCCCCACGCGGCCAAGGCCAGCGAGGTGACGGCCAGCGCCACGGTGAAAAGCAGTTTTCCACCGAACCCCTGGTAATCGAAGTATTCCTTCGCGCTCACTTTGCTTTCGGTCGCACTCATGGTTGCGGCGGCATCTCCAGTTTGGCCCGTTCGTCGGCCGGCACATCGTTGATCGTCGCGGTCTGCGCCATTTGCAGCGCGCGCACATAGGCCACGATGGCCCAGCGGTCGTCGACCGGAATTTTTGCCCCGTAACCGAGCATCGTGTTCTTGCCGTAGGCGATAGTGTTGTAAATTTCCCCGTCGGCCATCACGCGTAGGCGGTCCTGATGGTAGCTGGCGATGGCCACCAGACCGTACTGACCGGCTACCCCGTTGCCACCGCCGCTCGCCCCGTGGCAGACACCGCAATAAATGGTATAACGTTCTTGCCCGCGCTGGAGCAGTTCAGCCGTGACCGGCAGGGGAAAACCCGTCCCCCACTGGTCGCCGAAGCGCCCGGTGTTCTTGTAGTCCGTGCCGGAGGCATAACGCACCATGCGGTATTTGCCCTCGTCGGGGAAGGGATTGTCCTTCGAAACCGGCGCCTCGTAGCCAATCGGCACCGTGCCGGCCACCGGCAGACGGTTGCCGCGGTCATCGGCAAAAAATTTGCTCGGTACCTGGGCCTTCACTTTCGGCTGATGGTCCATATCGGGGAAAATCTCGATCGGCGGCTTGCCGCTTTTTTGGCCGCGGAAACCGGCCACCGCAGCCAGCAGCACGAAGAAAAGCCCGAGGGCGATGAAAAAGTAGCGCAGCATATCAGTCCCCGTAAATCAGCGTGATGTGCTTCGCCCCGATGCCCTCGAGCATGGCCCGGGTCGACTCCTCGTCGAACTTCGGATCGGTCGCCTCAATAGCGAGGAAAAAGCCGTCGTTGCTCACTTTCTTGAAAAGATCCCAGTTGAAAATCGGATGGTTCCACCGCGGCAGCCCGTTGAGCGCGAGCATGCCGAACGTCGCGGTGAAGGCGGACAACAAGATGGTCAGCTCGAACATGATGGGGAAAAACGCCGGCACCGTGAAGAAATTGGTCGGCTTCCCCGCCACGACGAGCGGGTATTCGATTGACGACGGATAGAATTGCAAAGCCGCCGCGAAGGTCAGCCCGGTGATGCCGGCGATGAAAACCAGCGCGCTCAGCCAGGACTTTTTCAACCCCATGGCATGATCCATCCCGTGGATGGGAAACGGCGAATAAACATCCCACCGCGAGTAGCCCGCATCGCGCACCTTCTCTGCGGCCTGATAGAGGGCCGAGGCCGACGGCACTTCGGCGCCCATGGCGAAAAGTTGCGACTGTGTGTTGCCCATGATTTCCATCTCAGTGCACGCCCTCTTTCATGGCGGCGGCCGGTTCGTGGTCGTGCCCGTCGTGCCCGTGGTGCGGATCGGCTTCGGGCAGCACCGCTTTGACTTCGAAAATACAAATCATGGGAAGCCAGCGGATGAAGAGCAGGAAGAGGGCGAGGAAGATGCCAAAAGTGCCGACGAAGGTCCAGATGTCGACCCAGGTAGGATAGAACATGTTCCAGCTCGAGGGCAGGAAGTCGCGGTGCAGCGAAGTCACGATAATGACGAAGCGCTCGAACCACATGCCGGTGTTGACGAACATGCAGACGATGAAAACCGAGAGCACGTGGCGGCGGAAGAAACGGAACCAGAACAACTGCGGCGCGGCCACGTTGCAGAAAATCATGGTCCAATAAGCCCACCAATACGGACCCGTAGCCCGGTTCATAAAGGCGTATTGCTCGTACATGTTGCCGCCATACCACGCGATGAAGAACTCCATGGCGTAGGCGTAACCGACGATCGAACCAGTCAGCAGGATGATCTTGCACATCTTGTCCACGTGGTCGTCGGTGATCAAATCATGCAGCCCGAAAATGGCGCGGGCCGGCAACATAATGGTCAGCACCATGGCGAAACCGCCGAAAATGGCCCCGGCCACGAAATAGGGCGGGAAAATCGTGGTGTGCCACCCGGGAATGACCGACGTGGCGAAGTCGAAGGACACCACCGAGTGGACCGAAAGGACCAGCGGGGTACTCAAGCCGGCGAGGATGAGATAGGCCATCTCGTAATGCTTCCACTGACGGTTACCGCCGCGCCAACCGAGGGCGGCGATGCCGTAGAAAAATTTCCGGAATTTGTTCGTCGCGCGATCCCGCAAGGTCGCGAGGTCAGGCACCAACCCGGTGTACCAGAAAAGCACGGAAACCGTGAAATAGGTCGAGACCGCGAAGACGTCCCAGAGCAACGGACTGCGGAAATTCTGCCAGATGGCGTTCGAATTCGGCACCGGAGCAAGGAACCAGACCATCCAGATGCGGCCGACGTGCACCGCCGGGAAAATGCCGGCGCAAACCACGGCAAAGAGGGTCATGGCCTCGGCCGCCCGGTTGATCGAAGTACGCCACTTCTGGCGGGTGAGGAACAAGATGGCGGAAATCAGGGTGCCGGCGTGGCCGATACCGATCCAGAAGACAAAGTTCGTGATATCCCAGGCCCAGCCGACCGGATGATTCAGCCCCCACACCCCGACGCCGGTCGAAATGAGGTAGCCAATGCAAAAGACGCTGACCAAAGCGAGCGAGGAACTCAGGGTGAAAGCAATCCACCACCACGTCGGCGCGGCTCTCTCGGTGCACGAGGCCACGTGGTTGGTGATCCACGACATCGAGCGGTTGTTCGTCACCAACGGCGCGCGTTTCAGGCGCTCCGTCGCGGCCTCGCGACTCTGCATGATTGCGTCGGCCATAATCAGGTTCCGTGCGCCTCCGACGCATGGGCGGCTTCCCCGCCGTGGTGACCATAACCGTTGGCCCGTCCGACTTTGTCCGCGCCGGGCATGGCCATGTTCGGGTTCTTAATCCGCGCAAGGTAGGTCGTGCGCGGAGTGACGTTGAGATACTTCAGCATTTCATAATTGCGCGGCTCGCTCTTGAGCTTGGCCACGCGGCTCTCCGGATCCCGGATGTTGCCGAAAACGATCGATTGCGAAGGACACGCTTGCTGGCAGGCGCTCTTCACCTCGGGGAACGGCACGAGCAATTTGTCCGACGCACCCGCCTGCACAGTTTGCGTGATGCGCGCCTCCTCGATGCGCTGGATGCAATAGGTGCACTTCTCCATCACCCCACGCATGCGCACCGTGACATTCGGATTTTTCGACATTTTCAGGCTGTCGGCCATGCCCTTCTTGGCCAGAGGCCCGAGGTAAAGCTGGTCGAGCGGACGCTGGTTGTAGTCGAAGAAATTGAAGCGCCGGACCTTCCACGGGCAGTTGTTCGCGCAATACCGCGTGCCGATGCAACGGTTGTAGGCCATGAGATTGAGGCCGTCGTCGCTGTGCACCGTGGCATTGACCGGGCAGACTGTTTCGCAGGGCGCATTTTCGCAGTGCTGGCACATGATGGCCTGCGAAAGCATTTCCGGGTCGTTCTCGTCTCCGGCAAAGTAACGGTCCATGCGGATCCAGGCCATGTTGCGGCCGCGCGAGACCTGGTCTTTGCCCACGATGGGCACGTTGTTCTCCGCCTGGCAGGCGACGACGCACGCGTTGCAACCCGTGCAAGTGCTCAGATCGACCGTCATGCCCCACTGCTCGGGCGAAGTCAGCGGAGGATGGGTGAAAAGCGAAACGTTCGGCGGGATGTGCCCGTCCATCCCCATGGTCTGCGCAAAAGTGGGCTCCTCGGCGTACTGCTCGGCCGTCGCCTCCCGCACCAAATCGCGGCCTTCCATGCTCTGGTGCGTTTGCGTCTCGGCAAACTTGTATTCCGCCCCGGTGCGCTTGAGCGCGACGTTCGAAACGTGGGTCATCCCGCGCGTGGTGCGCAAGGGATAAGCATTGAAACCTGCTTTGTCCGCCACAGGCGTGACCTTCACCCGCCCGTAACCGAGCGCGATGCTCACCGCGCCGTCCGCCTGACCAGGGGCAATCAAGGCGGCAGCCTCGATCGCCCGGTCGCCGGCCGAAAGTTGCACCATGTCTCCGGTGGCCACGCCGAGTTCCTTCGCGGTGGACGGACTGATCAGCGCGGCATTGTCCCACGTGATCTTCGTGGCGAAATCCGGCGTCTCCTGCAGCCAGCCGTTGTTGGCGTAACGCCCGTCATCCAACGTGCTGCTCGGAATGAACTCGATGTCCAGGCCGCCGCCCGATGGTTGGTACTGCGCGGCGAGCGCCGCAGCGGCAGCGGCGTTGAAAGCCAGCGGGGCCTCGGGCCACGCGGTGTCGGGGAGGAAACCCTGACGCAAAAATTCGGTCCACTTCGCCTCGAGGTCGCCGCCACCCGCCGTTCGGGCAAAGGTTTCCCGCACCAACTGCGGGCCGATCGGCTGTTCGTTGCCGGCCAGACGATTCAGAATTTCCACTTCCGCCACCCCGTCCCACAACGGGAGGATCATCGGCTGCACCGCGCAGATCGTGCCATCCGCACTACGGGCATCGCCCCAGCTCTCGAGGTAGTGTGCCTGCGGCACGTGCCATTTGCAGACAGCCGAGGTTTCGTCTTCGTAAATTCCGAGACGCACGCTGACCGGGACGCCGGAAAGAAGATCGCCGAAGCGCAAATCGGCCGGTGCATTGTAAACCGGGTTGCCGCCCAGGATGAAAAGGTTCTGCACCCGGCCGGCCTGCATCGCGGCGGCCAGTTCCCCGATCGTGGCGGCCGCCGGGGCTTCGGTCCGCAGACCGCACAAAGTCCGGCCCGGCGCTCCCAAGGCGGTATTGATGGCCAAACCGAGCGCCTGCACCGCGGCAGGTTGCTGGTCGCCCACCACGATGACACTTTTGCCGACCGAGACGGCCAGATCCTTCGCGCACTCGGCGATCCACTCCAAATCGGCGGAAAGCGGGCTGTCGGGGAAAGCGGCCACGACCGAAGCCAGACCTGCATCCCCGGTCAGCGTAGCGACCTGTTTTCCAAGCGTACGGAGGAAGGCGCCGGTCTCGGAGGGCTTGATCCGCAACCGGTGGTCGGCCAGGCCGCCCGTCGAGGAGTAATGCGTCTCCGCGACGTAAAGCCGGTTCATCGCCTGGCCCGGCTCGCTGATCCGGCGGCGGGCCATGAACCCGCGCACTTGGTCGAGCCCGCTGAACGAGGCATTGAGGAAATCGCTGTCCACCGCGAGCACTTTGTCCGCGCGGCTGAAGTCGGGTATGACACTGAGATTGCGGCCAAAGCAAGCCGCCGTGGCCGCCGCGGTTTCGCTTGCGCCGAGCGGCTCGTATTCGGCCCAAAGAAGATTGGGGAATTTTTCCCGCAGCTGCCCGAGCAACCGGTCGCGGGTCGGCGAGTCGACGCGCTCGACGAGGAAAGCGAGGCCGTCCCCGCCATGAGCCGACGCCGCGATTTCATCCAGCTTGGCCCCCAGCGCGGCGGCATCCGTCTTGACCCCGCCGACCTTGATCGCTTTCGAACGGTTCGGATCGTAAAGATCAAGCACCGAGGCCTGGGCAAAGGTGTCGGTCGCGCCATTGCTGATCGGGTGCAGCGGATTGCCCTCCAGCTTGGTCGGACGCCCGTCGCTCGTCGTGGCGATGAGCGGCATGGCACCATTGCGGCGCGGCATGGTCGTGGCGTAGTAAAGGAATTTTCCGGGAATGGTCCATTCCGCCCCCTGCGTGAAGGTCACGAGATACGCTTCGGGGCGGCGACAACCGGTCAAACCGATGCCGGCCAGCGCCATCGACCCGCCCATCAGCTGGAGGAAATTGCGGCGCGACAATTCACCGCCGTTCCACTCGGAAGCACCTTGCGGGAATTCGCGCTCGAGCTTGGCCGCGAAGTCCGGCAACGACGACAATTCGTCGAGACTGCGCCACAGCGCGGGCCTCGTCTCGCGGACGGGATGGGGAAGGACGCGTTTCATCTTAGCGGTGGCACCCTCCGCAGCCGACGGGCGGGTTGACGTTCCATTCTCTCTTGTATTGCGCCCCCATGGCGAGCTGGTCCTGCGCGGATGCCGGACGCCAGTTCAGATTGTAGATTTCGGAAGGAGGACGGAGGAATTTTTCCGGCTCGCGGTGACACTCGAGACACCAGGCCATGCTGAGCGGTTCGGCCTGGTACACCACGGGCATCTCGTTGATCTGGCCGTGACAACTGTAGCAGCTGATGCCGCGATTCACGTGAACCGCATGGTTGAAATAGACATAATCCGGTGCCTTGTGGATCCGCACCCATTCGACTGGCGTGCCGGTCTCCCAACTGGCGCGCACCGCGGCAAGCTTCGGGCTGGTCGCCTTGATTTGCGAGTGGCAAGCCATGCAGGTCTGCGTGTCCGGGACATTCGAGTGCGCCGCTACCTCGACGTGGCTGTGACAATAACGGCAATCCATCCCGAGTTGCTCCACATGGATGGCGTGGGAAAACGGCGCCGGCTGCTCCGGCATATAACCCACATTGGTGTACTTCGGAGTGAAATAATACCAGATGCCGCACGTCACCACCGCGCCGAGAACGAACGCAATGACGAGCAACTTCAAAGGGAGCCAATTGGCCCATTTGGGAAAAAAGTTTGCCATCCAATTTACGCAGAATTCGCCCCTGACGGGCGACGAACGAATGAGCGTAGTATTAACGCAGCTAATAGCAATCCAGATTCGACCCTGACAAAAAAAATGTGCGCACCCGCCCGCTTGGGTTATTGGTTCCGCCATGGCCACCCCACATCCCGCCTCGCCTTCCTGCCGCCAAAAACCCCGGAGCTCCTTCGCGCTGGCTCTGGTCGCATGTCTTTACCTTGGCCTCGCCACCAGCCCCGCCGACCCCAAACCGCAACCTCCCTTGCCAACCATCCGACTGCAAATCGGGACCAACACCATCCAAGCGGAGGTCGCCGACGAACCCGACGAACGCATCACCGGGCTGATGGGCAGGACCCACCTGGCCGAGGGCACCGGAATGCTCTTTATCTTCCGCCAACCCCGACCGCTCGGCTTTTGGATGGGTGGTACCCTCATCCCGCTTTCGGTCGCTTACATCAATGCCTCCGGAGTCATCCGCGAAATCCACGACCTCCACCCCATGGTCGAAACCCCCGCCCGCAGCACCTTTATGGACCTGAGCTATGCCCTCGAAGTCCCGCAAGGCTGGTTCTACCGCCAGAAAATCCTCCCCGGCGACCGCATCCTCGGCCTCCCCGCCCCCCAAACCGCCCAGCCCGACTAAACAGTCCCCCGCTAAAACCCCTAAAAACCCGCGGCTCCATAAAATCTAACCCGTTGCCTAAGATAGGTTAAAGGCCTGCTATCAAACATTCTGCAGAATATCCAATAGTTTGTCTCCGCGCTCCCCGTGAGCGTCAGCTCAGCCTCAGAACCTAAAACCTGCTCTGACCGAGCCCCCCGGTTCCCCTCCGGTTGCTCATTCACCATTTCTACTCCCCTTACTCACCAAAAAAATACTGAAAACTGGACGCAGGGCTTCGCCCCCCTCTCTTGCTTTACAAAATGGTAAGAATGACTACTATATAAGTATGAATGCTATCGTTTCGGAAAAAGGCCAAGTGACCATCCCCAAACCCATTCGCGATGACCTCGGGCTCGAGGCTGGTTCCATCCTCGCGTTTGCCGAGGACGAAGGCCGCATCATTGTGACCAAAATACTCCAGGAAAATCCGATTTCCGCTTGGCGCGGAAGAGGGATTCTTCCGACCGGTCGCTCGGTCGACGAGTATTTGGACCTCGTGCGCGGAGCATGAAGACGGCCTTGGATTCCAGTGTCATTCTTGACGTGTTGACTGACGACCCGCAGTGGGGTCAAGCCTCGGAAGAAGCCTTGAAACGGGCGCTCGGCAGCGGACCCTTGGTCATCGGGGAATGCGTGCTGGCCGAGATCACCCCCGCGCTGACCAAGGATGATCTGAGTTCCTTCCTGGCCGACTGGAATATCCTCTTTGTGCCGTCCTCGCGGGAATCTTCCATCTTGGCCGGCGAAATGTATCGCGCCTACCTCCGCCGAAATCGTGAATCGAAGCGCGTTCTCTCGGATTTTCTCATCGGAGCGCATGCCGCTTGTCACGCCAGCCGCCTGCTGGCCAGAGACAGGGGATACTACCGCGATTACTACACCAGCCTGACCGTCATCGAGCCCACCATCAAAAAGAGCGCCTAAGCAAAACTCGCCGATCATTCATCATTCATCATTCAAAATTCATCACGGCTGTCCGGTTAAATGAGGTATCATTTTGTTTGAGTTCTTTAAGATGAAGGATTTGCGCGGCAAAAGCGATGTCACGCATTTGAAGTTGGCCGGGCCTGCTTACAGGATCGGCGGCCATGAACTCCGGCCGCTATACCCTCACCCAAGTTCTCGACTTGGTCGAACGCAAGACACTCACGCGCTTGGCCGAGCGCTACAACATTCGCACGCGTCACTTCGGTTGTCGGCAGCAGTTGATCTGTATGGGTTTTGCGCAGCTGACGTGGCGAGAGAGCTTGCGCGACATCGAGGAATGCTTGAACGCCAAAGGACCGGCCGCGCTTTACCATCTCGGGCTGCGCGAACCGGTGGCGCGGGTGACCTTGGCCGAAGCCAACGAGCAGCGCGACTGGCGGCTGTGGCAGGATCTGGCCACGGGATTGATCAAACGGGCACGGCGACTCTATGCCGGCGAGGACCTCGGGTTGGAACTGGACGAGACGATTTACGCGCTGGACTCGACGACCATCGACTTGTCTTTGCAGCTTTTTCCGTGGGCCGAGTTCCGCTCGACCAAAGCGGGCGTCAAGTTGCACACACAACTCGACTTGCGCGGGCCGATTCCCGTGCAGATCGAAGTGCGCGCGGCGCGTTCCCACGACGTGCTGTGGCTGGACACGCTCATTTTCGAACCCGGTGCGTTCTACTTGCTCGACCGCGCTTACATGGACTTCACGCGGCTGGCGAAAATCGCCCGCGCCGGCGCCTTCTTCGTCACGCGGGCCAAAGACAACCTGCGTTTCTCGCGTTTTGGTTCCAACCCGAAGACCTTCGGCAGCGGCGTGAGCAGCGATCAAGTAGGACAACCGACGCTGACCAAAGCACGCGAGGCTTTTCCTTGGCCGTTGCGACGTATCCGCTTTGTCGATCCCGACACGGGCAAGAAGCTGGTCTTTCTTACCAACCATCTCGAGGTCCCGGCCGAGACGGTCGCCGCGCTTTACAAGAACCGCTGGCAGATCGAACTCTTCTTCCGCTGGATCAAACAGCACCTGCGCATCAAACACTTCTTCGGCACCTCGCCCAACGCGGTGAAGACCCAAGTCTGGATCGCAGTCAGCATTTACGTGCTCATTGCCATCCTGCACAAGGAACTCAAACTGCCGGGATCGTTGCACAGAACTCTGCAGATTTTGAGCGTTCACCCTTTTGAGAAAATCCCTCTGCATCAGCTACTTACAGAAACACCCGACAACTTTATGGACACCCATGATCCTAACCAACTGTGGCTGTGGTAGTTAAAACCGGACAGGCGTGAAAATTCATCATTAAAAACCGCGCTTCGCTCCGACTCCCACCTTTCCAACCCGCGCCCCGCACTCCGAGGCGCAGGTTCAGGACATAGGTAACGCCCGTGGTTCAGGACATAGGTAACACATGGGGCGCTCTGGCAGAGTGGGCGGCCTATGCCGTGGCAAGAAATCAAACCTATGGAAAAGAGACTGGAATTTGCGTTGCGAGCGCAGCGTTGCG
>CAMBUL010000057.1 GCA_945871065.1 Chthoniobacter flavus | reverse complement strand
CGCCGGTCAGTCCGGTCATGGCGGTTTTGCCGAGGGCGACGAGCACGCGTGGTTGGATGATGGCGATTTGCTCGCGCAGGTAAGGAAGGCAGCGTTGCATTTCAAGGGTTGTCGGCGGACGGTTGCCCGCGGCGCCGGGTTCCATGTCGGGGCGGCATTTGAGCACATTGGCGATGTAGACGTCGCCGCGTGAGAGGCCCATGGCGCCGATGATTCTGGTCAGGAGTTCCCCGGCGCGGCCGACAAAGGGCTCCCCCTGCTTGTCTTCATCCGCCCCGGGGGCCTCGCCGACGAACATGAGGTCGGCTTGCGGGTTTCCGGCGCCGAAGACGGTTTGGGTGCGCGAGGCGGCGAGGTGCTCACACTTGCGGCAGATGGCTACGGCCTTGCGGAGCGCGTCGAGTTGCGACCCAAGAGGCATTTCAGATTTCAGATTTGAAATTTGCGATAATGGCGCGGGCGTTCGGCTCAGGCCATCGAGGGATTCGCGGGTCGCCCTGGTGCTTGTGCCCCCGAGGAGACTTTGGCGGGTGCGGAGGGATTGTTCGAGGAGGGCGGCGGCTGCTTGGAGAGAGGGCATATCGGGCGGCTGGAAAAGTGCCTGTTGTGATCCCATGACACAAGGTCGCGGGTGTCGCGATTAGACGGGTGGTTGCGGGTGGTTTTGTTGGAGCCAGACGAGGGCTTCCTCTGGAGTGGTGAGGGTGCCTTCGAGTTGGGCGGTTTGGATGGTTTCGAGGATGGGGCCGAAGTGGGGGCCGGGCTTCCAACCCAAGGCGATGAGGTCGCGGCCGGTGAGGAGCGGGGGCGGGATGAGGGGTTCGTTGGCGAATTCCCCGGCCTTGGCTTTGAGAAAATCGTAGTTGTCGAGGGCACCGTGGCTGCTTTGGCAGTCGGCGCGGTGGAGTTCGAGTTCTTCGGCAAAACCTTCGCGGGCCATGAAGCGTTTCAATTTCGCGGTGCGCATGTTTTGCACGTCTTTGAAAACCATGTGTTGGCGGACGGCTTCGGCGACGCGGTCGGTGTCGTGGCGGGAAAAGCGGAGGCGCTCCATGACTTTCTCGGTCATGGCGGCACCGACGCGGTCGTGCCCGCTGAAACGAATGCGGTCTTCGTCCGCGTGGTAACGAAACGTGGGGGGCTTGCCGATATCGTGGAAGAGCACGGCAAGGATGAGGGCGGCGGGGGCTTCCGGCGGCAGCAAAGCAAGCATGGCGCGGGTGTGGACAAAGACGTCTCCTTCGGGATGGAATTGCGGCGGTTGCTCGCAGCCTTTGAGCGCTTCGATTTCAGGGAGGACTTCTTTAAGGAGCCCGCTCTCGTCGAGCAGGTCGAAGCCGCGGAGCCGGCTGGGGTGAGCAAGAATTTTGACCAGCTCTTCGCGCATGCGCTCGGCACTGACCGCGTGGAGGTCGGCGGCGTGGGCTCGGATGGCGTCCCAAGTCCGGGGCTCGATGTCGTAGTCGAAGCGGGCGGCGAAGCGGATGGCGCGGAGGAGACGTAGTTTGTCCTCGCGGAAGCGGGCCACGGGATCGCCGATGGCGCGGAGGGTGCGGGACTGGAGGTCGGCTTGGCCGCCGACGAAGTCGATGAATTTTTCCGCCACCGGATCGTGGAACATGCCGTTGATCGTGAAATCGCGGCGGGTGGCGTCCTCTTCCGGGGTGGAAAAAGTGACCATTTCGGGTCGGCGTCCGTCGAGGTATTCGTGATCGGATCGGAAGGTGGCCACCTCGAAGGCGTGGGCGTGCTCCATGACGAGGATGACACCGAAGTGGGCGCCGACAGCTTGGGTGTGGGGGAAAAGCTTTTGCACTTCGGCCGGTTTGGCCGAGGTGGCAATGTCATAGTCGTGGGGTTGGAGTCCGAGGAGTTCGTCGCGCACGCAGCCGCCGGCAAAATAGGCGGTGTGGCCGGCCTCTTGCAGGCGGCGGGCGACGTCGGTGGCGGTGGATTTGGGGTCCATGCGGAGAAGGAGGATCTTACCCGGTGCAGGGGAAGATGGAAGCCGCGGGGACATCGAGGGCAAAGAGGGCGATGGAGAGGGCGGAGACTTGAGTTTGAAACTTGAGTGGAGTTGTAGCGGCGGCGTTAGAGGGGTGGAATTTTGCGGGAATCGGGTAAGATGCTGTAATTATGAGTTGGACGGGACTTTCCACGGCCTTCGGTTTGGGAATTGTTTATTTCATTGCTTCGATTCCGGCGGCAACGGCGGCGGGAGCGGGTGTTTGGTGGGCAGCGCTGGCCGCGGGAATGGGTTATGTCGCGGGCGGAGCGGCGGTTTTGGTCGCGGGGGCGCCTTTGCGGGCGTGGTTGGTGCGGAAGTTGCGGATCCCCGTGGAGAAGGATGAAACAAAGTTGGTTTGGAAGATTTGGCGGCGCGGCGGGCTGCTCGGGCTTTGTTTGCTCGCACCGGTGACCATCGGGCCGCAGGCCACGGCGGTGATTGCTTTGGCGGTGGGAGAAAAGGGGCCGCGGATCGCGGGGGCGATTGCTCTCGGGGTGATGCCGTGGTGCGTGGTCTTCGCGGTGCTGGTCTCGTTCGGGGTCAAGCTGGCGAACTGAGCACAAGATCCACGCATTCATCGTGGGGCTCTTGAGGAATCGCATTGACCAGTTGGCAGGGGAAAGCGACGCCGATGCGTGTGAGCTTGGGCGGGAGGGTGCCGAGGAGGCGGTCGTAGTACCCGCGGCCGCGGCCGAGGCGCGCGCCTCCGGTGGTAAAGGCGAGTCCGGGAACGAAGATAATTTCCGCATTGGCGGGGTCGACGGGCGGACAATTGGCCGGGTCGGGTTCGAGGACGCCGAACGCGCCAGGTTTCAGTTGCGCAGGGGTCTCCACGGTGTGGAACACCAAGTGGTCTCCCACGACACGGGGGAGGAGGACGGTTTTCGACCGGCACCAATCGAAAGGGCGCAAATCGGGTTCGCCGGGCAGCGCGGCAAAGGCGGCGACTGTCTGCGCCGCTTGCCAGTTGGCCAGTGATGGGATACTCGTGCGGATGCTTTCCGAGGCGGCCGCGCAGGCGGCGGGAGTCATCCGGGCGAGCTCGGCACGCAGGCGGCGGCGGAGTTCTGTTTTGGCCGGGGAGGGCATAGGATTTTTGCCAAAGTGAGCGCTAGCGAGAAACCAGACAAGCCCGCGCGCAAGCGAAGGATGATTTTGCCCCGTCTGCGGGAGGGCAAGCCGGATCATCATGTCGGGCTGAAGCCGCGCGTGGGTTGGCACCGGCGCAACTTTCTCTCCGAAGTGGTCTGGCCGAGCTTGTTCGAGCGGCGCACGGGCGAGCGGCACACCCCGGAATTTCCGGAGTTGAAGTCAGGGCAGGTCGCGCTGACCTGGATCGGCCATGCCTCTTTCTTGCTCCAGGCGCCGGGGGTGAACTTGCTCATCGACCCGAATTGGGCGCGCTGGCTGAAGGTGATCAAACGGATGCGTGAACCGGGACTGGAATTGCATGCCTTGCCGGACATCGACGCGGTGCTAATCACGCACGCGCACTTCGATCACCTCGACAAGCGCACGTTGCGCAAGCTGGCGGCCGAACAACCGATCGTCGTGCCGCGCAATGTCGGACGGCTGGTCCACGGGCTGGGCTTTGACCGGGTGCACGAATTGGAGGTGTGGGAGTCGATGCAATTGGGTCCGGTCAAGGTGACGATGACGCCGGCGTATCATTGGGGCGCGCGGATGCTGGCGGATTCGCACCGTGGTTTCGGCGGGTTTCTCATCGAAGTGGAGGGGCGTTCGATTTTGCACTGTGGCGACAGTGCGTATTTTCCGGGCTTTGCGGAAATCGGGAAACGGCTGCCCGTGGAGATCGCTCTCCTGCCGATCGGCGCTTACGATCCACCGAGCGGGCGCGAGGTGCACATGACTCCGGAGGAAGCGTTGCGGGCCTTTGTCGAATTGGGTGCGCGGACGTTTGTGCCGATGCACTACGGGACCTTCCGGCTCAGCTATGAACCGGCGTGGGAGCCGCCTTCGCGGCTGATCGAGTGCGCGGGGTCTGCGGGCTTGCTGGAACGGGTATGTTTTTTGCGCGAGGGGGAGCCGCGGATTTTTTGACCGGAAAAAGGAAACGGCGGTCCGAGGACCGCCGCTCCGGGATGAAATGGGGCAAGACCTCAGCGCTTGTCGAGAATGGCGTTCCATTCTTCGAGGCGCTTGGACTGGGCGGCGAAGAGTTCGTCGGTGGGATCGAGGATTTCGATCGACTTGATGGTGTCGCCTTGGGCGACGGCGTCGACCATGTCTTGGCCTTTGGTTACCGAGCCAAAAACGGTATGCTTGCCGTTGAGGTGCGGGGTGGCGACATGGGTGATGAAGAACTGGCTGCCGTTGGTCCCGGGGCCGGCATTGGCCATGGAGAAGATACCGGGTTTGTCGTGCTTGAGCTCCGGCGTGCACTCGTCTTCGAAGCGGTAGCCGGGTCCGCCGCTGCCCGTGCCGGTCGGGTCGCCGCCTTGGATCATGAAGTCCGGGATGACGCGGTGGAATTTGAGGCCGTCGTAGTAGCCGCGCTTGGCCAGATTGAGGAAGTTGGCCACGGTGACCGGGGCCTTGGAAGGGTAAAGGACGGCTTCGATGTCGCCCTTGTCGGTTTTGACGATGATACGGATGTCTTTCATGGACTCTTCACTTTGCGCGGGAGCGGCAAGGATGGCGAGGGTGAAAGCGGCGAGGAGGATGGATGTTTTGCACATGACAGGTTTTTCGATATCCACATTTCGTGACAAGGCAACTCGAAAGCACAGCGCACCTACGGGCGCATGATTACCGGTGGCTGGTCAAGCGCTGGCGCGCGCTGGCCAAGCGGGCCGGATGGTCAGTGCGGAAATTTGCCACGGAAGACGGCTATCCGGTCTACGCGGTGGCGTCGCCGAGGCGGGATGGTCCGCGGCTTTATCTTTCGGCCGGAATTCACGGCGACGAACCGGCCGCGACTGAAGCGCTTGTCACCTGGGTTGAAAAGCGGATGCGGGCGCTGCAGCAATGTGAACTGCTGATTTTCCCGTGCCTCAACCCGTGGGGTCTGCAGCACAACAGCCGCAACGATGCGAACGGACGCGATCTCAACCGCGGTTACCACCGGAGTGATGTTCCGGTGATCGAAGCGCAAAAGCGCTTGGTGCAGGGGCGCGTTTTCGACGCGGCGGTGATGTTGCACGAGGACTTCGACGCACAGGGGAGCTACCTTTACGAAATCCCGGGGGCGCGTCCGTTTTGGGGTGAGCAGTTGCTGGCCTCCGCGGCGTCGCATGTGCCACGCGAACCGCGAAGCCGGGTCGAGGGGCGCAAATGCCGGCGGGGGTTGATCCGCACGCGCGTTACGCCGGAGACCTTGCCGGAGCATCCGGAGGCCTTCTTTCTGCGGTTCGGGCACACGAAGCGCAGCCTGACCTTCGAGACCCCATCGGAATTTTCCCTCACCGCGAGGGTGCGGGCGCACTGTGCGGTGTTGGATGAGGTTTTACGGTTGGCGAAGGGCTGAGCCACCGCTAAGATGGAGGGTCATTTTCCATTCATGAAAGTCTCCGTCGAAAAACAGCCAAACTGTATTGCCACCCTGCACGCCATCGTCCCCGCCGACCTGGTGCAGAAGAAAACCGAAAAGCTGGCCGGGGAATACCAGCGCTCGGCCAAGTTGCCGGGTTTCCGTCCGGGCAAAGCTCCGGTCGCCGTCGTGGCCCGCAAATACAAAGACGCCATCGCGGAGGAAGCGGTCAAAGAGTTGCTCCGCGAAGCGGTCGATCAAGGCGCCAAGGATCATAATCTGACCGTGCTGAATGCTTTCAATCTCCAGCACGGCGAGGTCGGGCCGTCGGACCTCAATCTGAGTGTCGAACTGACGCTCGAACCCGACTTCAAGATGCCTGATGTGGAAGCACTCGGTCTCGAGGTGCTGGAAGAGGCGGTGACCGACGAGCATGTGAAGGGCAACATCAATCTGCTGCTCGAGCGCATGGCGGAATTTTCCGAGGTCAAAGACCGTCCGCTGCAAATGGGCGACTATGCCGTGCTCGACTACGACGCCACGGTGGACGGTCAGTCACTCGGTGAGGTTTGCCCCGAGGCGCCATCAACCATGAAGGGCGGCGAGGGGCTCTGGGTCATGATGGAAGAGGAAAGCATGTGGCCGGGATTCTGCACGGGACTGGTCGGGGCGAAGGAAGGCGAGGACCGCACCGTCGAGGTGACCGCCTCGGAGGACTTCGCCGTGCCATCGCTGCGCGGCAAAAAAATCATCCACCAGACCAAGCTCAAGGGCATCAAGACCAAGCAACTCCCCGAATTGACCGATGACGTGGCCCAGAAGATTGCCGGACGCACGGCCGATGAGTTGCGTTCGACCTTCCGCCAGCGGTTGGAGGCCGCCGCGACCGAGCAGACCGAGCGCAAGAAGCGCGCGGCGGCGGTCGAGCATTTGGTCAAAAGTGTCGAATTCGAGGTTCCCGCCTCCATGGTCATGGGCGAAGCCCGACGGGTTGTGCGGGAAATCGTCGAGGCCGAGCAAATGCGCGGCCTGAGCGACGAGGATCTCCTGAGCAAAAAGGAGGAAATTTTCCAACACGCGCAAATGGGGGCGCAATTCCGGGTCAAGGCCGACTTCATTCTCACGCGTCTGGCCCGCGAGCAGAAAATCGAAGCCACCCGTGAAGAGTTGGCGGAGCACATCGCCCGCATGGCCCAGCGTTTGAGCATGCCGGTGGACAAACTGGTCAAACAACTGGTCAAGCGCGAGGCGCTCGGCTCGGTCGAGGGCGAGGTGGTCCGGGACAAGGCCCTTGATTTTCTGGCCTCCAAAGTTAAGGTGAAACCAGCGGAGGTGGCGGCCTGAGCCCTGCCGCCGCACAACTTTTTTTATGAATCCTCACGTCGCTTCCGGTCCGGTTTCGCCCCGCAATTCCATGCTCGTCCCCATGGTGGTCGAGCAGACCGGCCGCGGGGAGCGCAGTTATGACATTTATTCGCGCCTGCTCAAGGACCGCATTGTTTTCATCGGCACGCCGATTGACGACTACATTGCCAATCTGGTTATTGCCCAATTGCTCTTCCTCCAGATGGAGGACGCCAAGAAGGACATCCACATTTACATCAACTCCCCCGGCGGTTCGGTCACGGCCGGGCTGGCCATTTATGACACCATGCAGTTCGTCACCTGTGATGTGAACACTTACTGCATGGGCATGGCCGCGAGCATGGGTGCGGTCCTTCTCTGTGCCGGAACCAAGGGCAAGCGCTATGCCCTGCCGAATTCCGACATCATGATCCACCAGGTGAGCGGCGGTGCCCAAGGCCAGGCCAGCGATGTCGAGCGTCAGGTCGAGTTCATGTTCAAGCTCAAGCGCCGCCTCGAGTCGATCATCGCGCAGCACACCGGCAAGCCGGTCGAGCAGGTGCACAACGATGCCGACCGCGACTACTACATGAGTGCCCCGGAGGCCAAAGCTTACGGGTTGGTCGACGAGGTGGTGAAGTCGCGCAAGGAAATCCCGGGCGCCATGCCCGCCTGAGACGATGGCCCGGGCGACTAATCTCACGATGTGCTCTTTCTGCGGGAAGAGCCACAGCGAGGTTCGCAAACTCATCGCCGGCCCCGGCGTCTACATCTGCGACAGTTGCGTTACCCTCTGCAAGGGCATCCTCGACAAAGAACTGAAAGAGGAGTCGAAGAAAAAAAGCGGCTCCGTGCGCGTGCCCAAGCCGGCGGAGATCAAAGCCCAACTCGACCAGTTTGTCATCGGCCAGGAACTGGCCAAGAAAACGCTCTCCGTGGCGGTCCACAACCACTACAAGCGCATCCTGCATCAGGCCTCCTCCCGCGAGATTGCCTTGCCCGGCAACGAGGACGTCGAACTGGAGAAGAGCAACATCCTCCTCATCGGCCCGACCGGCTCCGGCAAAACCCTCCTGGCCCGCACGCTGGCGCGCATCATCGAGGTGCCGTTCTGCATGGCCGATGCCACCACCTTGACCGAGGCGGGTTACGTCGGCGAGGACGTGGAGAATATTGTTTTGCGTTTGCTCCAAGCTTCGGACTACGACGTGAAGCGGGCCGAGATCGGCATCGTTTACATCGACGAAATCGACAAGATCGGCCGCAAGACGGATAACGTCAGTATCACCCGCGATGTCTCCGGCGAAGGTGTGCAGCAGGCGCTGCTCAAGATTCTCGAGGGAACGACCTGCAACGTGCCCCCGCAGGGCGGCCGCAAGCATCCCCAGCAGGAATATATCCAGGTGAATACGGAAAAAATTCTCTTTATCTGCGGCGGCGCCTTTGTCGGGTTGGAGAAGCTCATCCAGCGCCGCCTCGGCAGCCGTGTTCTCGGCTTCCATGCGCGCGAGGAGAAAAAGCCGGATGACGCTTTATCGGTGCCGTCGGCCACTATTCACCAGGCCGAACCGGAGGACTTGCTCGGCTTCGGGATGATTCCCGAGTTTGTCGGGCGTCTTCCCGTCGTTACCGCCCTCGACCAACTGACCGAGGATGAACTGGTCACCATTCTGACCGAACCGCGCAACGCGATGGTCAAGCAGTATGCCAAGCTGATGTCCATGGAGGACGTCGACCTCAATATCACCAAGGACGGTCTGCGCGCGCTGGCCGCGCGAGCCGTGTCCAAGGGGACAGGAGCCCGTGCCCTCCGCTCCATGATGGAGAAAATCATGCTCGACGTGATGTATGAAGTTCCCAGCCGCGAGGATATCGCCGAAGTGACAATCAACCGCGCGGTGGTCGAAGGCCGCAAGCCGCCGCTCCTGCGCCGCAAGCAGGAGAAGGACGCGGCCTGATTCCCATGCCGGCAAAAGCGCCGGTCATGCCCGTTCCGCCTCCCGGAGTCACGGTGGGCAGGGTCGATGCCCTGGCCGGGTTATTCTCGCGCGAAGCACCGCTTGTCCTCGACCTGGGCTGCGGCAACGGACTTTTTCTCGCCGGGTTGGCAGCCTGCGAACCGGGCTGGAATGTCCTCGGCATCGAAAAAAAGGAATACCGGGTGCGGCAGGCGCGGCGCCGTGCGGGTGACCTTGGCAATGCCCGCGTTCTGCATGGTGAGGTGCTCGAAGTGTTGTCCTCCTTGCCCCCAGCCTCGGTCTCGCGGGTCTATCTGCTTTTCAGCGACCCGTGGCCCAAGCGCCGCCACGCTGTGCGGCGCTTGGTGCAGGAGGAATTTGTCGCGCTGCTGCATTCGCGCCTGGAGGCCGGCGGCACTTTCTTTTTTGCCACCGATGCCGAGGAATACCTCGCTTGGACGCAGGAAAAATTGTCCGTGAACGGGTGGAGGATCAAGGGGTGGGCGGTTCCTGCGACCTGGCCCATGACCGAATTCGAGCAACGTTTCGCCTCCGCGGGGTTGAATATCTGGAGACTTCAAGCCAGCCGGTGACACCGCAAGACCATGAGCCAACGGACGGATTCGGTACCACCGGATCCGGCTCGGACGACAATGCCCAGCTGGTCGCCTTGATGCGACGGGTGCGGGAGGACGACGAAGTTGCCTTCCGTGCTTTGGTCGAGGCAACGGAGGACCGGGTCTATGGCACGATGGTAAAAATGCTTGGCGGATTCGAGGGGGCGGAGGATCTCGCGCAGCGGGTTTATTTGCGCATTTGGCAGGCGCGCGGGCGATACGAGCCGACGGCCAAGTTTACCACCTGGATGTTTTCCATCGTGCGGCGTCTCGTCCTGAACGAGCGCCGGGGACGCGCGCGGCGCGGGGTCGTCTTTCGCGAGCCGTCCGTGGAGGAGCGTCCACGCGAGGTGAAGGTTTTCGAAGATCCGTCGAAGACCGCGGCAGCGGGTGAACTGGCTCGCGTTATCGAGAACGCCCTGGCCGGGCTTCCGGAAGACCAGCGCACCGCCGTCGTTCTCCGCCGCTACGAAGAGATGCCCTACGAGGAAATCGCTTCCGTTCTCGAAACGACGGTGCCGGCGGTCAAAAGCCTGCTTTTCCGCGCGCGCCAGACCCTGCGGATCAAGCTGGCGGGGTGGTTGTGATCATCGTGTCCAGCGGCCTTTGGACAAGGCGGGAAGCCAGTTGTTGCGATACATGACCGAGTAATCGGTCTTCCCGACGGCGCCGATCATGGGCACACCGGTGGCGCGTTTCCACTTTTTGGACATGCTTTCGCCGGTGTGGCATCCCCAGCTTTTGACCACAGCTCTCTTGGCGAAGATACCGCGGTTGATGCGGCCGAGCTCGTTTTCGTGGAGCCAGGATTTCGATCCGCTGTCGATCTCGTTGCTGTAATCGAACATGAAACAAGCTTTGTTCGAATGGAGGAACCAGTCGAGGGACGCGATCTTGACCTGATCGCGGGGCTGACCGGCGTTCAAGTAGTTGACGACCGTGTCGGGCGAAGTAAACCAGACGAGCTTGACCCCGTGTTTGGGGGCGATGTTGGCGATCCAGGTGGTGAGGGGGCCTTCGTTCTGGCGTAGGCGGCGTTCGTAGCTCGGTCTGTGCACCAGCCAGGTGATGCGGGCCTGCGGGTTGGCGTCCTTGATCTGCTGGAAGCGGGTCACGGCTGGACGGATGAAGTTGCCCCACCAGCGATCATGCGGTGGATTTTTAAATTTCTCCCACTGGTAAAGGGACGCCCCGCCGCTGACCACGATGTATTCTTTTTCGTCGGCCGCGTGGAGCGGTGCGGCTGCGAGCAACAGGACGATGGCAATCAGGCGAGGCATGGAGGTTAAAATCTTCCGCGAAAAGCGGACAAGGGCAAGAGGATCCGGCCGGATGATGCCACTTTGCCGCGGCGAATTGCCGCCTCGGCGGCGGGGATTCAGGCCGGAAGCAAGTGGTGTTTACCGGCCTGGCGATGGCGGACGGCAGCCAGTCCGAGAAAGGCCGCCTCTGCGGCGAGGAAAGCGATGACGTAGCCCTCGCCGCCCACCCCGAAGCCGTAGCTATGGAGTCCGGCTCCGAGGACGTAATTCACGCCATACCAGGCCATGATGATGCCCGCGAAATTGACCACTGCAGCCACGGCTATGCCGAAGTCGCCCCACCAACCGGCCATCCTGCCATGGATGGCGACGACGTACATGAGCAGGGCGATGAGGGCCCAGGTTTCTTTCGGGTCCCAGCCCCAGAACCGGCCCCAACTGTAGTTGGCCCAGACGCCGCCGAGGATAGTGCCAACCGCGAGGAGGATCAGGCCGACAAACATCATGCGGTAAAGCCATTCGTGGAGCGGACGCAATAAGTCCGTGGTCTGCGGTTTGCGGATGTACCGCCAGAGGATGACGTGGGCAAAGCCGAGCGTGAGGGCGAAAGCGGCATAGCTCAAGCTGATGACGAGCACGTGCACGGTGAGCCAGAAGTTATCGCGCAGCACAGGGACGAGAGGATCGAGGCGTGACGGCATGGCCACGGGAAGACTGCGGACGAGAAGCAAACAGAGAAAACTGACCGGGAGCGCGCTGAGGAGCATGAGGCGGTTGCGGTAGACCGCGTAGAAGATCAGGCCGAACATCACGGTGCCCATGGCGACCCACACCACCGACTCATACATATTGGTCACCGGGGCGCGGCCGGCGATGACCACCCGCAGATAGAGTCCGTAGAGGATGAAACCGAGCGAAGCAGCGCTCAAAGCAACCCCGCCCCGGAGCAGCCAGCGGCGAGCGCCGTGGCGTGCGCCGGCCATGAGCAAAAGTGCTGCCGGGACGAGCAACCACATCGCGGTGTCGAAAGGCTTGAGGCGGTTGTAGAAGTTCTCGCGGTTGACCACATCGGCGGCCGGATAAACTTCGGGGTTGAGCGCCCGTAGGTCGTCGACGAGACGTTGTGCGGCGGTGGCGAATGCCGCATTGTCGCCATCGCGTCGGGCTACGTTCAGATTGCGCAGTTCTTGAAGGATCGTGGCGGCCTGGTCCGGCGGGTAAACGGAGGCGAGTTGGTCGATGGAGAGCCATGGCGAGCCGGCCGGAGCCCCGGGGGGCGGCGGCGCGAGGAGGAATGCGGTGGTCGCCCCGAGCGCATCAAACAGTTGCAGCCGTCCGAGCACGGTTTGCGCCTCGGTATTGAGTTTCGGCACCGGTTCTCCCGCCTGGCGCAGCACGGCGGCTTCCTGGGAGAGGGAGGTTAGTTTTGTGGCGGCGGCGAGCTCCTTCCGGGAGAAACGTTTGCGCGAAGGATCGAGACCGACCTCCTCAATGAGCGGCCGATAGGAAATGAGAATGATGGGATCGTTGCCCCAGTCGTGGGTGGCGAAGAGCTGCGAAAAAGCGAAGGCACTGCCGCCGTAAGTGTCGCCTTCCATGGTGCGGACCTGGTCGCGTCCGGAGATTTTGACCAGTAGTTCGTGGCCGAAAGTTCCGATCGGTTTGCGCCGCCCCGAGTCTTGCACGACGAGGCATTCCCATGGGGTGAGATCGGCGGGAGGTGGAGCCGCGGGGAATGCCGTGGAAGTGGCGAGAAAGATGGCGAGCAGGAGTTTCACGAGGTGGTGGAGAGTTGCGGGGCGCGCTTGGCCGGGCCGGTCGATCCGGCCATGGTTTTTTCCTGCACCGAGGGTCGGCGAAAGATGAACATGGTGATGAGGCCCGTGCTGAAGATGAGCGAGCCAACCCATTTGCCGAGCCATCCCGGGTCGCGGAGAATTTGCACCGAGCTCTGCGTGAGATCATTCGGGTTCCAGGAGGCTTGGGAAATTTTGTAAGTCAATCCGGTGAGCGAGCGCCACAGAGCCTGGGGATAATTTGCCGGCTGGTTCATCGAGCACGAGCCTGTCGCGTCGGTTTGACCGTCCGGCTGGGTCATGGCGAGGTCGCTGCGGAACGAGGCGGGTTCGTCCGTGCCCTCGTTGCGCTCGACCGTGAAATTTTCCAGCACCAGCCCGAAGGGCAAGTCGGCAACTTCCCAGCCGTAAGCCACCTCCAAGGGAAATGAACCGGTCGGCAAACTGACGCGCCAACCTGCGCCGACCCATTGTTCGACAGTGCGGTCAGCTTTGCTCGCCCGCACGAGGATGCCGTCGAGCAGGGATTGTCCCGGAGGGATGGGTTCTCCGGCCGGCAGAGGGCGGAAAGTGAAGCCGGTCTGGGCAGAGGGGAGAATGCCGAGCGCTTCGATCGTCCAATCATTCCAGCCGGTGACGACCGCCTGATTGGCGGGCAGCGGGGCGGAGGAGACCAGTCGGCCGCTGGCGAACAAATCCATTTGCAACGAGCCGTCGTCCCGGGCGGTGATGACGGCGCGGTTGGGTGCACCGGTGGCCGGCGCGGGCTCAGCGGCGCGTGTCAAATCGACGGTGACGAGGCCGAGGTCGAGCCGGTTGTGATTGCGGTCGCCCGCGAGCAACCACTGCTCGACGGATTGGTTCATCGCCGCGGTGCGGAGGCGGACGAGGACCGCGGGGTTGCCCCCGGGTGCGGTGGCCGGCTGGAAACCGGCCATCAGCCGCGGGGAGTCGGCCACGGCTTCGAGCTTCCATCCACCGGGGGTAGTCCAAAGATCGAGTGCGTCGCCCTCCCTGACCCGCAGCGGTTGGCGTCCGAGCTTAATCGTGACCGCGCGCTTGGCATCGGGATCCCGGACGGTGATCTCGCGTTTTTGCAGGACGAGCTTGTCGTCGGGAGCAGAGTCCTTGAAGAGCGTCATGGTTCCCTCGATGCCCCAGATCTGGCCGACGATCGCCCCGACCATGACCACAATCATGCCGAGATGAACGAGGAGGAAGCCGGTGTGGTATTTTTTCCACGGCCACCGCATGAAAGCGCTGCAAGTGAGGTTGGCCGCGAGAAAGAACAGCCAGAGGTAGAACCATGGAGCCTCGTAGATCCAGGTGCGGGCAGTGTCGGCATCAAATTTTGATTCGGCCAAAGTGCCGACGATGCTCATGACAATGAGCACACTGAGCAAAATGACCGCCAAACGCAGGGAGGCAAGGAACCGGAAGATCGGATCGTGTTTCCAAGCATACCGCCGCGGGCGCGAAGGGCCGGC
>CAMBUL010000056.1 GCA_945871065.1 Chthoniobacter flavus | reverse complement strand
TCGATTTCGGCCAAGGTCACCGTGCCACTGTGGTCGGCGTCGACCTTGTTGAAATTCGCCGCGACCCGCGGCATGCCGGCTTCGGCCTCGGCCAGCGTGAGCCGACCATCATGATTGGTATCTGCCTCGGCAAAACGCTCGGCGATTTGCTCGTTCCGCGTATCGTCCGCCGCGGCCGGCCAGGCCAAAGCGGCGAAGATCGAGGCGGCGAGGAATTTTCGGTGGATCGAGTGCATGTGTGTCATGCCTCACCTTCCTAAAGCTGGCCCTGATGTAAAGACAATGCCGGTTGATCCGGCCAGGACGGGACCGCGGGCCCGGACGCAAAAGCGTGGCCCGGCTTCTGTTCAGGGCGAGAGGTCTCACCACCCGGCCATGCGCCCGGGCCGAAGGGATCTTAATCCGGCACCGCGAGATTGGCTTCGCTGAATTTCACTGCCTCAGCCTTGGTTGCCACGCCTAGCGATCCGGTTGTTGGCGGGCGGCCAGGGACACGATGTCATTCATAGCCAAGTCCGAATCCGAAGGGGTAGAGCGGATTTTCCATGGTCTCCCGTTGGTGTCCGAGGGGGACTTGATCTATCGAGCGCGGCCAGGCGAAGGACAACTTTCCGGTGGCCGGCGCGGCTCCGGTCAGCACATCGACCACCCCGGCTCCTTCCGTCCCGGGAAGCCAGGCGGCCAGGATGGCATCCGCCTGCTCCGCCACGTCGCCCAGAATCATGGGGCGTCCGGACAAGACAATGACCACGACCGGCAAGCCGGCGGCTTTGAGCGCGGCGACCGCCGCGGAATCCTCCGCAGAAAGCGCCAAGTCATAGCGGTCGCCTTTCATTTCGGCATACGGACCCTCACCCACCACCACGATGCCCAAGTCGGCGCCTTCGCACTTCGATCCGTCGGCCGTGAAGTTGACCTCGGACGTGTTGCCGGCAACTTCTTTGATCGCATCAAGGATGGTGGTTCCGCCCGGCGTGAGGTCGCCACGGTCGCCTTGCCAACCGAGGGTCCACCCGCCGCACTGCATGCCGAGGTCGTCCGCACCGCTGCCCGCCACGTGGACCCGGCGCGGTAGCTTCTTGACCGGCAGGAGCGCGTTTTCAGTTTTGAGCAGGACCACCGACTCGGCCACCGCTTGACGGGCCACCTTGCGGTGGGCCTCGGAGCCGAACTCCGGTTGCAATTCTTTGTTCGGCCAAAGATCCGGCTCCGCCTCCATCATGCCCATGGCAAATTTGACCCGCAGAATCCGGGTGACCGCATCATCGATCCGCGCCATGGGAACTTTCCCCTCCTCCACCAATTCCTCCAGCATGGTGATGAACTCCTTGTAGCGGTCGGTTAGCATCACCATGTCCATGCCGGCATTGATCGAAATCTCGATGCACTTCTTGTAATCCGCGCTGCGCACCTGCCCCGCCGCATTGTTGCTTTCCGGCGCTGACTCGTCGGTC
Organism: Chthoniobacter flavus; assembly: GCA_945871065.1. Classification (GTDB taxonomy): domain Bacteria; phylum Verrucomicrobiota; class Verrucomicrobiia; order Chthoniobacterales; family JACTMZ01; genus JACTMZ01. The sequence continues at coordinate 12,751 of CAMBUL010000056.1, read as the reverse complement.
TCCGGACTGACCAACTGATCGGTGGCATTGTAATCGGAAATGAGGAAACCCTCGAAACCCAATTCGTTCTTCAGGATGTCGGTCAAGAGTTGCTTGTTGCCCGAGCATTTGACCCCGTTCCAACTGCTGTAGGACGGCATGATGGTGGCCACACCAGCCTTGATCGCGCCCGGATACGCGCCCAAATGAATAGCTCTCAGAGTCGCCTCGTCGACCCGCACATCGCCTTGGTCAAGCATGCCCTCTCCCCCACCGGGCTTGAATTCCGTTCCTCCATCACCGATGAAATGCTTGGCGCAGGCCGCCACTGACTCTTTTCCCGAAAGGTCCGCCCCTTGCAAGCCGCGCACCACCGCGGGGCCGAGCAGCGCCACTACGGCAGGGTCCTCCGAGAATCCCTCGTAAGCCCGCCCCCAGCGAATGTCCCGGGGCACGCCGACCGACGGGGCGAAGGTCCATTGGATCCCGGAGGCCCGCACTTCCCGCGCGGTGATCCGCGCGATTTCCTCGACCAACTGCGGATTCCGGGCGCAGCCCAGGCCGATGTTGTGCGGAAAGACGACCGCGCCGAGGAGGTTGTTGTGGCCGTGGACCGCATCCACGCCGTAGATCAAGGGAATCCCGAGCCGCGATTTGAGCGCGCGCTTCTGGCGCTCGGTGTAAAACTCCGCCCAGTCCGAAAGCTTGTTGCCGCTCTCCGGATCCGAACTGCCCCCGCTGAGCATCGACCCCAAGGCCAGTGTGGTGATGTCGTCGAGGTCCTCGACCGACCCGCTGTCCGGTTGGGTCACCTGCCCGACCTTCTCGGCCAGGGTCATCTTTTCCACGATGGCTTTGATCTTGTCGTCGTTGGCCGTGAGCCAGGCTGGGGAAGCGGCCATTGCGGCATGACCCAGAATAACGAGCACGATGCCGAGGACATTCCGTTGGGTGGAAAAGACAAATGGCGGGAATTTCATAAAAGGCAATGACTTGGGAGAGGTGAGTAAAAAGTGAGGGCTTTCTAATAGCCACGGAGCGGACCGTCTTAACAAGCCATGATTAGGACGCGTCCTGATTGCTTCGGCCTAGAATGGCGAACGAAAGTTGGGTGGGACAGTGGCCTAGTTGTAACGCCGCGCAAAAACATCGGCAGACCAAAACAAAGCCTCCTCACCACAAACAAACCCTCCAAGGAACAACAAAGCCCAGACCGCTAAGCTCCGCCGCTCACGCCTCGGGGTCGCCCTGGCCAACCTCTGGACCCCTTTCCGCTTCAGGCCGCCGTCAGTCCCGCATTTTATCCATGATTTCGAGACAAGAAATTGCATGCTCCAGCACGTCCCAATTCTGCAGGATTAAGTCGCACCCCCGAACACCTTGTAAAACAAACATCGCAACCCACCTGATACCGCTCCCCAACCCATGACTACACACACCTCCTCCCACCTGCTCCGTGTCTTCCTGCTTTCCGCGGTCGCCGCGGCGCCGCGCTCTCCTTGGCCGGACTCTCCCAGTGGGGCACCAATTTTTTGGTCACCATGACCTTTCCCATACTTCTTGGCACCGTCGGTCTGGGCGGAGCCTAGAGCCTTTACGCCATCTTCGCCGCCATCTCCGGCATCTGCGCGTGGAAATTTGTCCGCGAAACCAAAGGACGCAGCCTCATGCAGATGGAGCTCTGGGCAAATCGGAACCAGTCCGCCTCCCGGACGTTCGACTCGCGTTGCCTGTCCTAACCGGCGCGGTGATCTGGATCGAGATCGGGGTGCTTCCGGCCGAGGTGGAGGAGGACAAGACCGACGAGCAGCGCAAGGGCAAAGCCCACCCACACCGAGACAACACGGAGCAGTACCCCACTCAGATGGGCCAGCGGGGCGGGAAGCATGGTCGCCCCCAAAGCAAAAATCGCCGCGGACTGTCGATACCAAGCCGCTCGGGAGGCCGACTGCTGCGCGAGTCCTTCCAACACTCCCAAGACCAGCATTAGCCCTCCGAGGAAGACCGCGAGATCATTGCCCGACCCCGCGATCACCACGACAAACGCCGTGGCAATGACCCCTCCAAAGATCGACCCCCCGATTTTTTGCCGGACGACCCGAGCGTCCGAGGCAATCCCTAGGCCGCAGCAGGTCGCCACGACCGAAATGGACAAAGGCACGACACTTTCCGGCAGGAACAGAGCTGCCACGCCGAATCCCGTCATCACGGCCAGCCCGCTGAGCAATCCGAAGTTGGCTGCGGGCACGGCAACAAATGGCGCCACAGTGCCCTCGATTGCCGTTTGTTCATCCGCATCGCCACCGAAGAGCGTTCGGGCAAGGGCAGCGGCCAGCAGGGCCAGAATCACGGATCCGGCATGGGCAAGACCGTTGGTCACGGATCCCTCGGGGTAAATCAGGCCACTGCCCAGCGGGGCCACCAGCCCCATCAGAAAAACCATCGCCGCGACCGGACCGCGACTTCCCCACCAACAGGCTCCGCCAATCCCGGCAACAAGCCCCCCCACCGGCAGCAGGAGCCACGGTTCCTGGGCGCACAGGGCGAGCGCGCCGACTCCCGAGAAAGCACCGATTCCCACCGCCCATAAATTACAACCCAAAAACCGTCCTCCCCCGCGAGCCTGCGAGACGACCAATTGGCTTGCGAGAACGGCAAGGAAAGCGTCGGGAAATCCAAAGACGGCAACCGCCAACGCGGCCAGCCCCGCCGCTGTTGCCGAACGCAGCCCGGCCCGCGCCGGAGTCATTGACCCGGGGCTTCCTCGCGAGCGGACCGGGTATCCACCACCACCGCGGCTTTTCCGCCCATCCGCAAGTCCGCCTGTTTGCTTCCGGGGGGAATCTTCAGCGTGATCCGCACCGGAAAACGCGAAGCCAGCTGGATAAAATCGAAAGTCGGCTCGACCCGCGAGAGAAGCCCTTCGCCTCCCGGGGCGCTGCGCGAGGAACCGGTGAGCGGACTCACGGCGAGGGCAATGCCTTCCACTGTGCCTTCCAGCGGAAGCCGCCGGTCGCTCATCAAAAAAATGCGGGCAGTTTGTCCGGGAACAATGCGTTGCAAATCGGTTTCGCGAAAGTTGGCCAAGACATACCAAACACTTGTGTCAACCAGAGTGAAAATTTGCTCTCCGACCGCAGCATAAGAACCCGGGGCGATTTGCAAGTTGGTCACCCTCCCGTCGCGCGGCGCAGTCACCCGGCAGAAGCCTACCTTGAGTTCCGCATCGCGCAATGCGGCCGCGGCCTCTTCGATCCGCGTGTTGCGTCCATCGATCTCACCCAGCGCATTGCGAGCCCGGGCCACGGCAGCTTCGCCTTCGACAACCAAAGCGGTCGTGCTGAGGGCCTCGCTGCGCGCTTTTTCGACCCGGTCGGGGGAAGCGAATTTGCCTTCGAGCAGAGGAAGGAGGCGCTCGTAATGATCCCGGGCATAAGTGGCGCGGGCCCGCCGTTCTTCCAGCACAGCTTCATTTTCGGCAATGGCATCGCGAAGGGCCTGGACTTCGAGCCGGACCAATTCGAGGCGGGCCCGGGCGCGCGCCGCCTCGGCCTCGTAAGGACGCGCGTCCAACTCCATCAAGACATCGCCCTCCCGCACCGACTGGTTGTCGACGATCGGCAGACGCACGATCGAGCCTCCGACCTGCGGAGCGACCCCGATAACATTGGCCCGCACCTCGGCGTCTTCCGTCCGCGGGAAAGTCCGTAAATTGTCCGCAACCAAAAGGGAAATCCCGGCCGCGGCCACCACCAGAAGCAGCCGCACGCTAACTGCCACGAGGGACTTTCTCATCGGGCGGCAAACAACATTAGCCAACTACCGCCGGTAAAAATAACAAACCAAAGCGGAAGTAACCACCCCGGCGGCTCGACCAAAACCCGGCCGCCAAAACGATGCGACGTCCACCAAAGCAAGCCCACTCCCGCTCCCCCGAGCAGGCCAGCCGCCAACCAAGCCGGAAAATACGCCCCCGCAACCTCCACCAAAGGATCGCCGGCGGAGTTGATCATTCCCAACAAATAAGAAAAGCTACTTTTCACCACATGTACCGACCCGACAGTAGCTGGCCCGATTCCCTGGCAGCAATGCGAATTCCCTTCGGCGCTTGGCCGGTCCGGCTTCACCTTCTGTCCGGAAGTTTTTTCCTTCTGGCCGCGGCGCTGACAAATTCTGCGGCGAACGTGGCTACGGCCCCCGAGCCGTCAACGGCTTCCCAGGCCGCGGACAGTTGGGACAAAGACCAAGTCTACGACCTCGGCCACTTGCTTGATCTGGCCTTGGCTCGCAACCCGCGCGTCGCCGCGGCATGGAATACCGCGAAAGCAGCTGAAGCCGCCTCCGCCGAAGCCCGTGCTCCCTACTGGCCGGTTCTGGTCAGCGAAGTCCTCGGCGGCAGCGACCAGTGGTATTCACCTGCCGCGATCGGACCGGACAACTTCCGCCGGGTCCAAGCCACTGCGGTCCTTGCCGTGGAGTATCTCCTGCTCGATTTCGGACGCCGTGACGCCGACGCAGCACGCACCCTCGCCCTTTTCGAAGGTGCCGGGTTGCTCGCCCGGCGGCAAATGCAGGAAACTGTGTTCGCCGTACAATCCGCTTGGTTCGCCCATGAAGCCGCGCGCTGGCAGGAAGTCGCCGCCATCTCCGCGTGGGAATCTGCCCGGGTTTTGCGACAGACCGTGGAAAAAGAAATAAACACCGGCCTCAAGGCGACCCCGGAACTTTTGACCGCCCGCAAAGCGGAGTGGCAGGCCCGGTTCCGGCGTGACGAAGCCGCCAACCTGATCAAAATCACCCGCGGGGAAGTTTGCTTGGCTGCCGGCTTGCCGGCCAATGCCGCCCTGCAAACCCGGGTCGGAGCGGGCCCGCCCCCCTCCCCGGAACTCCGCCAGACCATTGGTGCTCTTATCGAAAAGTGCCTGGCCGAGCGTCCCGATTTGGCCGCGCGGGCGGCAGAAGTCCGCGCCTCCGCCGAGTCCGTGCGTCGGGCCCGGGCGGACTTCTACCCGGAGGTGCGTTTGGAGGGCAATTACACCTTCTCCACTTTTGGCTACCGGGCCGACGATGGCCGGACCAGTGGCACTTATGCAGAGAACCTCAACGGCTACGGTGGTTTCCTGACCGCCAGCTGGGAAATCTTCGACGGGGGCGAACGTCTCAACCGCGTCCGGCGCGGAGAGGCCGAGATGGCGACGAGGGAAAACCAACTCGAGGAAAGCCGGTTGCGGGCCACCTCCGACGTCTGGACCAACTACCACGAATTTCTGACCGCGGGAACTTTGGTCGAATACACCGAGTCTTGGGTCGCCTCGGCCCGGGAGGACAACGCCGCTCTGGTAGCGGGCTTCGCCAGCGGCCTTGAAGATCTGACCACCCGCGAAGAAGTCCGCAGTCTCCTCGCCATGGCGGAATACGAATTGGCCGCCGCCCAAGCCCGCTACGCAACCAGTACCGCCGCCCTCCTCCTTGCCCTCGGCACAACCGTGCCACCACCTCGCTAGCTTGACCACACCTCCGCGATGCAACGGTAGTTACGCCGGCACTTGCCACCAAACCAGTCACCGTCCTTCACTCTTCTGCCGGAATAACCCGGGGTCCGCGGGACCAGCAGAGGAGACGGGCAATGCAATCTGGCTCGAACTCAGAGCATGTTGCCGTGTTTTGCGCCACGAACCACTGACCACCACGAGAGAATGAATCAGTCCGATAAAACACGTGCCACCCGACTGCGACGCATTTCGGGAGTGCGCACTCCCCACCAGAAGTTCGAAATTTGGAAGTCTGCCCTCGCCACCGAGTTTCGCGTGGCTGGCGCAGTGCATGCCTTCCATCACCGGCATCGCTTCCTCACCGGTTTGGTCTGGGATATGTTGACGGCCTCAGCCCTCCTCGGAAAAAGAGACGAACCACGCTCGCTACTCATGCTCGGCCTCGCCGGCGGGACGACTTTGCGTATTCTGCGCCACCTCCTACCCTCCTGCCGGTTCACCGCGCTCGACATTGATGGGGAGATGGTGCGTTTGGCCCGCCGGCACATGGCACTCGACGCGACCGGGGTCGAAGTCATCGTTGGTGATGCCTATGCCTGGTTGCGGACGAATCACCGCACTTTTGACGTGGTTATTGATGACATTTATCTGGCCGGACGAACCGACGTCTTCCGAGCAAAGACCATGAACCGGCCGCTGTTGGCTGACCTGCGGCGGGCCATAGCCCCGGGCGGCGTGCTCGCGGTGAACCTCGTCACTGGCTCGGGTCACCGCACTATGCAGTCGGCAACCCGCCGCATCCTGCGCGCGTCCTTCGCCGAATTGCGAACCGTCAAGTCGCTCGCGGCCATGAACGAAGTCCTCGTTGCCGGAGAGACCGTGGCCACGGCTTCCCGGTTGCGGCGCTGGGAGAAGTCCTTCGCAAAGGCCGCCGACCGGGCCCACTGGCGCAAAATCACGGTGCGTCGCATCCGCTCACCGGGCGAAACTTGAAGATTTGAGTCAACTGTCTAGGAACCATCGGGCAGAGCAGCCCGGTTTACCGGAGAGGCTCACGCCGCATGGTCGCCGCGCCAGCCCCTTGCTCTCACCGACACTGGCCGTCTCCTGACCCAGTATCATCCTACCACGCCGGTGGGCAGAGCCAAAGGAGCGAACTGACCGCAGTAAGTAATCTCTCACCCACACCGTAGCATAGATTGCATATTAATCTGCCCCTTCCCGACCTTTGCGACCTTTGCGTGAGCGATCCGCGCGTGAGCGTGTCCCGCGGACACGGGGCAAAATTAAGAATTACCCACCCCCACACTCCCTCCCCGCCGCCAACCCGCTCTCATAAGCGCCATGCATCGTCGCAGCATAATTTTCCGAGACCGCTTCCCCAGCGAAATAGAGGGATCCGGCAAGAGGCTCCCCCAACGTGGTCCGATCCGCAGGGGTCGCACCTACACCCATGAAAGAGTAAGCTCCCAGCGAGTACGGGTCATGACCCCACTTGGACACGATCATATCTTTGGGGCGAGGTACCTTCTTCCCCAAAGCCGATCCCAAAGCATCGGTTGCAGCATCAGAGATTTCGCGATCCGTCATCCTCTCAATCCCATACGCGGCTTGTGCCGTGTGGAAAGCTATCAAGGCAGGTTCCCCCGTGAATGGGTACAGATTCACCCATTCCGCCCACTCCTGGCCCGTCGCCCCGCCATCCCAATCAAACAAATGTAGCTCCGGATCCCAAAAGAGTTCGTCATACAAAAGGGCCGTCTTTTGGTAATTCCCAAACCCAATCCGCCCGATTGCTTCGGTCTTTTCCTTGGGCAGAGGCGGATCAAAAACAATCGTCCCCTTTTTCAAAATCCCCAAAGGCACCGTCACAATCAGCTTCTTCGCCCTTATCTCCAACCCCTGGCCTGTCTTCACCCGCACCCCGTCACGATCGTAGCCCACCCGCTCCACCGTCTGGCCGAATCGGATATCCTGCCCACGCGCCCACGGCTCCACGATCCCTCCCAATCCAGCTGGAACGATCACATCCCCTCCAGACAACTCCTCCCCTTCATCCCAGTACTGTGCGGACAACTCCTCCAGACTAGCCGCAAACTCATGCTCGATGTCCGTATGCGCCCTGAAATTCAGAGAGGCCAACTCCTTTGGCGGCCACCCCAACTTCTTTTCCGCCCCGGTAAAGGTTTTCCGCAACGACACATCCCGCGACAACTCCTCCGCCGTCGCATTTGCCACCCTCAGAGTCTTGCGAAACCTCTTTTCGATCCGCTCCTCCTCTTCTGGCGTAATTCGGGAACCACCTGTGTGGTACACCGCCTTTTTTTCATAATCAAAAGGCACCGTGCGGATCCCCTCCCTCTGCGCCTGTTCCGCCATCGGATTTCCGGAAATTCCATGAATCCAGCTCGCCCCCATATCCATCGGGCTTATGCCCTTCCAATCCGTTCTCGACCACACCCGCCCTCCCACTCTCTCCCTCGCCTCCAGAATCGTCACGCCCCAGCCCTTCTTGCGTAGGTAATCTCCCGCGACCAAACCCGCAATGCCGGCCCCGATAATGATGCAATCGGTCGAGCCCGTGGCCCCTCGAGCACGAGGCAGAAAAAAGGAAGCCATCGCTCCACCGCCCAACTTCAGAAACGACCGCCGCTTCAACCGTCTCATGACGTTTCTTTCATGGTTTTTTACCGGACCCCCGTCACCGCAACGCCCCAGTACACCATCCGCGGATTGATAAAAGAGTACCCCTCCTTCGTCGAACTCAACTCCCTATACTTTACCAAGACCTGCCCATCACAATCTAACTGCGTGTTGATCAGAAGCCCTTTGGAATTATAGCCACTGACCAACACAAAATGGTCCACATCCCACTCCGGTTGCTCCGTCGGATATATTTTACAGCCACAAATTACGGGATACTTGGATCGTAACTGCTCCTGAATCCAAGCGACAAACTCCTTCGAATCCTTTGATTCACCCTCATATCGAATGAATACCGCTCCCAAAGCTTGCAGCGCCACCTCCAGTTCATCGTCCTGCAGATCGGAGTGGATGGGTTTGCCCGCCCGATGAATCACGTCTTGGGGCAACAGCTTTCCGTAATAAGAGAGAGCCATCTGAATGCTCGCTTCACCGCACCAACCCGCCTCCAGATCCGCTTTTTTCGGGTCCCACGCCACATCGGGAATATGCAAATTCACCCCGCCTTTGGAGGTATTCAGATCGCAAAGCGCCTTCGGCTTCGCATAGCCGGTCGCGACAAAAAAAGAGAGCACCAAAAAAGCAAAGTAACCCATAGCCAACAATCTGACCCCACCCCCCTTATTTTTCCATCCCGAACCGCCAAACCTAGGGCGCGTCTGCGTCTAGCAAACGCCGGACCCGACCACCCAACACCAAGGTGGGACGGTCTCTCCGAGAACGGCTGCGCCCAACGTTGTGTGCCCAGTCGCCCAGCTTAGGCGGCCTCGGAAATGCCGCCACTACCTAAGCCTCCGACATCCGTGAGGTCCGCGCCTAAGCTCCCGCCTGCCCCTCTTTGGTGGCTTCGCCAATCTCCTTCAACTTTCCCGTCTTCGCATCGTAAAGATAGCCGTATACATGGATCGACTTCGGCACCAGTGGATGGTTTCGGATCCGCTTCACTTCCTCCACCACCGCCGTTTCATCGACGTCCGGCAAACCCTTTTCCTTGAGCTTGTCCTGCGCAGCAGCAACGAGCATCACGTTACCACATGGGGCCTCCACTCAGGCAGTAAGCAACGACCTTCCGCACGCGATGAACTGGAGGTTACCGCAAGACCACACCGGTCAGCGGCGGCAAGGTCAGCAAGCGCGCACCGCCCTCATCCACACGCAGAACCGCCCCCTTCTCACTACCCGTGGAGAAAAGAATCTCCCCCTGGCCCGCGGTGAGCGGGACGGTCTGCTCCTGGTTCGATCGGTTCAAAGCCACCACGCGCAGGTCATCACCTGCCCCACGGCTGTAGATAAAGATGTTCTTCTCATCCTCGGCCCTTAAAACGGCAAATTCCGGTGTCTTGAAGGCTGCGTGTTCCGCATGCAGCGCTATGGCCCTGCGGTAGAAACCATGCACTTCTTGGTCGAAGTTCGGATCGTCTTCCTCGCGCTCGCGTCCGAGAGGATCCGTTTTCTCGGTCTCCATCTGGAGGTCAGGCCACGCCATCGGCTTGCGGCAGTCCGGGTCATCCCCGCCCCAAATGCCCGCTTCGACGCCATAGTAAAACATCGGCGCCCCGACATAGGTGACTTGGAATAGGGTGATCAAGCGCTGGATGGCGCGCTCTTCCTTAGCAGGCGCGCGAACCTGGTACCCAGAATTGCTCCGGGCCGAATTACCCGGTTCGTCATAGTCGAACTTTTCCTGGTTTTTGTATCGGCCGCCAGGGTTGCGGTTGACGATCATCTGCGCCAGACGGTCGGTGTCATGCGAATCAGTCAAATTCCACAGCGCCAATTGCACATTGCCCGGGAACTGCCCGCGGCGCTGATCGAGCAGATCCCCAAAGACCGACGGCTTGATGCTGTTGTCGATAAGGAAGGCTTTCACCGGCATGGCAAAGGCATAGTAGTTCATGGCCGCGGAAAATCCGGTCCGTTTGAGGTAGTCCGCCGCATTGGTCCACACCTCGGGGATGGTGATGGCTTGCGGGTTGATCTGGAAAACCAGTGCATTCCACTCGCGCCAGAATTTGTCCGGGACCTCTTCCGACACATCGAGCCGCCAGCCGTCGATGCCGTCGCCCGGATCGTCATCACCATCCGGGTCCATCCAGCGCTTGGTCGCATGGAAAATGTATTGCTTCGGCCCGGCGTGGAGATCGTTGCCGTCCGAGTTATTACGGAATTCGGGCAAGGTGAAAAATCCGGCCCAACCCGTGACGCGCAATTCATTCCGACGCGTCTCCGGATCGTCGAAAGATTGAACGGTGAACCAGTCGGCGTAGGGTGACTTCTCGCCATTGATCCGGATATCGCGGAACGCGAAGAAGTCGCGCCCGGTATGGTTGAAGACGCCATCGATCACCACCTTGATCCCGCGGTCGTGCGCCTTTCTGATCAGCTCAAGGAACAACTTGTCCGCAGCCGTCCACTTCCACGTGGCGGGATCATCTGTTTCACCGCCGTGGCGAATAATCTCGAGGTCACCCTCCGGATCCGGCCCGAAATTCGGATCAATGTGATGGAATGAGTTGCCGTCGTATTTGTGCTGCGAACGCCCGTAAAAGACCGGATTGAGCTTGATCGCCGTGACTCCCAGATTCTGCAGGTAGTCGAGTTTGTCGATCACACCTTGCAGGTCACCGCCGTACCGCCGGTGGAAGACGCCGCTCTCGTAAAAGCTGTCGCCGATCGCCTTTTCCCACTCGTCACGGACAAAATAATCACCCGTCCAGGGGGTGACACGCCACCCGCCCACATTCGGGAAGTGCATTTCCAGAGTCTCGCGCGTGGGGTCGTTGGAAGGATCGCCATTGCGGAAACGCTCGGGGAAAATCTGATACCACACAGCCGACTTGCCCCAATCGGGGACATTGTTGAGACCTGCAGGGATTTTTTCCTCAGCCAAAGACGCGGCAGCCAGCAAAGGTACGAACAAACAAAAAAGCTTCATGGAAATTATGGTTGCGAAAACCGGAGACTTTTACCCCGCAAGGCCCGATGATCAAAGTGCAATCATTTGCCAAAGACACCCCTCAAGGCATAATGCCGTAATGGGCCCCGCAAAGGGCCTCCACCGATGACCACACTCGCTTTGGCCATACTCTTCACATTGGGAACATCGTTTTGCTGCTCCCTGCTCGAGGCCATGTTCCTCAGCACAACCAGCTCGGACGTCGAAGCGCTGAAATCGAAACACCCGCGCCGCGGAGCGCTGATGGAGGACAGCCGGACGCACATGGAGGAAACCATCTCCGCCATCCTCACTCTGAGCACCATCTCAAGCACACTCGGTGCGGTTGTGGTCGGCGGCATCGCCACAAAAGTCTTCGGTAGCTCGGCTCTGGGAATCATTTCCGCGGTCATGACACTCACGAGTCTTATTTTCGCCGAAGTCATTCCGAAGAGCCTCGGCGTGGCCTACCGTGCCCAATTGCTCAAGCATTCGGCGGTATTTCTCTACTGGATGCGGCGCGTTCTGCGTCCAGTCACGCGGTTCTGCGAACTCATCGTCCGCCCTGTTATCAGCAAACAGGTCGCTGGCGAAGTTTCTCAACGGGAAATTCTGCTTCTCGCCGAGAAAGGGGCACGCGATGGCAACCTCACCGGGGGTGAGCGCGACCTCATCCACAACGCGCTCAGTCTCTCCAGCACCCGCGTGGCCGACATCCTGACGCCCCGCAACGTTGTTGTCTCCCTTGAGGAAGACCAGACCGCCGCCGAGGTGCTCGCCGCACACCCCGCCATACGGTTCAGCCGCATGCCGGTTCATTCCGGAACCCTTGATGTAGTCACCGGCCTGGCACGGCGACGCGACATCCTTCACAGCATCGCCACCGGCCACGGCGACCGCTTGATCAAGGACCTGCAGCAACCCGTCTCCTTCGTGCCGGAAATGGCCACGGCGGCCAGCGCTTTGCAGACCCTCCTCGCCGCCAACCAGCAAATGGCCACCGTAGTCGACGAATACGGTGGCTTCGTCGGTGTGGTCTCGATCGAAGACATCATCGAGCACTTGATCGGCTGCGAGATTTACGAGAAAGACGATGTCGCTGTCGACATGCGCGCTCTGGCCCGGCGTCGGGGACGCCAACGCCAACGCACCCCGGACCTGCCGGTTGCCCAGTCATGAAACACTTCCTCCTTTTTCCACTCCTCATCGCCCTAGCCGCACCACTGCGTGCGCAACTGCTCCCCCGACCATCCACTCCCGAACCCCCGCTCGTTACCGTGCAGGGGCGCGGCGAAGTGCGTGTACCGAACACTCTTGCTTCGGTCCGACTCGGTTTCGAAACCGCGGGCCCGGACGAAGCACCCACCCGTGAAGACGTGACCAAACGATCTCAAGCTGTCATCGACGCTCTCAAGGCCGAGGAAAAAGTCCGGCGTCTCGAAACCACCGAGGTTACTATCCGTCCGCAATTTTCGCAGGTCCAACCCGAAACCGTGTCGGCGACGGAACAAAAGGAGAATTCTCGCCGGAACAAAAGGAGAATGGTGAAATTAGAGGGTAAAAGCACCCAGAACGGGTGACCAGCGGAGAGTTGGAGGTCCGTCCAACGCCCAAAAGCGAAGGTTTGGATGGAAGACGATAT
>CAMBUL010000055.1 GCA_945871065.1 Chthoniobacter flavus | reverse complement strand
AACGCGAGTTACCTCAACTCGACCAATATCAACAATCGCATCACCAACTTCCTCGTCCAACCGTCCACCCCCGGGCAGGTCGGCGGCACGGAGCGCATCTTCTTCGGCGCGGTCTGGAACCAAGTCTACGCAGCGACCAATGGCCCCATACCTGTGCCCGTCTGGAATACGGCGCAAAACAACAACACCAACGGATCGGCCCCGGCCGTCCCGCTCAATTCTTTCCTCGCCAGCGACACGACCTACACTGTCCGCGTGCCGGGCAGTTACAGCCTGACCAACGACGTTCTCTGGGGCAGCGAGAATCCCTTCGCCACCGCGCCCTTGGTCCTCGCGGGGAACAACATCTCTCTCGATCTGGGCGGCAACGCGATCGTTGGTTTCCCCGCTTCCTTCACCGATGCCGGTCTTGTCGTCGGCGACGGATCAACCACTTACACCGGCCTTGTCATTTCCAACGGCATGATCGACGGCTTCAGCGAATACGGCGTCTTCGTCGAAGAAGTGCAGGGGGTGAGTTTCTCCGCCCTGCAAATCCTCAACATTGGCGGGATTGTCACCGCCACGTCGCCGTTACCCAGTCCGTTGCCCGCCGGTTTTTATGCCATGCTTTCCGAAAATATCGCGCTCTCCAATGTCGTGGTGAGCAACGTGACTTCCGGACTCAATTCATCCCTCGTCGCCGGTGTGGCCGCTTTCGCTTGCAGCAATTTTACCAAGGTCAACGGAATGATCAGCGGTGTCTATGGACTCGGCGCGCCCGTGCTGCAGACAAACAACGCGGTGTTCGGTTTCCTCGCCGCCGAATCCCCCGGCACGGTCTGCTCCAACCTCACGGTCAATTCGATCTCCGCTTTCCGCTACTACAAAGACGTCACCGGTATCGCCATGCTCGGGTCCTCGCATAGCCATGTCTACACCAGCTCGGTGACTGGCATAACCAACGACGGTGGCACGGCGCAGGGGATCAACGGGGGACTGGGCACGGTCCACATGACGGTCGAAAACACCAGCGTCTCGCATATCCGCACCGGGCAGGAATGGACGAACAACCCGCTCGGCCACACCGCCCTCGGCATGGTTTTCGCGCCCTCCGGCCGTCCGGTGCGGTCGTATATGACCGGCATCACCCTGACCAATAGCGGCAGCGGATACACCTCGGCGCCCACCGTGACCTTGCAGACTTTGTCCGGCGATCCGGGCACCAATGCGACGGCCCGTGCCGTGGTCGGCGGCGGACGAGTCACCGGCACATGGATGCTCAACGGCGGATCCGACTACATCGCGGCGCCCAAGGTCCTTTTCTCCGGCGGCGGCGGCAGCAACGCCGGCGGCCTTGTCATGCCCCATAATGTCTGGCCTTACGTGACTCACCCCTGCGGCGACATCACGGTGAGTAATTGCGTCATTTCCAACGTGGTCGGCGGAATCGACGACGCCCACGGCATCAGTTTCTTTGTCGCGACCAATGTGGTCGTCGACAAGGTGCGCGTGCACCACGTGCTCGACGGCACCAATACCCTCGGGCCGGGCGGATCCAACTTTGGCGGCTCCAAAGCCACTGGCATCGAAAGCTACGGCAATCCCACGGTGGACAACGCCAATTTCCTCATCCAAAACTCTCACGTCGACGATATCCACGCGATCAGTCCCGGTGATCTGGCCGCGATTGGATTTTCCGCGGCAGGGGGCGGGATCAACTTCGTGAATTGCACCGCATCCAACGTCAGAGTGACCGGAACCAATCGCCTCATACCCGGCGCTCCGCCGGGCCGCGGCTACGGCTTCGCTTGGGCGCCGGACATCCGCGTCATTTACCAATATCCGGCCTGGGGCGCAACCTTCACCGCTTGCACCGCATCCTTCTGCGACGTCGGCTTCGATACCTTCAACTTCCAAGACTCCACTTGGTATACGCCGACCACGATAAGCAACCATATGACTGACTTCCTCGTCGAGCCGTCCGTTCCTTTCTATGCGGAAGGAACCGTGCGGGTCCTCTATGGCTCCTATTGGAACGAGGTGTTGGATGTGCCTCCCGGGGAGATCAAGGGGATCCCGGTCTGGAACAACGCGATTGGCAACACCCGGACTTATCCTTCCGGCTTGTCCGGCTTCGCGACTTGGGCGCAAGACGGGGGCGGTCTGCCCGCGCCGGGAACACCAGCCTACGCCGAAGCACTCTTCGCCTACGCGTTCAGCGGCGGACCCTACCAAGGCCCCGGCAGCACATCGTATGCTTCCGGATCGGCCGAGTTGCGCCAAATCGGCGACAGTGATTTTCTCGTCCTGACTGAAAATATCCGCACCGACGACCCGAGTCTCGCTATTTGGGGTGAGTCCAAAATCATACTGACAAACCAAGGATGGAATGACACCGACGTGACCAGCACGATCAGCGTCAACCAGTCCAACGCGCCCGCAGGAACACAATTCATCGACTTCCTCACCCCGCGCGGAACCGCCGGGCAGAAGTTCCTCCGTTTGCAAACAATCTACGTCGAGCCGTAGCCGGACCTTGCCGCGGCGCGGAGTGTCCTGCTGGCCAGTTGTGGGGAAAGGTGTTAGCTTACCCAATATGAAGCGTCTGGCTGCAGTGCTCCTGTTCGCTCTGGCCTCGGTCGCTGCGGGGCAGGAATTGCAAAAATTCGAGGGCTGCCGGATGGTTGATTCTGACTGGGCCGATGGCGACAGCTTTCCGGTCGCCCTTTCCGACGGCAAAGAAATCGTCCTGCGTCTTTATTACATCGACTGCAACGAGACGTCGGCCACGACGGAGACCGATCAGCGGCGCGTGCGCGGCCAATCCTCTTATTTCGGGATTGATGACCATCAAGTGACCTTGGCCTCCGGGCGCCGCGCGGCCGAGGAAGTGCGCAAGTTGCTGGCCGACCCATTCACCGTGCACACCGCGTTCGCTGCCGCCCCGGGGCGCTCAGCCAAGCCGCGCACTTACGGTTTCGTCACGTTGTCCGAAGGGCGTGACCTCGGCGCAGTGCTCGTCGGGGAGGGCCTGGCGCGAAGTTTCGGTCTCCGTCGCGGCACGCCAGACGGACGGACCACCGATGCAGCCGAGGCCCAGATGGATGACCTCGAACTCGGCGCGGCCATCGCGCGCCGCGGGATTTGGGCTGAGACGGATGCCGAGCGCCTCATCTCTCTGCGCGAAGCGCAAAGGGTGGAAGAGCGCGAATTGCAGGAAGCTTTCGGAACAAGCGAGGGGGAACCGATCGACCCCAACACCGCGTCTGTCGATAAAATCATGCTCCTGCCCGGCGTGGGTGAAGTGTTGGCCGAACGAATTGTCGAGGGGCGTCCTTACCGGACGGTCGAGGATCTGCGCCGTGTTCCGGGCATCGGCGAGAAAGTCTTCGCCAGATTGAAAGATTCCCTGCAAATTGTTCCTTGAGGGTCGTCATTTATGGACAGCTTTTATTCCTCTGATCCGGTCTTCCGCATGGCCGTGAAACAATTCGAGGTGCTGGCCGATCATCTTGAGATTCCGGAGCAATACCGTCAGCGCATCATCCAGCCCAAGCGCTCGGTCACCGTTTCGCTGCCCATTGAATTGGATGATGGGCGGGTCGAAGTTTACCAAGGCTACCGGGTCCAGCATCACCTGAGCATCGGCCCGACCAAAGGCGGCACGCGGTTTTCGCCCCGTCTTACCCTCGGCGAATCTGCGGCCCTCTCCGTCTGGATGAGTTGGAAATGCGCGCTGGTCGGGCTGCCTTACGGTGGCGCGAAAGGCGGGGTAGCTGTCGATCCGAACAAACTTTCCCGCCGCGAGATGGAAAAACTTTCCCGTCGCTATATGCAGGAAATGATCCCGTTCGTCGGACCACGCACCGACATCATGGGCCCCGACATGGGGACCAACGCGCAGGTTATGGCCTGGTTCATGGACACCTACTCGATGCATGCGGGCCATGCCGTCCCGGAAATCGTCACTGGGAAACCCGTGGCCATCGGCGGGGTGGCCGGTCGGCGCGAGTCAACCGGGCGTGGGGCGGTCTTCCTCATCGAGCGAGCGCTGGACCATCTGAATATCGAGCCGGCCAAGTGCACCGCCATCGTGCAAGGCTTCGGCAATGTCGGATCGGTCACCGCTTGCGGATTGGCCTACCGGTCAGGCATGAAAATTACCGGGCTGAGCGACCACACGGTGTGCCTTTACGATCCGAAGGGTCTCGATGTTTCCGCCGCCGACCGCCACGTCCAGAAGCATAAAACGCTGAAAGATTTTCCGCAGGGCGAGCGGGTCAAGGCGGAAGATTTCCTCACCTTGCCGTGTGATGTTCTGGTGCCGGCAGCCGTGGAGCGCGTCATCCACGCGAGCAACGCCGCCTTGCTGCGTTGTCGTGTGCTGGCCGAAGCGGCTAATGGTCCGACCACGCCAGAGGCCGATGAATTGCTCGATCAGCGCCGGGAGGAAATTTTTGTCATCCCCGATGTCCTCTGCAACGCGGGTGGTGTGATCACTTCCTACTTCGAATGGGTGCAGGACATGCAAAGCCTGTTCTGGACCGACATTGAAATGACCGACCGCCTCTACCGCATCCTCGACACCGCTTTCAATGCGGTGAGCAAGCGGTCCAAAGAGCGCAATGTTTCCAATCGTACGGCGGCCATGGCGATTGGTATCGAGCGCGTGCTGGAAGCCAAGCGCGACCGCGGTCTTTTCCCCTGATCGGTCCGACGTTGAAAGACACGGAGTCTTAGCCACGGATTAGGGAAGATATCGGAAGATGATTTTTCCCGCCGGGACCCGGCGGAAAAAAAGTCCGGCTCAGGGAACTGTTAAGCGGGGCTGGTCTCAGTCGGCCCTGTTCATATCCTCTTAAATCTTCTTCAATCCGTGGCTGCTCCTTCAGCGCAGTTCCAGCACGACAGGACAATGGTCCGAGCCCGGCACATGCGGCAGGATGCGGGCGGATTTGACCCGTGGCACGAGCTCAGCCGAAACGAGAAAGTAGTCGATGCGCCATCCGATGTTGCGCGGACGCGCACCGTTCATGTAGCTCCACCACGTGTAGTGGCCGTTGCCTTGGGTGAAGAGACGGAAAGTGTCGACAAAGCCGCCGTCGACCAGCGCTTGAAATTCCGCCCGTTCCTCGTCGGTAAAACCGGCGTTTTTCCGGTTGGTCCTGGGGTTGGCCAGATCGTGTTCGGTGTGCGCGACATTGAGGTCGCCGCAAACGATGACCGGCTTTTGCTTTTCCAGTTTTTTGAGGTAAGCGCGGAAGGCCGGTTCCCATTGCCTGGTCCGGTAATCGAGCCGCGTCAGTTCGCGTTGTGAATTCGGGGTGTACACGTTGACCAAAAAGAAATCGTCATACTCCAGGGTGACCACGCGCCCTTCCTTGTCGTGCTCAGCCTTGCCGATGCCGGCGGTTTGGTTCGCTGGCCTCTTTTTCGAAAAAGTGGCCGTTCCGGAGTAACCGGGCTTCTCGGCAGAATTCCAGTGTGGCAGGAATCCGTGCGGCCAGTTCGTATCAGCGACCTGCTCGGGTCGCGCTTTGATCTCCTGCAGGCAGAGTACGTCGGGCTTTTCGGCGGCCCAAAATTCAAGGAGGCCCTTGCCGAGAACCGAGCGCAGGCCGTTGACGTTCCAAGAGATGAGTTTCATAAGTTCGGGGAATGGGAAACAGGACTTAGGCGTCCAGCCTTCCGCGCAAGGTCGCCTCGTCAACCACTGGAACGCCGAGCGACTTTGCCTTTGCCATTTTGCTTCCTGCTTCCTCCCCGGCGAGCACGTAGCTGGTTTTTTTGCTCACGCTGCCACTGACGGTGCCGCCATGGCGTCGGATCAGTTCGGCAACTTCGTCGCGGGGGCGGCCGAGGGTGCCGGTGAGGACCCACGTTTCGCCGGCCAGTTGTTGCGAGGCGGGGACACTGTGCTCGTCGTGCTCGCCGAAATTGAGCCCATGCTGCCGGAGTGATTCGATGAGTTGCCGGTTGTGGTCGAGGCGGAAGAAATCATGGATTTCCTTGGCAACCACACCGCCGATGTCCTCGGTGCTTTCCAATGCCTCGACCGAAGCCGAAGCCACTTGGCCGAGGGTGTGGAATTTCCCGGCTAATTTTCGTGCGACCGAGACACCGACGTGCATGATGCCGAGGCCGAAAAGAAGGCGCCAGAGTGGTTGGCCTTTGCTCTCCTCGATTCCGGCGAGAAGGTTGGCCGTGCTTTTCTCGCCCATGCGTTCAAGGGCCGAGACTTTTTCGGCTTGGAGTGCGTAGATGTCAGGCAGGGCTCGGACCAAACCGGCGGTGACCAACTGGTCGACCATGGCTTCCCCCAAACCTTCGATATCCATCGCCCCGCGCGCGGCAAAATGCTCGATGCGTCGTCGGATTTGGGCGGGGCAGTCCGGATTGAGGCAGCGCACGGCGGTAAGTTCCGGATCACGAAAGACCTTGCTTCCGCACGAAGGGCAGGCATCGGGCATTTGGAATTTCTTCTCCCGGCCCGTGCGTGCCGCGGTATCGACCCCGACCACCGCGGGAATCACCTCGCCGGCTTTTTCGACGAAGACCCAATCGCCGATGCGGATGTCCTTGCGGGCGATCTCTTCCTCGTTGTGCAGGGTGGCGCGGGCCACGCGGCTGCCGGCGATCTGTACGGGCTCAAGTTCGGCCACCGGGGTGAGGGTGCCCATGCGTCCGACCTGCACCGTAATACCGTTGAGTTTCGTCCGTTCGCGTTCGGCCTCGTATTTGTAAGCCATGGCCCAGCGCGGGGCCTTCGAGGTGGTTCCGGCCTGATCGCGACGTTTGAATGCATCGAGCTTGATCACCGCGCCGTCGGTCTCGAAGGCGAAGTCATGACGGATACTTTCCAGTGCGGCGATGGCCTTGCGCACCTCGGCCTCATCGACGGCTTCCCAGCATTTGGGGACCACGGGCAGACCGATGCTTTTCAGCCAGCGCAAAAGCTCGGCCTGCGTTTGCGGCGCTTTGCCCCCTTCGACCGCACCAAGTCCGTAGAAGACGGCGCTGAGTCCGCGCCGGGACACGACCGAAGAATCGAGGAGTTTGAGCGAGCCGGCCGCGGCATTGCGGGGATTGGCGAAAAGCGCCTCGCCTTCTTTCTCGCGCTCCGTGTTGAGTGCGCAGAATTTTTTCTTCGGCAAGTAAACTTCACCGCGAATCTCGATCAGCTCGGGCACCTCGCCTTCAAGCTTCAGCGGGATGGAACGGATGGTGCGGATGTTCTGCGTGACATCGTCTCCTGTCGTACCGTCGCCGCGCGTGGCGGCCAGCTCGAGAAGTCCGCCCCGGTAAGTGAGCGAAAGAGCCACACCGTCGACCTTCGGTTCGATCGTCCAAGCGAGCGGGATTCCCGGAAGCAAACGCTCGACCCGCGCCACGAACTCATCGGCTTCCTCGAGCGAGTAGGTGTTGTCCAAACTCTGCATCGGGACGTGGTGGTGAACCTGCTGGAATCCTTCAAGCGGTTTGCCCGCCACGCGCCGGGTGGGGGAATCCGGCGTGCTCAGGTCCGGATGAGCCGCTTCCAAATCGACCAACTCGCGGAGCAGGGCGTCGTATTCCCGGTCGGTGATCTCGGGCTGTGCTTCTCCGTAGTAGAGCTTGTCGTGACGGGCGATCTGTCGCCGGAGTTCACGGGCGCGTGATGAGACGTTCGAGGCGGGCATGGGTCCGAAGGGTCAATAATGCGCCGGCGATGCCGCCGAGGAAATCCGCAATCCAGTCATACTGGTCACCTCCCATGCGGCCGGGGGTGGAGGTCTGCCAGGTTTCGTCGACGACCCCGAACGCGGCGACCAAGACGATGGCCGTGAGTATGGCCCGGGTCACGGGGAGGGACGGAAATGAAAAGCGGAGGGCGGCGGCGGCCACCCAACCACCGAGCGCAAAGGCAATGAAATGGATGAATTTGTCGGCGAAGGTGAGGGAAAATAAGGCAGAGGGCAGAAACTCGCCGTTGACCGACGACACGCTAAGAATGCCGGCGCCCCAGCCCAGCAACACGGACCAGAGCAGGCCGGCGAGGAGGCGTGATGTCATGCGGACAACGAACATGGATGGCGGGAAGCGGACAAGGAAGATGTTTACCGTGGCGATTTTTGCGCAGGCGCGGATGCTCTGGTCGCCTTTGCCAAACGGGGAGCGGGGCGGAGTCGGAAGTTGGCACGCTGACTGCTTTCCGGTAGGTGATCCGTCTCGGCGGATCAAAACATAAGGGCTAACGCCCCGCAGCCTGATTGGTTCAGTGCAAATCGAGTCCGGGGGGAATTCGAAGGCGGGACCAGTAAGGCTGCTTTTTTTCTGTGATGGTGGAGTCGGGCCAGCCTTCTATTTCCACCGGGTCACAGCAGTCTGCCTATTGTATCACCTCGTTGGCGACGGACGTCGTGCTCCCCGAATGATATCAGCCTTGTTGTGCGCGTTTGCGCCAGGACATCAAAGACAGGACCCCGGCACCAAGTCCGAGCAGTGCGTAAGTGGAGGGTTCGGGCACAATGTTGAAGTCGTAGGTCGCGGGCTCGCCGCCGACTGGCGCACCATTATTGCCGCTGGCTGCGAGGGTGATCGAATACAAACCGGCATGGCTGAAGCCGAACTCGCCGTGGCCGTGCTGGCCGACATTGACGCTGAACGATCCGTAATTGCCCGGACCGGCGGTCGAGTTGAAGAAGATGTCTTCACCTTCGAACATATAAAAGTGGCCTGTGCCCGATCCGGTGTAGCTGTAGCCGGTCATGGTGAAGGTGACCGCACCAGTGAAGGGGGCAGCCAATTCTTCGGCACTGAAGCCGATGAAGGGCATGCCCATCGCGTCGGCCTGTTCTCCGTCCGCCGGCGAAACCCAGAGCAGTCCGAGGTTGCTTGCGCCGATAGTTACGTCGACTTTGGGGTTGGTGCCGAAGTTGTAGCTGATGGTCGAGCCTTGAAGTGGTTCCTCGATGGCGAGGTCGTGGTTGTGCAAACTTAGCTCGATGGATCCTTCGTGCTCGTGGGCGGCGATGTCCCAGTGACCCGAAGTGACATTGGTTTGCGCGAGGGCGACGGGCGCGAACCCGAGGACCAGTAGCGCGAATGAACTGATTGTTAGTTTTTTCATTGGTTGTCTTTCGTGTGTATTTTGGTTTTTATTTTTTTCCGGCCGTCACGCGGCGGTTGGGAAAGTCAGGGAGTGGCCAGTTGCGTTTGCACCCGGAGGAACGCTTGACCCGTGAGGTCGCCGTTGAGCAGGTAAGCAAACTCGTCAATACCCAAGGCCACCTTACGCGGCTGGGCTTGTGGGGTGAGCAGGTCGGCGCTCCAGTTGTTGAGAAGGCTGGCTGCGGCTTGCGGCGTGATGGTCAGGTCGGAGGCGTTGGTTCGTTGGCGTACGGTGAGGATCCAAGAATTGCCGGCACGTTCGAGGCGCGGTCTGATGAGATCGGCATCGGGGACGAGCGGATCGCCGCCGAAGGCGAATTCCTGGAGGTTGGTGAAGCCGTCGCCATCCGGGTCAGCTCCGGGTCCGCTGACCAGGGCGTCGGCAGCTTGTTGGTCGGTAAATTCCGCCATGCGCCAATTCTCGTAGCTCATGGTGGTAGCTGGGATTTGCCACTCTTCGACACCAAAATAGACGGGCACGAGGCTACTGACTTCCTGGCCGGTGGCGGCGAGGGTTCCCCGGACACGAAGGGTGACGCGATACAGTCCGGCCGCTTTAAAGAGGAGGTTGAGGTGGGTGTGACCGTTGGCCAGTAGGGTCATTTGCGCGGCGGGATAAGCGGGGTCGGTGGTGAGTTGCATGTTCACCGTGCCGGAGGAAACGCTGTAGCCGTAGAAGGCGTTGGCTGCTGGTGTGGTCAGATTTTCCACGGCATGGACGGTCCAGCGGATGCGGTTATCGGTGAAGGTGCCGTCGTCGGCGACACCGTAGGCGGTGAGACCGAGGTAGAGAGTGTAAGCGTTGTTGCTCGCTGTGGGGCTCGACGGGAAGACCCAATAGGTATCGCCGAGGGCACCTTGGAAGTCGTATTGCGACGCGCTGTTGGTGCGTTGGCGCTGGCCGGTGGCGGGCAGGTAGGCGATGGCGTCTTCGGGGCCAAATTGGACGAACGCCCCACCGCCGATGGAATCCGAGTCTGTCCGAAAGCCGCCGCTGAACGTCTGGGTAGTGGCGTTCCAATTGACGTTAAGGTCGGCGTGGGGCGCGGGTAGGACAACGTAACCGGTGCCGACCGCCGGATCATGGGCCCTGGCGCCGGCCACGCTGCTGACCAGCACGCTTACGTCCTCAGCCGCTGCGCCGGTCAGCGTGAGGGCCCAGACTATGACAAATAGGATGGCGTGCGGCATGGCTCAGAATTCCACGGTGATATCTTGTCCGGATTCGACGCGTTCCTTCAGCGTGGCCGCAGTGATGTTTTGCACGTGTCCGTCGGCGAAAAGGTAGTTGGCGGAACCGGTACTGCCATCGGCTGACCCGCCACCGAATGCGTCGGGCCAGATTTCGCGGCGAAGGCCATTCCACGATCGCATCAGGCCGGAATGGATGTGGTCGGTGCCGGTGGCTGTTTTGTTGGTGTTGCCGAGGAACGCGATGATGGCGTGGGAGGGATTGGCGATGCGAACGTGACGGTCAAAGACGGCCTCTCCCGGGACCACCTCGCCGTTTTCGTCAACAAAGGAGTCGGCTTCGACCCGTTCGTTGAGCAGGTAGCTGGTGGCGTGGCTCGTGCGGAGCTTTTGTGCCGCGCGCGGATCGGCCGGGCAGACCCGCACCATAGTATAATTAGTTCCGAGATAGGGCTGGAGTTGCTCGATCCAGGTGGTGTCGGGATTGAGGCAGTTGATGCTGGGGAGCTTGCCGTGGTGCTCGGCGGCGTAGAGGTGGATGCCGGCACCGATGGATTTCATGTTGGAGGCGCATTTCGAGCGCTGGCTGGATTCCAAGGCACCCCCGACGGCCGGCACGGCCAAGGCGGTTAGAACAGCGATGATGGCGATGACCACCAGCAACTCGACCAGAGTAAAAGCACGATGAGAATCAGTCGAATATCGAAAAGGAGTGCGCATTCTCTCGTGTTGGCCTGAAAGTTTGGCAGTGAGGAAATGCATGGGGATCGTTGGCCGAATGCCGGGCTTAGGCCGAGATGGGCTGGAACGACGTTGTCTTGGTTGAACTAGCCCCTGGGCGGCCGGACCAAAGGTTGGCAATGGTTGTTCCGAGGGGCGCGAAATCTAATAATGATATGATTTTCATAATGCACTCCCAATATATGGTAAGGTGCACCTTCGACGTGGCTGAGTCAAGCAAATCCGGTTGGACGGTTGGGCAGCGGGTCAGCGGGCAGGCAGGAAAGTTCGCCGCGGGTCGAGGTAGCCGCGAACTTCCAGTCCGTGGCGAGTGGCGGTGAGGATGACGGCGCCGCATTGCTCTTGGTCGAAGATTTCTGCGCCCGTGGTGGCCAGTCGGCTGCGCAGGGCGGGTTCTTCCGAGCCTTCGCGAAAGGGGTCGGCGCGGCTGAGCACGATGACCGCGGGGCGCACGGCGCGGAGGAACGCTTCGGTCGCGGCGAGGTCTGCCCCGTGGCGCCCGATGACTACGACATCGCTGCGCAGTTCCTCGCCCTCGCGGCGGACAAGGGTGTCCTCGGTGGCCGCACCGGAATCCGACATGAGCAAGACGCGGAAACCTTCAAGATCAACGCGTGCGACGATGCATTGGTCGTCGGCCTGGCGGGAGGCTTTGCCGGGTTGTGGATGGAGAATGCGAATGGTTGTGCTTTTTCCAAGGCGTTCGATGTCACCGGGCAGGGCGAAAGATTTTCCCAGTCCGGAGGAGGCAACGGCGGCATGAAAGTTGTTTCGCGTGCGCGACCGGTCGCGCAGGGTGGAATCGACGACACGCCATGGCCTCGAAGCTTCGAGGGCAAGAACCGCGCCGCCGAGGTGATCGGCATCGCCATGGGTGACAACGAGGGCATCGAGCCGTGTGATGCCCGCGGTCCGCAGAGAGGGCTCGATGATGCGGCGGAAATCACTTTCCGATCCGGTGTCGAGCAACCAGGCCTGTTCCCTCGTCCGCACGAGTTGCGCCCCTCCGTTGCCGAGGTCGAACACGGTGATCTGCGCGGCGGGCTGCATCCAACCGGGAGGAAAGGGCAGGTAGGATCCGGGCAGCGCGGCAGTGCCTTCGACGACACCGATGAGGAGGGTGGCGAGTCCCCACGAGGCATTATTGAAGACCGCGGCCAGCCAGAGCGAAACCGCGCCGGTGACGAGGGCGAGCATCGAGACGGCGAGAATGGCAAAGGCGAGCGGCACCGAGAGCATATTGGCCGGAATGGCGAGGAGCGGGAGGAGATGGAAGACGGCGATGGTGAGCGGCAAGCTGCCGAGCCATGCCGCGCAAGAAACGCCAAGGGTCGAGGCCAGTTCGTGGCCGGCGTCGGAAGTGATTTGTTGCCGGCGGGTGTAAAGCCTCCGCGGGAGAAAGGGATCGGGTCGCAGACGTGCGGAGAAAAATTCCTGGAGCGGGGGAGAAAGCAAAAAAATGGCTGCGACAATGCTGAAAGACATTTGGAATCCGGGCGAAAAAAGCTGGTTGGTGTCCTCACCGAGCAAGAGCAGGGCTGCTGCCGCGAGGCTGTTGGCCGGAGAAACCGGGCGGTCGAGGAGGAATCCGGCAAAGGCGACCGAGAGCATGACGGCGGCGCGGACGCTGGGCGGCGAGGCGCCGGTGACCAGTGCGTAGAAGAAAAGCGAGGGGATAATGACGAGCACCGCATGCCGCCGGCTCAAGCCAAAGGGACGGAGTAAAAGCCAGAGCAAGAGGGCCACCATGCCGACGTGCAATCCGCTCACGCTGAACAAATGGTAGGTGCCGGTGCGGCGGAAGGCGTCCGCATATTCGTCGGCTTCCGCGTCCCGCGCCCCAAGGGTGAGACCGGCGATGAGGGCGCGGATTTGCGGGGCGTCTGCCAGTCCGACCCCGAGGGTGTGCAGCATCCAAGCGCGCGCCCCGAGGGCGGCGCTGCGCAGGAGCGAGCCTTGGTCGCGATCGAGCCGGCGGGCCGGTGAATCACGGGCGCCCCGCAACTCAAGGAAAACGCCCTGACGCCCCCACCACTCGGCTGCGTTGAATCCGGAGGGATTGCGTGGTGGTGCGACGCGGGAGAGAAGACCGCTGATGGCCCAACGGTCGCCGTAGCGCGGGGGGGTTGGGGTGGACCATCGGACGACCACCTTGCCCGGGAGGGCAATGCGGCGACCGTCCAAGTTCCAGCGCTCGACGCGCATGGTCGCGCGATAGACGCCGCGGGGATTTTCTTTCGGCTCTTCGGTCAGGATACCGGTCACGCGCGTCTCGCGCGGCTGATCCGCGATGTGGGCAGCCCAGCGGAGTCCGGGGTCGTCGCGCCACTGCCAGGTGTGGGCCAGGCCGAAAGCGGACGCGACGGCGACGCAGAGCGCCACGGTGCCAAGGCGCCACAAGGCCAAGGGGAGAGCGGCGAGGAAACAAACAAAAAGAATGCGCACATCGGGCCCGAGAAATTCGGCGAGCAAGATACCGGTGACGGCCGAGAGGGCGAGGCCGGCCAAGGGAAAGCGGGGTGAAGACAAGGCGGGGACCGGAGTAGGAGTTCGGGTGGATTGGTACGGCGGTCAGATCAGTTGGTCGCCGTTGGCGACCTGTCTCGTCAAGCCTCGGCTGACCGCCGCGACAAGGGAATTCAAGCTTCAAACTCGGACCCCGGCCGCAAGCCTATTGCCCGGTGAATTTAAGCAGGACGAGTTCGACGCGCTGATCTTCGTCGAAATAAAAGCGCACGGCGCCATCGCGCCCGCGCAGATCGGTCGGCACGCTGGCGCTGCGGCGGCGCGAGTGGATTTGGTGGAGGCCGGGTTGGGCGCGATGGTAGGGGACGCCCCAGGCTTCGATGCGGCGGCAGTTGGCGCAGCGCAAGGCGAAGTATTCTTCCATCGCGGCGCGCTCAAGAATGCGGTATTCGACGTTCTCGATCAGCTCAACCGTGTCATAGTCGAAAAATTCCAGCGGGTAGAGCCCGCGGGCCGGAAGGTGCGTCCAGCGCCAGCGCAGGACCCCGAGGCGGATGCGCGGATCGTGTCCGGCCACGCGGTTGCGGAAGGACAGGGTGTTGAGCGAGAGGGTGACGGGTGATTGCAGTCCCGCATCAACGGTGACGTAAACATGGTCGATATTTTCCGCGCGTTGCGAGGTTTCGACATCGCACCGGCTGACCTCGCCGGCCACCCGCGCCATAGGTGTGACGGGGAAGGCGATGCCTTGGGTCGCCGCGCCGGGGGCGGGCTCTCTACTCGGACGAGAACGGGCTGTAGAGGTTGTCTTCGTAAGCCGAATTGAAAAAGGTGTCTGCGATCGGGGGCTCGTAGGCAAAAGGCGCTTCCAGGTTGTAGCGCTCGTCGCTGAAATACGGGTGTTTCTGGTTCGTCGCCTTCGGGCCCTTGGTGAAGAAGGCGTAGGAGCGGCGCATGTACTCGATAACCGGCGCCGGCGTACCCGCCGCGCGCAATTGGGCGATGTCCGCATTGCTCAGATTGTAGGCCTTGCGCGTGCTTTGCATGTAACTGACCAAACCGGGACCGGGCACGCCTTGGCGGGAGGCTTCAGCGACTTGGCCGACAGTGAGCGGGAGGCCGTTGCGCACCTTCAAGAGCGTTGCCGGGGAGACGCCGCGATTGGAGAATTCCCCGAGGATTTTTGGATCAACCTGGGGCGGATCGATGGTGGCGCAACCGACGAGGACAAGGAGGGCGAGAGAAAGGGCTAACTTCATCATGTGCGGTATGGTGTCCGGCGGCGGCAGTAGAGGCAAACGGAAAACAACACCAAGACTACTCCCCCACGGGTCGGCGATGCCTGCTCCATGAGGGGTTGCCGGGGAGTTGACCCGCCGCGGGCCCGTCGTGACGTTCTGCGGAAATCTTCTGCCGGGGCCGGAACAAAAGGAGAATGAGACGGAACAAAAGGAGAATTCTCTAAACAGAGGTCTTATCGGGCTTGACACCCGTATTCGCTCCGCCTCGCAGGAGGCCGGAGCGTAGCGGAGGCCGACGTAGAGGCGGAGCGAATACGG
>CAMBUL010000054.1 GCA_945871065.1 Chthoniobacter flavus | reverse complement strand
AGTTCTCAGCTACCCAGCAACCAGATGATCAAAGAGCCCTTGCTCCAGCGGCACCAGCGCCGCCTGCTCGGCCTTGAAGAAGTCCGCTTTGGTCTTACCCATCGACTTGCCGCGGCGCGTGTGGCAATCGAAGGCATAGTCGGGAACCGGCACGTATTCCGGCGCGCTGCGCAGTTCATCGGCCAGCGTGTCTGGGTCAATGCCGCGCATTTCGTCGTAAACGAAGTTCTGCAAGTGGTCGGCATCGCGGCTCTTCTTGGCCGCGCAAAGCAAGATCACCGCCTTGGAAATGAAGACGCGGCCACGGGCACGGCGACCGGAAAGGTTCGCGTTGATCATCGCGTACGACTCATGCAGTGCCTTGACCTCCTTGGTGACGATGCCCCAGCAATCCTCGGCCGACACGGTGAGGAGCCGTTTCCACACGTAGTGGCCGAAGCCACTGGCCCACAGCTCCAAGGCCCAGTAACCGGCGTAAGGAGTTTCCCCGCGCCGGATCGCCTTTTGCATCGCCGAGCTGACCTCGCCGAAATCGTAGCCTCTAATCGTTCTAAGTCTCATGCCGTGCCCCGTGAGTCCGAACATGTCTGGTGTGAATTTTTGCATCCCCTTTGGCCTCTCGCAGGAGACGCACTGAATCCATCAGTTTTTTCCACCATTTTTCGCATCTCAAAAGGGTATCGCGTTGAAGGCACAGAACCTAATTTTCTTGGGGGTGCATTGAGGGTGCGACCTTGACTCGGAGATGCGCGTATCGCGTAGTAACATCGTGACACGGAAGAAATTTGCTAAGCTCCTCAAGGACTACCGCGAGAGACGCAGGTTCACGCAGGAAGACGCGGCTAAGCACTTGGGCGTTTCCTTACGCACGCTGCAGAACTGGGAGATCGCGCGGAATATGCCGAGGGGATTCGGGCTTCGAGCTTTAGTGGCAACGCTGGAAAAGGGCCGGAAATAGACCGCGCAACCTGAAGGGCGGGAGAGGCGCCAAGTGTGCGTTCAGCAGAGCGGAATGGTGATTTCCGCGAAGAATGCCTGCAACCCATTGAGCGCACAAAACTTGCGAGCATTTGTCACCATTTTGTCACCACCATAAAAAAGGCCCGGAAAATCCGGGCCGCGAAACCTGCTTAAAGCGTTGGTGGAGAGTTGGTTGCGGGGGCGGGATTTGAACCCGCGACCTTCAGGTTATGAGCCTGACGAGCTACCAGGCTGCTCCACCCCGCGATTGAGGTGGAAAATTAACCGCCAAAGCTAATGCTGTCAACCTTTTGGTGCGTATTTCGTGATGGCCTCGTCATTGATTACGCCGATGTAAGGCAAATTCCGGAAACGCTCCATGTAGTCAAGGCCATAGCCGACGACGAATTCGTTGGCGATATCGAAACCGACATAGTCAGCCTCCAATTCGCGCTGGCGCGGGACGTCTTTGCGCAGAAGGACGCAAATTTTGACGCTCAAGGGCTTTGTTTCGGCCATGAGTTTGTCCTGAATGGCATGCAACGTGTGACCGCTGTCGAGAATGTCATCAAGCAACAAAACATGCCGGCCTTGCACCTCGGGCAGATGCAGCTGATTGAACGTGACCACACCGGTGGTCGAGGCGCCGTGGTAGCTGGAGACGCTGAGGCAATCGAGGCGAAGCGGCATTTCGAGGCGTCGCAGGAGATCGGCCCCGAACATGAGACTGCCATTGAGCACCGCGAGCACCGTGAGATCCTTCCCGGAGTAGTCGGACGAAATTTGCCCGGCCAGCTCGTCGAGCCGGCTCATGATCGTGCTCTCGTGAAAGAGCACACCGCGGATCTCGCTCCGCATTTCCCCGGCGACGGATGACATGGCTAACGGCTAAACGCCGAGTTCTTTGCGCACGTTGGGAAGTTCCCCGGCAGAGCCGAGCATCTTGTTCTTGTGCGCGATAAACTTGGCGTATTCCTCGACGAAGATTTTACCGGGAGGGCGGAAATCGAATTCGCCGGGCTTGGTATGGAAAAATTCGCGATGCACACGAGTCCAGAGGAGGCGGCCGTCGGTATCAATATTGACTTTGGTCACCCCGAGTTTGGCCGCGGGCAAATACTCGTTTTCGTCAACGCCGCGCGCACTCTCGTCGAGTTTGCCACCGGCAGCGTTGATCCGCTTGACCTCATCCTGCGGGACGCTTGAGCTGCCGTGCATGACGAGCGGAAAACCAGGCAAGAGGGCCTCGATCTTCTCAAGCACGTCGAAGTGCAGGCTTTGCTGTCCTTTGAATTTGTAGGCGCCGTGACTCGTGCCGATGGCGCAAGCCAGTGAATCACATCCGGTGCGGACCACGAATTCCTTGGCTTCGTCCGGGTTGGTCAAGCAGGCGTGACCTTCGTCAACCTGAATGTCTTCCTCCACACCACCGAGCATGCCCAGTTCCGCTTCGACACTGATACCCTTGGCGTGGGCACGTTCGACCACCCGCTTGGTGATGGCAATATTTTCGTCGAGCGGCGCGTGGCTCGCGTCGATCATGACCGAGCTGTAAAAACCGGAGTCAATGCAGTCGTAGCACGTCTCTTCGTCACCATGGTCGAGGTGCACGGCAAAAACGGCCTCGGGATACATGGCATCAGCGGTGCGGATGAGAGCCTCAAGCATGCGCTTGTCGGCATACTTGCGGGCACCTTTGGAGAGCTGGATGATAAAGGGCGCTTTGCTGTCGACGCATCCTTGGAACAGACCGAGCGTCTGTTCCATATTGTTGATATTGTAGGCACCGACGGCGTATTTTCCGTAGGCAATTTTGAATAGTTGGTCTGTCGTGACGATCATACGAGGGGCGTATTGAAGCGGTCCGGTGCCCCCACGGCAAGGAAAAGCCCGTGTTTGCGCGCGCGGGAGCGGCCTCAGGTCTGCTTTCCTGCCTACTGCGCCGCTCCACCGGCCAACCGGCAGTGCTGCAGCACAATGTCACCCGCGTCGAACTCGAGGAAAGACCCCGTGACCACAATCTGCTGGCCGGTCTGGACCATTGGTTCGGAGGAAATGACGTTACCCACGTTGTCCCGCTTGCGCAGGATCGCTTCGCTTCCGTCGCTCGGGACGTAAATTTCGGAGTTCGGGGCGAGATCCTCGTTTTGGAAGAGGCATTTGACGTCGGGGCCCGGCCCGGCCGGAGTGGAAAGGGTGACCGCGACAGCGGGGTTGTCGGTTGTCATGTCACCTTGGGCGATGCCGGAAACGGGCCCGGTCACCGTAATCATCTGGCCTTGGTACTTGTTACTCGCGGCCGCCTCGTCTTGGGAAAACTCCGTGGCGAGAGTCTGCCAATCAACGGGGGTACTTTGGGCTGTGGCGACATTGGCAGCGAGACACAGAAGGGCGAAAAAGGAGGAAACTTTCATCGACCTCTTTTTACGCTACCCCGCCCGTTTGGCAATCACCGAAGAGAGCGACGCCGGCACCCGGTGGGTCGGGACCGACAGGTCGCCCGCGACCAAGATCAAAACAGTTCGCCCTGCGCGACTGAAGTCGCTTCTCCGGCCATCTTTTCGTACTCGGCGAGCAGGCTGCGAAATTCGCACTTCCTGGCCAGTTCGACCACCGCCGCGGGATCGGCGCTGATGTTCAATTCGGGCAACGCGACAGGCAACGGCAAGTCGCAGTCCAAGCGGACCAACTCGAGATTGTCTCGCAAACGTTCCGCGGCGGCGGCCACTTTGACGCGAAGCTTTTCGTTTTTGATCAGCGCGGGGTTTTCCGCGAGCAATGCCGTCGACCCGTGCTCGCGCACCAGCTTGGCGGCTGTCTTGGGACCCACGCCTTCCACACCGGGAATGTTGTCGACCGCATCGCCGGTCAAGGCGAGCACATCGGGTATACGCCCGGGTGGCACTCCCCACTTTTCTTCCACCTCCAACGGACCAAGCAGGGTGAAACCAACTTTCGGATCTTTGAGGTCCGTCTTGTTTGTGGAGTAAACACGCACGCCTTCACCAACCAGCGCGTAGATATCCTTGTCGTTTGTGGCGATCACGACCTCGGATTGTCCGCCGCGGGCCGCGGCTGCGTAGGAGGCGATGAGGTCGTCCGCTTCGTGGCCCGGCAAACGGACATTATGCACACCCAGTGCTTTTACCGCTTCCTCGATGACGGGAAACTGCCGCGCGAGGTCATCCGGGGTCTCATCGCGCTGCTGTTTGTAGGACGGCAGAAGCTGCATCCGCCGTTCCGGCAGGCCCGCATCCCAAACCACGGCGGCCGCGTCTGGTTTGACGTCGGCCAACATCTTCCGCAAGGCCTTGAGGAAACCGAACACCGCATTGGTCGGCTCCCCGCGCGAGTTGACCAGATTGCGGATGGCGAAAAATGAGCGATAAGCGTAGTAATGACCGTCGACGAGGAGGAGACGCATGGGGGCACATTAGACGGGACTCTTCCCGCCGAACAGTTCGAGTTGGCACCCTGCGTCAGGCCGGGATGGCAGGGGCAGGCCGATTTTGGAGGCGAGGCGCCGCGCCGTCTCCACCGCCATCCCCTCATAGTGGTTGCCGGCAAAAACATAAATCGCCGCGGCATCGGCGTGATGACGTAATTTCACCGCCCAGTGCTCGAGCGCTGTCTCGCGTGGCCAAAGAACGCGCCCATAGCGGTGCGATTCCTTGCCGTCAGGACTGTATTTGGTCCGAAAATCACCGAGCAACCGCACGTAAAGGTGCCTTGCCGTGACCGGCAGGAATCCAAAGCCCGCATGCTTTTCTTCGCCCAGGGCCAAAGTATCGTCCCACACCCAGGCAGCACCGTGCTCCTCGAGAATCCGCGCGCTGTGAGGCGTGTGCCAACTGTCGTGGCGGAACTCAACGGCCAGTGGAACAAGGTCCGGCCACTCCCGGAGGAACCTGCGCAGCACTTTTTCCTCGTGGGGCCGCGCATGGAATGACGGCGGCAACTGCAGCAAGGCGCATCCGAAGCACGGCCCGAGGTCATCCGCGAGCAGCCGCAGCATGGCAATCTCCGGACCGGGATCCTCGAGTCGCTTTTCGTGACTCAGGGTCCTTGGCAACTTCGGGCAGAAGCGGAAACCGGGCCCGGCCAAGTCGACCCACTGCTCCACGGTGCGTGCCAGAGGGACATGGTAAAAACTCGAATCCATTTCCACTGCCGGAAATTGCTGTGCGTAAAACCGAAGCCACCGGTTCCGCGGTAAATCGTGAGGATAAAAGACACCGCGCCAGTCTTCGTAGCTCCACGCGCAGGTCCCGGAAAAGAACCGGTCCGCGCGGAGGGCGAGCCGCGCCATGATCAGCGCTCCGGCGGCGGCAAGGACCTGTCCCGCCGCCAAGGCAGGCGGAGACTGGCGGCGGTGTGTCCGTCAATAAAGTAAGCAATGGCCGCACGGCCGAGCGCATAGGTCCCCGCCCCTGCCACCCCGCCGGAAATCATGTGGCCCCAGACGGGAAGAATTTTTACCGCGGCGCGCGCCGCCTCCCGGAAGACAATTCCCACGCTGAAGCCGATTCCGAGCGAAGCGGCGAATTCACCGGCCAACCTCGGCGAAAAATCGCGCCCGCTGACATAAACAATGAGCGAAACCATGAACATCTGGAGGGAGAGAAGAACCGGGAAATCGGCGAGCGGCAGCGGTTGCATGCCGATGACGCCGGCCACCGCACCGAACGACTTCAGCACCGTGCCAGCGAGGCGGGCCTGCGCCCCGCGCGCCGCGAGAAAGCGGGCCAACTCCAATTGCGCGTCCTCGGGCAAGTAGTCGCACAAGCGGTCGCCAAGGGCCGATCGCTCTTCCGCTGGAAATCCCGCTTCAATACCGCGGCGCGCCAGATGCGTGGAGAACACGACCGAGGCGGACGCACCGGCGTCCGCCAGAGCCGACAAGACAACCGAGGTCTCCGCGCGATCACCGAAGACCATGACGGCCAGGCCGGCTGGACTGCCCCCTTCCCGCGAAGCGGCCGAAGCAAGCACTTCCGCGGCCCGCCGCGCATCCGAGCCCAACCCGGCGTGGGCCGACCCCACGAACAGATAGAGGTCGGCAGGTTCCAACGGTGACGAACCCGACTCGCGCAAATCGGCCAATTCGACCGTGCCCGCCCCCCGCACCGCGGTCCATGGACCGCGCAACAAAGGCGCATGCAAGACGGTGCGGCCAGCCAGGGCATTGATCAAGGCGGGCAATTCGATTCCCGCCTCCCCGAGCAAGGCGATGCGTGGCGCCCGCTGGCGGAGGAAAATTTCTTTGATCGGATCGAGTTCGCGCAGGATGGGCTCCTGCAATGAACCCGGGAGCTTGTCCAGCAGAGCGGACATTTTCTCGTAGGCGGCTAGCAAGGCGGGACGGCTCATAATGCAACCGACTCAATTGACGAGCAAACCGTTCAATGCGGCGCGCAACTTTTCTTCGTTGCCGACCTTGAAATCGTCCCCGGCATGCACCCGCCGCGTGCTGCCGTCGCGGGCCACGAATTCCAGCACCAAGGGCCGGCGCCCGGGAAAATCGAGGACGGCCGAGCGCAGATCCTCGAGTTCGCGCCGCCCGGACCGGCCCGCGGGCAAACGCAACACCACCGGCACCTCGGTCCCGGGGGCCGGCGGGAGCGGCTTGATATCCGAGGCGGTGACCGCGGGCTTGTCGTCGCGCTTGTCGAGGCGGCCGGTGATGTGCACAACCTTGCCCGGGATCAATTGGGGAAGAAATTTCTCGAAGGCTTCGCTCCAGACCCGCACTTCGACTTTGCCGCTGAAGTCCTCCAAGGTAAGAAAGGCGCAGGGCTTTCCGCTGGATTTGGTGAACTTTTTTTCCACCGTGTCAACCAGACCGGCCACCGTGACCGTCGCCCGGTCGTCCATTTCCCCGAGCGCAGCAACGCGGGTGAACTTGGTGTTTTCCAGCGATTCGCGGTAGGGATCGAGAGGGTGCGCCGTGACATAAAATCCAAGCAATTCCTTTTCAAAGGAGAGCAGCTCGGCCTCGGCAAACGGCCGCGCCCGCCGCATCCCGGTGGTCCGTCCCGAGGCTGGAAGGGATTCTTCGCCGAAAAGACTTTGCTGGCCCGCACTGCGGTCGCGGTGCGCGGAGGCGCTAGCCGCGAGGACAGGCTCCAGATCTTCGACCATCTGCGCACGCTCTTCGCCGGTGAAATCGAAGGCGCCGCACTTGACCAGGCACTCCATCGACTTGCGATTCACGGCCCGCGGGTCCATCCGCGCGGCGAAATCTTCCAGCGAGCGGAACTCGCCGCGTGATTCCCGTTCAGCGATGGCTTCCCCCATGGAGGCCTCGCCCACGTTCTTGATCCCGCTCAAGCCGAAACGGATGGCCATGCTCTCCCCGTGAATCTCGGGGGCGAACTTAAGCATGCTCTTGTTCAAGTCAGGCGGGAGGATGGTCAATCCCATCCGCTTCGCCTCGTCGACGTAAAGGGAAATTTTGTCCGTGTCATCCACCTCGTTGCTCAGCACCGCGCACATGAGCTCGACCGGATGGTGCGCCTTAAGCCAGCACATCCGGTAACTGATGAGCGAATAGGCCGCGCTGTGGCTTTTGTTGAATCCGTAGTCGGCGAATTTTTCCAAAAGGTCGAAAATGGCCGTCGCTTTTTTCTCCGGGATGTCATTGTGCTCCCGGCACCCGGCGATGAAGTTGACCCGCTCCTTGGCCATCTTCTCCTTATCCTTTTTGCCCATGGCGCGGCGCAGGAGATCGGCTTGGCCCAAGCTGTAGCCGGCCAGCAGGTTCGCCGCCTGCTGCACTTGTTCCTGGTAAATGAGGATGCCGTAGGTTTCCTTGGCGACCTTTTCAAGGAGCGGATGGTCGAAATTGATCTTCGTTTGGCCCTTCTTGCGCTTGATGTAGTCGGGGATGAGCGCCATGGGACCCGGACGGTAAAGGGCGCAGAGCGCGTTCATGTCGTTAAGACTGTTGAAGCCGAAATTACGGCAGTAGCGCGACATGCCACCTTCAAATTGGAAGATGCCGACCGTCTCACCCCGGTTGAGGACATCGAAAGCCGCCTGGTCGTCGACCGGGACTTTCTCGATGTCAAACCCGGGCACGTGCCGCCGGATCAACTCCTCGGCGTCGCGAATGACGGTCAGGGTTTTCAGGCCGAGAAAATCCATTTTGAGCATGCCCAGGTCGCCGAGCGGTTCCATGGAGAATTGGGTCACGACCTCGTTTTCCTTCCCGCGGCAGAGCGGAACAATCTCGGAAAGATCACGGTCGCCAATGACCACTCCGGCGGCATGGATACCGGCATTGCGCGACAAGCCCTCGAGCACCGTGGAGTAGCCCCACAGTTGCTGCGTGCCGGGTTCGGACTCGATGGCTTGCTTCAGCTCCGGGTTTTTCTCCCGGGCCGAAGCGAGCGTGATGTTCAGCTCGTTGGGGATCATTTTGGCGATGCGGTCACCCTCCCCATAGCTCATGCCGAGAACCCGGGCCACGTCACGTACCACGCTCTTGGCTCCCAGCTGGTTGAAAGTCACGATCTGGGAGACGCAGCGCTCCCCGTATTTCTGCCGCACATATTCGATCACCTCTCCGCGGCGCGCCTGGCAGAAGTCGACGTCGATGTCCGGGGGACTGACCCGCTCCGGATTCAAAAACCGCTCGAAAATGAGTCCGTAACGGACCGGATCGAGGTCCGTGATGCCGAGCACATACGCCACCATGCTTCCGGCGGCCGAACCGCGGCCCGGTCCGACCGGAATTCCGCGCTGCTTGGCGTAATGGATGAAGTCCCAGACGATGAGGAAATAACTGGTGAAGCCGAGCTTTTCGAGGACACCCAGTTCGTAATCGAGCCGTTCGTGCAGTTCCGGAGTGCCCTCCCCGTAGCGACGGCCGAATCCCTCGCGGCAGAGTTCGCGCAGGTAACCCTCGCGGGTCCGGCCCTCGGGCGGGTGAAAAACCGGGAACCGCGACTTTCCGAACTCCATCGTCACATCGCAGCGGTCCGCGATGCGCGCAGTATTCGACAGCGCCTCCGGGTGATCCCCGAAAATTTCCGCCATTTCCGCCGGGGTCTTCAGATAGAGCTCGGGAAGGTAGCGCAGCCGCCGTTCATCGGTAACGTTGGCCCCCGTGCCGATGCAGACCATCACATCGTGGGCCTCGTGGTGCGAGCGCTCGAGAAAGTGGACGTCGTTGGCCGCGACCAACCCGAGCCCCATGTCGCCCGCCCAGCGGATGAGCTGCGGGTTGGCCTCGCGCTGGGCATCCATCCCATGATCGTGGATCTCAACGAAGAAATTCTCCTTCCCGAAAATGTCACGGTATTGTCCGGTCAGATCGCGCCCGCGCTTCGGATTGCCTTGGAGAATGGCGCTGTTGATTTCTCCTTTGAGGCAGCCGCTCAAGCCGATGAGCCCCTTGGCATGCCGGGCCAGCAGGTCCTTGTCGACACGCGGCTTGTAATAAAAGCCCTCGAGGTGCGCCGCACTGACCAGTTTGACCAAATTGGCCCACCCCTCGTTCGTCTCGGCCAACACGGTCAAGTGGAAGGCCGCATCCTTGCCCGAAGAGGCCTTCTTCTCGTGCATCGAACCCGGCGCGATATAAAGCTCGCATCCGAGGACCGGCTTGACTCCCGCCTTATGCGCCTCCTTGTAAAACTCGACCGCACCGTAAAGCACCCCGTGATCGGTCATCCCCACCGCCCTCATGCCGGTCTCCGTGACTTTGCGCATCAAGTCCGCCGCACGCACCGCACCGTCGAGCATGGAGTACTCGGTGTGCAAGTGAAGATGCACAAACTCAGGGGTGGCCATGCCGCAAGATTAGTTGGCCCGCCAAGGCTGGCAAGCGGAGGGCGCAATTTGTTTTCCGGATGGCCAAAACCCATGACGCCGGTAACCTCCGCAGCGTGTCAGACACCGCCGAAAATATCCTCGTTGTTCCACGCCACGTGTTCGAAACCCTTGGGGCCTTCCAAGGCTTGAGTCTTGAAGCCGACCGCTACATGGCCGCCTTCCTCGACCCGCAAAACAACCTTTTCCTGCCCCGTCCGTCCGCCGAGGCAGACCCCTCGTACAAGCAGATCATTCCTTATCTCGTCCTGCGGCACGGCGACCGCGTGCTCTGCTACACACGCGGCAAATCCGGAGGTGAAGCACGACTCCACGCCAAAATGTCTGTCGGGATCGGCGGCCACATGAACGACGGCGACACGCACGCCGCTCATTTCGACCGGGCCGCTTACCTCCGAGCGGTCGAACGCGAATTGCACGAAGAATTGGAAATTCCCGGTCCTTACCGCCAGCACGCCGTGGCCCTGATCAATGACGATACCAACGAGGTGGGCCGCGTCCATCTGGGCGTGGTGCACCTCGTCGAGGTCGACTCAACCGACATCCGCCCGCGCGAGGACTCGATCCGAGATCCCGCTTTTTTCACCGCGGCTGAACTGCAGGCGCAACATGACCGGCTGGAAACGTGGTCGCAGATCTGCCTTGGCGGTCTCGACCGCCTGCTCGCGTCCTGAGTTCTCGCCGTGGATTGCCTTTTCCTGCTGCGCAAGGGGAGGCAGTCCCCCGATCTTACCCGCCTTGCAACCCGCTGATGATGCTAATCAGCGGCAGGAAGAGCGCGATGACAATCGTTCCCACCACCACGGCAAGAAAGACAATCATGATCGGCTCCATCAACGAGGTCAGACCGGCCACCGTGTTGTCCACTTCGTCGTCATAGACATCGGCGACTTTGAGCAACATCTCCGGCAGCTGACCTGTTTCCTCGCCGACGTCGATCATGCTCACGACCATCGGCGGGAAGATGCCGCTCTTTTCCAGCGGCGAGACGATCGATTCGCCTTCCTTCACGCTGTCGTGCACGTGCTGGATGGCGTCGGCAATGATTGTGTTTCCGGCCGTGTCCCGCGTGATGTTCAAGGCCTGCAGGATGGGCACGCCGCTCGTCACCAGTGTTCCAAGCGTCCGGCTGAAGCGCGAGATCGAGCCCTTTTTGATCAGACTGCCGAAGAGCGGGGCCCGCAGCGTGAGGGCATCGATAATCGTGCGCCCCTTGGCGGTTTTTCCGGCAAAGCTGTAGAGCACGATGAGCAAAACAATTCCGCCAATGATGAGATACCACTGGTTTTGGAAAAAGCGGCTCGTGCCGATGACAAATTCGGTCAACGCGGGCAAGGGCTTGCCGCCCAGCATGTCTTGGAAAATCTGCTCGAACTTCGGCACGATATAAACGAGCAGGAACGCCATGATGGCCACCGCGATGACCAGCACGATGATCGGGTAGAACATGGCCGAGACGACCTTGTTCTTCAGCTTTTGCGCTTTCTCCTGGAAGTCGGCCAAACGGACCAGAACCAACTCCATCACGCCGCCCAGCTCACCGGCTTTGACCATATTGACGTAAAGCTTGTTGAAAATTTTCGGATGCTGGGAGAGTGCGTCCGAAAACGTGCTGCCGCCCTGCACCGAATCGGCCAACTTGCCGATCGTCTTGCGCAAGACCGGATCCGGTTCCTGTTTGCCCAAGACGGTCAGGCCGCGTAGCAAAGGCAGTCCGGAATCGATCAACGTCGCCAACTGCCGGGTAAAGATCATCAGCGTCTTCGGCTTGATCGTTTTGCGCTCAAGGAAGGGAATGTCGATTTTGATCTCCTTCTTCAACCCCGCGCCCTTGGCCTTCGGCGCTTTGGCGGACGATTTCCCCCGGGCGGCCGCCTTGGCCGCTTTGCCCGCCTCAACCACGCTGGTGGGGTAGTAGCCCGCCTGCCGCAGCGCCGCGATCGCTTCTTGCTCACTGCCCGCCTCGAGGGTGTCAGTGACTTCTTGCCCGCGGGCATCAAGAGCAGTGTAAGCGTAGCTAGGCATGGTTGTCGGGAACGGAGGGGTGGACCTAAGCTCTGAGCATTACGCATCCCGCCGCGTTTTTCCAAGAGCAAAAACCAGCGGGCTCACCCGCGCAGGAACGGATTGCTCGCTTTTTCTTCCGCTACCGTGGTGGCCGGACCATGCCCTGCCAGCACGACCGTCTCACCGGGCAACGGAAGAATTTTTTCCCGGATCCCCCGCAAGAGAACCTCTCCGTTCCCGCCCGGCAGGTCCCAACGGCCGATCCCGCCACGAAAAAGAACGTCACCGCCAATCAGCGCACTTTGATCCGGCAAATAAAAACAAAGACTTCCCGAGCAATGCCCCGGCACGTCAAGCACGTCCGTCGCGAGACCGAGCAAGTCCTGGCCGCGCCCTTCGGCCAGCACGCCATCGGGGACGACTGGCTCAACCCGCCAAGCGAACCCGTGCCGCTCAAAAAAATCCTGCTCCGACACCATCGGCACCGTAGCGGAGTGGCAGACCACCCGACACCCGTGGCGTTTCTGAACCGCCGCGGCGTCCGCCGTGTGATCCCAGTGACCGTGGGTCAAGACCAGGAGGTCCACTTTTTCCCCGGCAAACTGCTTGTCGGCCCCTTCAGGGGCATCAAAGAGGATATTCCCCCGGGGCGCCTCAACCAAAAAGCAGTTCGTTTCGTAAGGTCCTCCGGTAAATGTTTTGAACTTCAACATACTTGGTCGGTCAAACCTACGTGTCTCATTTTCCTTGCGCAATCCGTCAGTCAGGGCGACCTCTTGGCAACAACTCAATGAAGTCCTTCCGCTTGACCGCTCTGGCCCTCGCCGCCTCTTTCGCCGCCTTCGCTCCCGCCCATGCCGACAAACCGGAGAAAGACGGGAACCGGCTAGGCGAAGTCACCCAGACGGTGGCTCGAATGCTCGAGAGTGCGCACTTCAGCCGCCAGCGCCTCAACAACGAAGTTGAGCCAGGCGTTACCCAGGCCCGCAAAGCCCTCGACCGTTACCTCGAGTTGCTCGACTACAACCGCCTTTTCTTCACCCAGGCCGACATCGACGAATTCACCTCGAAGCATGGCGAATGGATCCACGAGGATATCCTCGCCGGAAATCTCAAGCCGGCTTATGACATTTACGACCGCTTTATCTCGCGTGTCGAGGCACGCGTAAGCTGGATCGGGGAAAGACTCCAAGGGGACTTTACCTTTGACAGCGACCGCACCGCGCAAATCAACCGCGACAAACTCCCGTGGCCGGTGAGCGAGGCCGAGGCGGACAAAATCTGGTCCGACCGGCTCGAAGCCGAGCTCCTCCAGGCCATCATCGCCGACCAAGCCCTTGAAGAAGCTGCAGCCAAGCGAAGCGAGGAAGCTGCCAACGAAAAAGCCGAGACCAAGGAAACCGCCGAAGCTCCCGCCTCCCCGCCGAAACGCACCCCGATTGAGACCGTGAGCAAACGCTACGAGCGCCTGCTCAAGACGCTGCAGGAGGAAAACCGCGAGGACCAGGCCACCACCTTCCTTTCCGCGCTCGCCCAGAGCTACGACCCCCACTCCGAATACATGAGCCAGCG
Source organism: Chthoniobacter flavus (assembly GCA_945871065.1). Taxonomy (GTDB): domain Bacteria; phylum Verrucomicrobiota; class Verrucomicrobiia; order Chthoniobacterales; family JACTMZ01; genus JACTMZ01. The sequence goes on along the minus strand of CAMBUL010000054.1, from coordinate 2,571 downwards.
GGCCTTGGATAATTTCAACATCCAGATGGGCCTCTCTCTTGTCGGCATCGGGGCCGTGCTCCGGAGCGACGATGGCTACGCCAAGATTGTCGAACTCGTCCCCGGTGGACCCGCCGACCGCGGCGGCAAACTCAAGGTCAACGACCGCATTGCTGCCGTCGCGCAGGACGACGAGGAATTCGAAGACGTCGTCGACATGAAGCTCGACCGCGTGGTCGAACGCATCCGCGGCAAAAAAGGCACCACCGTCCGCCTCCAAGTGCTTCCCGCCGCGTCTCCAGATCCCTCCAAGCTCGAGGTCATCACCATCGTGCGCGACGAGGTCCAACTTAAGGACCAGCAGGCCAAAGCCCAAGTCATCGACACCCTCGGGGCCGACGGTGCCGACACGCGCATCGGGTGGATTACCCTGCCCAGCTTTTACGCCAATATGAACCAGCGCGGCCAACCCGCGCGCAGCACGACCAAGGACGTCTCCGCTCTCCTCAAGCGCCTCAAAAAGGAAAATATCGAGGGGCTAATCATTGATCTGCGGCGCGACAGTGGCGGTTCCCTCGACGAAGCCATCCGCCTCACCGGCCTTTTCATTCCCAAAGGCCCTGTGGTGCAAGCCAAGGATACCGACGGCAACATCAATCCCATGACCGACTCCGACCCCAGCGCCCTTTGGGAAGGTCCCCTCATTGTGCTGATGAACCGTCTCAGCGCCTCCGCCAGCGAAATTTTCGCCGCGGCCCTGCAGGACTACGGCCGCGGCATCGTGGTCGGCGACGAGCAAAGCTTCGGCAAGGGCACAGTCCAGACCCTGATCGATGTTCAACGCTTCATGCCCTTCTTCGCCCAGGACCGCGAGGCCGGTGCGGTCAAACTTACCATTCAGAAATTCTACCGCGTCAAAGGTGGATCGACCCAGTTGCGCGGAGTCGCTTCCGACATCGTCCTCCCCTCGCTCACCGACCAGGAAGACGTCGGCGAGGGCTCACTCAAGAATCCTCTTGGCTATGACGAAGTTCCCGCGCGCCAATTCACGCCCGCAGGCAATGTCGCCGCCCTCGTCCCGCGCCTGCGCGCCACCAGCGAGTCCCGCGTCGCGGCCAACCCCGAATTCGACTACGTCCGCCAGGACTACGATCGTCTGGTCACCCGCATCGAAGAAAACGCCGTGAGCTTGAACAAGAAAACCCGGCTGGCCGAAATCGAAGAAGAGAAAGCCCGCCGGGAAGCGCGACTCGCCGAGCGGAAAAAGCGCGGCACCCCCGGGCTCCTCGCCATGGAAGTCACCCTCGACACCGTGGAGTCTGCCGAGTTGCAAAAAGTGTCCCTCGACAAGCCGCCCAAGCAATCCTACACCGAGCCCGAGGAGGGCGAGGATCCGTCGGCTCCCGACGAAGAGGAACCCTTCGTCGACCCCGTGCGCGATGAGGCACTCCTCATCATGCAGGACTATATCGAGATGCTCGGGCCCGAGCCGGTGACCGCCCGCGCCGCCGCGGAGGATACCGCCGCCACCCCCTAAACGGGGGCCCGAGGGGCAAAAGGCGCACTCGACATACGAACGCCGCCTGCTAGGATTCGGACCGTTATGAATAAAATCATGTCATTAATTGTCGGGGCCGCGCTGCTGTGTGGCCTGAGCGCTTGCAACACGGTCAGTGGCGTCGGTCAGGACGTAGGTGCCGTCGGACGCGATGTCTCCGCCGGAGCTCGCAGCGTCCAGCGGTCGATTGACAATTGACCCCTTAGACAACGCGGCCCTGCCGCGTTAGTCTCCCTTGGCTTTGCGCCCGTAGCTCAGGGGATAGAGCAGTAGATTTCTAATCTATTGGTCGGGAGTTCGAATCTCCCCGGGCGCGCGCACATCTGACTTGAGGCCGGTCGACTACCTTGGGTTAGCCTGGACGGCGGCCCAGTGTCTGGTCTTGGCCGGCGTCTTTTAGGCCGGGTACTACGAGCATGCGGATGGTGCCGCTCGGATTTCCATTGTGGGAGGCGTGATGATGACCGCCTCCCTGCTGCCGGCTATTCTCGGTTTTCGCCATCTCGACACCAATCTCAGCCCGTGGCCGCAACCGCACGCGACCAACGAATTGATCACTCACGGCATCTACCGCCGCCTACGGCATCCGCTTTACTTCAGTCTTACCCTCCTTGCCGCCGGATGGGCCGTATTGCGGCAAAGTTGGCCGGCACTCTTTGCCACGGCCATTTTGGTTCGCATCCTGCGTCGTAAGGCAGCCCACGAGGGTAGTGCAACAATCTGTCTGTAAAAGTGGTTCTGCCTGACTGACGCACTCCGGGTGTTCCGGAGGCGCAGCGAAGCGGAGCCGTAGGAACACCCGGAGTGCGTCTTGGCCTTTTTTTTCGGGGCCGTGACAAAGTCCGGCCACGGGTGGTTTGATTTGGTTTTAACCCAAACAAAACCGAACACACCCATGACCGAACAAAACCAAATTAGCCTGCCCGATGAAGTTCTCAACACCATCCTCACCGGGGGCCTTGACGGCCTTCCCGAGGCTGTCTCGCTCCTGATCAACCACGCCATGCTCATCGAGCGCCATCGACACTTGGGCG
>CAMBUL010000053.1 GCA_945871065.1 Chthoniobacter flavus | reverse complement strand
GGATGCCAGAAGATGGTGTTCGCGCCGCTGACACGGCGCAAACACAGTCCTCGGAGAGATGCCATGAGCGGGGCGCGTGTCAGCGCGCCCCGCTTATCCTCTTTCATCTTCTTCCATCCGTGGCCTGTCTTTATTCCCTTTCGAGAGAGCAACTCTCATTGAGTTAGTGGGGAGTCAAACGGCGCGATCCACCTTCTCAGCATTTATCCGTGCCATCCGCGTCATCCGTGGTTAAAAATTCCTCAGCGCTTCACCCATCATGTCCCTTCCCGAATTTGACAGTCTCGACACCTCCGGGCTCGCGTCACGCCTGACGCAGCTGCGGAGGTTTCTTTGACTACGACAAACTCGCCTCCGAACTGATCGCGGTGGAAAGCCGCATGTCCGAGCCCGGCTTCTGGGACAACAAGGACAAGGCGCAGGCCGATGTGGAAAAAGTCTCCCGCCTGCGCGGGCTGATCGAACCCTTCCGCGGACTGGAAACGCGCACGGCCGATCTTTCCATCCTCCACGAAATGGCCGTCGAGGAGGCTGCCGGCGACGCCCGCCACCAGGCCGAGCAGGAAGTAGTCAAAGAATTCCAGGCCATCGAAAAAGCACTCGATGCCTTTGAGATTACCTGTCTGCTCGCCGGCGAGTTCGACCGCAATGCGGCCTACCTCACGATCCATTCCGGGGCCGGAGGGACGGAAGCCTGTGACTGGGCCGACATGCTCATGCGTATGTATCAACGCTGGATCGAGCGGCACGGCATGAAGTCGGAGATCCTCGACATCCAACCCGGCGACGAAACCGGGGTCAAGTGGGCCACCCTCAAAGTCACCGGCGACTATGCTTACGGCTACCTGCAGACCGAACGGGGAGTGCACCGCCTGGTCCGCATCAGCCCGTTTGACAGCAACAAGCGCCGCCACACGTCCTTCGCCAGCATGGATGTGACCCCGGAAATCCCCGAGGACGCCCCGATCGAAGTTGACGATCGCGACCTCCGCATCGACACCTACCGCAGCGGCGGCAAAGGCGGACAGAACGTGAACAAAGTGGAAACGGCCGTCCGCCTCACCCACTTGCCCTCCGGGGTCGTGGTGGCCTGCCAGGCCGAGCGGAGCCAGCTGAAGAACCGCAACCTCGCCATGAAGCTGCTCAAGGCCAAGCTCTACCAGCGAGAGCAGGACAAAAAACGCGCTGAAGTGGAGCGTCAATACAGCGAAAAGGGGGAGATTGGCTGGGGCAGCCAAATCCGCAGCTACGTTTTCCAACCCTACCAGATGGTCAAAGACCTCCGCACCGGCGTGCAAACCAGCGATGTGCAGGGTGTCATGGACGGCGACCTCGACGAATTTATCCACGGCAAACTCCGCGGCCTGACCTACAAAAAGGGCGCCGCCGAAGACGAGGACCTGTAAATTCCCCGGTAACGCGGGGCCTCCGGACCCGCCGACGGCCTTCCTCGGTTAAACAGGCAGCAGCCACCTCGTCCGCTTTTTTTCGGACGGACACGCGGTCTGCGTGTCCCTCCCGGCACGATCACACCGAAGGAAACCCCTTCGTTACCTTCTGTTCAAATCCCCTGGTTACCCCGGAAGACTTTTCAGCATTTCCACATTGGTCGGATACTTCCGCACGAAATGGAGCAGGCGCTCGATCGCTTCGATCGGTTTGTGTCCGGCCAGGCCGCGGCGGATGACATTGATCTTGTGCAACTGCTCTTCGGGCAGGAGCAGTTCCTCACGACGGGTGCCGGAGAGGAAGATGTCGACCGCCGGATAAATGCGCTGGTCGCTGATCTTGCGATCAAGGACGAGCTCCATATTGCCGGTGCCTTTGAATTCCTGAAAAATTAGTTCGTCCATCCGGCTGCCGGTCTCGATCAGGGCGGTAGCCATGATGGTGAGCGAACCGGCCTCCTCCGTATTGCGGGCCGCGGCGAAAAGTTTGCGCGGAATTTCCAGCGCACGCGAATCGACGCCGCCGCTCATGGTGCGTCCGCCGCCGCCTGTCGCGTTGTTGAAGGCGCGCCCGATGCGGGTCAGCGAGTCCATGAGCACAAAAACATCCTTGCCCATTTCAACCAGACGCCTGGCGCGCTCGATGGCGAGAATGGCAATGCGCGTGTGGCTCTTGATGTCGCTGTCGTTCGAACTGGCCATCAGCTCGGCCTGCGGCACGGTGCGGCGGATTTCGGTCACTTCCTCCGGACGTTCATCGACCAGCAGGATGATCAGCTTCATCTCGGGGTGGTTGCGCACCACGGCTTCGGCAATGTGTTGCAGAAGCGTGGTCTTGCCGGTGCGCGGGGGCGCGACGATGAGACCACGCTGGCCCTTGCCGATCGGGGTCATGATATCCATGATCCGCGTGGTGTAGCGCTCCGGGTCGGTCTCGAGATTGATCCGCGAATTCGGGTTGATCGTGGTCAGTTCCTCGAAATACGGGATGTTGGCATACTTCGCCGGATCTTCGCCCTCGATCTCGGTGCAGCGGAAGAGTTGCGGCCCACGGCTCCCCTTGCGGATCTCGCCTTTGATCCAGACGCCGTCGCGCAGGTTGAAGGCGCGCACGATCTCGGGGGTGACAAAGATGTCGTTGTTCGACTGGGTGAAATTGCGCTTCGGGTTGCGGAGGAAACCGAAGCCCTTGCCACTGACCTCGACAATGCCCTCGGCAAAGACCGGTTCGCCCGCCGGCTCATCTTCGAGGGGAACACCGGCATCGGCCGGACCATCCTGACCGCCGCCGCGGGGACCGCGATCATCACTCGGACCACGGTCGTTTCGCGGTCCACGGTCATCCCTCGGTCCACGGTCGTCCCGCTCACCGCCGCCACGAAAACGCCGGTCGCGTCCCCGACGGAAAGTCCGTTGGCGAGTGCGACGCGGGCCGGCATCTCGCTGGGCGCCGCCGCCGTCTCGCTGGCCGTCGACCTCGGGGGCTGGCAGCGCCGGATCGGGCCGGTGCGCGGGCAAAGCCGCTTCGCGTTCGTGAACCGGCAAGGCCGGGGGCTGAGGGGAGTTGGTCTCTTCCATGGTATTATCGGGTAATCAGTTGCGGCCAGACATGCCTTGGCAAAGGCCGGCGGAGAAAATGAATTTGAAATGGACGTTGGACACGTCGTTGTCGTCGCGGGCGATTTCTTTCGCCAGCGTGGGAAAAATTTCCCCCTGCCTGGCGTCGAGCATGCCCTGGGTTCGCTTAACTTGGGATCACTTGTGGTGACCGGTCATCGGAACGGTTCGAACCGGAATTCGAGCCGAGTAAAAATACGTTATCGTGTTGTTCTTGGAGGATTGTGCGCCGCTCTTTGGCAACCACTTGCCGGAATCGCCTCCAAGGGGAGCGCGATGAGCGGCGCGGACAATCGGAACGCATGCCATAGAACAATGGCTCGGCACCGGTGTCAACCCCCCTCTTGATAAAAAATCGGGGCCGACGTCCCCAACCGGTGTTGATGGACGTCGCTTTACCCCCCGGTCTTGGAGGACGCCCGCTTGCGGCCGTTCGCATCGAGGATTTTCTTGCGCAGGCGCAAGCTCTTCGGCGTCACCTCGACGTATTCGTCGGGCGCGATGTATTCGATCGAGCGCTCCAGGGTCATCTGCACCGGCGGAGCCAGCTGGATGCCTTTGCCATCGCCCTGACTGCGCATGTTAGTCAGCTTTTTCGCTTTGCACGGATTGACCGGCAGGTCGTCCGGACGCGCGTTCTCACCGACGATCATGCCTTCGTAGATTTCCTCCTGCGGTCCGATGAAGAGGCGTCCGCGTTCCTGGATGGTATCAAGCGCGTAGGCCATGCTGATGCCGCCTTCCATGGAAATGAGCACGCCTTTGCCGCGGCTCGGGATCTCGCCCTTGTGCGGTCCGTATTCTTTGAACAAATGGCTCATCGTGCCGAGGCCCTTGGTCGCGTTGACCAGGTCGGTCTCCAACCCGATGATGCCGCGCGTCGGGATGGTGGCCTGCACCAGCACGCTGTGCGGATGGTGCTCCATGTTGGCGATGTCGGCCTTGCGCGTGGCAAGGGCCTGGAGGATGTCGCCGAGATTCTCAGGCGGGACGTCGACGTAAAGGGTTTCCATCGGCTCGAGCAGGGAACCGTCGTCTCCGCGCTGGAAAATCACTTCTGGACGCGAGACAAGCAACTCGAAGCCTTCGCGGCGCATTTGCTCGACGAGGATGGCAATTTGCATTTCGCCCCGGGCCTTGACCTCGAATTGCCCGGCAACTTCGGTCTCGGAGACCTGCAGCGAAACATTGGTCCGGGTCTCGCGGGTCAGCCGGTCTTTGATCTGGCGGGCGGTGAGCAGCTTGCCCTCGCGTCCGGCCAGCGGCGAGTCGTTCACGCAAAGGCGCATGCTGATCGTCGGCGGATCGATCTGGATAAAGGGGAGCGAAGCGCGTTCCTCGTTGTCGACCAGAGTCTCGCCGATGAAGACGTCCTCGAAACCGGCCAAACCGATGATGTCGCCTTCGGAAGCCGACTCGATCTTCACTTTATCGAGGCCCTGGTGGCCGAAAATAGCGGTCACATTGGCCCGCTCTTTGCGTCCGTCGGCATGGAGGCAGACGATGGATTGTCCAACCTTGACCGCACCGCTGATGACCCGCCCGTAGGCGATACGGCCGAGGTAATCACTGTAGTCGAGGTTCGACACGAGCATCTGGAAATAATCGGCGTCCGACTTTTTCGGCGCGGGGATGTGCCAGGCAATGGCTTCGTACAGCGGGACCAGCGTGTCACTCGGATCGACCAGTTCGCGTTTGGCGAAGCCGGCTTTGGCACTGGCGTAAATGTGCGGGAAATCAAGCTGCTCGTCGGTCGCGTTCAATTCGAGGAAAAGCTCGAAGACCATGTCGAGGACCTTGTGGGGACGGGCATTTTCGCGGTCGATCTTGTTGATCACCACCACCGGCTTGAGGCCGTTCTCCATCGCTTTGCGGAGGACGAATTTGGTCTGGGCCTGCGGTCCCTCGTAAGCGTCAACCACAAGCAACACGCCATCGACCATCTTCATGATGCGTTCCACTTCCCCGCCGAAGTCGGCGTGCCCCGGGGTGTCGACGATGTTGATGTGGTATTTGTCCCACTTGAGCGAGGCATTCTTCGCGCGGATTGTGATCCCCTTTTCTTTCTCGAGATCCATCGAGTCCATGACCCGCTCCTCGAGCTTCTCGTGGGCCTGAAAGGTTCCCGACTGACGGAGCAGCTGGTCAACCAAGGTGGTCTTGCCGTGGTCGACGTGGGCGATGATAGCGATGTTGCGAATATTTTCCATGCGATACCTGAAAAGGAGGGCGGACTATGGAGTCGGGGAGACGGACTGTCAATGGCGGGAGCCCGCCGCCCTTACCCGCCGGGCGGGAAAGGCGTTCACCCCATGATCAACGGGACAGTCGAATCCGGAGCCTGGTGCATGATATGCATGACGCGACGAAAGCCTTCGTTGTTCACCGTGAGGCAGGAAAGCGAGTCCGGTACACCTGGCCGGCCTTCCGGGTGCAGAAGGATGGCGTCCGCCTTGTAGCCGGGGCCCGGTTTGCCCACCGGCTGCCCCGGACCCGTAATGGCCGGGGTTTGGGCCGGCCAATTGGCCCCGCTCCGGCGCTTAGGCTGCAGCGTGTAGTGGCCGGGCGGGATACCCCGCGATTGACCGATGAAACCGTTTTCGTTGGTCCGAAAATCCCCGAGGTAACCTTGCCGCCCGTAGAGATACATCGTGCCGGGAGAACGCCGGTCGGCCGGATCATCGCGCTCCACCACCACCCCGATCCATCCGTCTCTCGCCCCGCGGGGCTTCTTGCCCGGATCCGGCAGCGGCCGGTAGAGCGGCTTCGGTCGCGGCAGCCGGCGCATACGCAATCAAATCAGGGCCCGGTCACCCGCAAGCGCAGAAATTTCGCGGCCCCGTCGAACGGGACAGTCACTTCGCGGCGCTGGTGGTTGAGCGGGTCGCCGAGGTGCGCCGCAACATTGGCGGCTTGGATTGGTACCCAGCCGGCGGACAAATTTTCCGAGATCTGCGGGATAACCGCGAGGGAGGATCCCCCATCGGTCCGCTCCAACCACTGGAAGACAAAGTGGTTGGCGCCGCCTGCGTTGCTCGTCGCCGCGGTCTGCAGGGTGCGCCCGTCCGCGGCATCGGTCGGATTTCCTCCTAAGGCATATTCCAAACGATGGGAGAACCCATCGCGGTCGGAGTCGTTGGCCCAACGCGGGTCGTCGGCGGTGGCGGGCCAAGGCGCGGGAAGCCCGCGGGTTTCCCACCACTCGGCGGACACCGGGAAGCCCTGCACGGTGAAGGCGCCGTCGGTTTCGCTGAAAGTAAAGCGGTAGCGACCGGCCACGAGAGTGGTGGAAAGATTGCTGCCACCGTCCGTGGAGGCGGTCCCGGCAGTGATACCGGGCCCCGTGCCGTAATTGGATCCGGCCCAGCCCGGCCCGCTGGCAAATTTGAATTGGTAGGTCGTGGCAAACGTTCCGGTCCACTCCCAACGTTGGCGCTCATCAGACCAAGTCATCCTCAGAGCTGCACTATCCGGGTTCCAACTCAAAGGGTTCTTGGCTTGACCGGTGTTGGGGTCTCCTCCCACCAAAAACATGCGGTTCAAAACGAAAGGGTCGCTTCCGCGCCGGAACTCGGCCCCGTTGCTGATGCCATCGCCATCAGGATCGGCACTCTCATCGGAGACGCCGGCCATGCTTTCCCAGCCGTCGGGCAGACCGTTGAGATCGGCATCGTCGAGCGACACGCCCGCAGGCGGCCCGGTGCGAGCGAGAATGATCGCGCTGTGCGGGGCAATGGTCATGGTGGCCCGCGCTTGCCCATTGCTGACCGCGGCCGTCACCGCGCCACCGGGTCCGGCGTTGCCGAAATCCGCCCCGTAAACCGGCCAATCCGTGTTCATCCGCACATGCCAGGTGCCGGACGAAGGAAAAGGCACGCTGAAATCGTTGCGTGTCTGGCCGGAGAAATTAACGAAGACAACGACGTCCTGAGCGGCGTCTCCTCCGAACCGGCGCCAGTAGACGACCAGATCGAGGTCCTCGTTGAGGCCACCCGGTGCGGTGGAAAGGTCGGAATTGCGCAGGGCCGGAAGGGTTTCACGCAAAAGGACAAGGTCACGATGGGCGCGGAAGATGCGGTGCTGCCCGAATGCGGCGCGCCAGTCCAGCGGTGCAGCGTCGCTGAACGCGCCCGTGGCGTGGAATTCCTGCCCCATCCAGAGCATCGGCGTGCCCGGAGCAGTCAGGGTGAGGACCGCATTGAGCAGCGTTTTCCGGCGCGCTGTCTTGCTCCCCGGATCGCCGGGATCCATGCGGTCGGCCAACCGCAAGCTGTTGTTGAGGTCCCCCGATTTGTCGTGGTTGTCGGCGAAGATGATCCGGTAACCCGGGGGCTCCGACCAGCCGTTGACCTTGGCGAGGATCCGACCGACATCGGGCGAGGCGGACGCAATCTGCGGTGCGATCTCATTGTGAAAACTGGTCTGCCAGTGGCCATGGAAGCTGTCGGCCGCGTCATCGACCCGCAATTGGTCGGGGAACGAGCCTTGGGGATACCAGTCACCGGCGGGCCGGACAGCGAGCAGATCCGCATCCTCGGCAATACTCCAGCAACCGGGATACTCTTCGTGGATCATCCGGTTAACCGCCATGACCATACTTTTCCCCTCGGGCGACACCGTGTCGGGATTGGCGCCGCTTTGTCTTGTGTCATAGCCCAAGATATTCTGCGGCGAATCCCACCGGAATCCATCCACCCGGAACTCATCCAATAGGAGTTTGATGTTATCTTGGATGTAGCGGCGAACCTCGGGCTTGTCATAGTCCGGCCGGGGCCCCCATGGCGTCCACTGCTTAACTGGGTCAGGGAAGAAATAGGCATTGACCGGACCGTCAAACTGCCAAACGGAATCCTCCGGCTTGACGCCTGCCTCCAACCAATGGTTGTGAACCACGTCAATCTGCACCTTCATGCCTCGCTGGTGGGCAGCCTTGATGAAGCGCTTTAGTCCATCCGGACCTCCATAGGCATCTTCAATTGCATAAGGATAATGAGGATTGTAGCCCCAGCTGTAGTCGCCTCCGAACTCGTTGACCGGCATGAGGGCGATGACGTTGACGCCGAGACGCTGCAGGTAGTCCAAGCGGACGGAGGCATCGTCGAACGTGGCGGGACGGTTATCGCGGAGATTCGGATCGTAGAAGCTGCCGATGTGCAGTTCATACATGACTTGGCGGTTGACCGGAATGCTCGGTCGGTTCACTCCACCCCAATCAAATGAGCTGTGGTCATAAATGACGGAATTCAAGATCCCTCTAACATCTCTTCGCACCCACACCGCGCGGGGATCCTGCTTCCACGTGCCGGCGGTGTTGCCCGCCCAGTGCAGAAAGTATTTGTATTCCTGCCCGGGACGCGCGGCCGGAACCGTGGCTGTCCAATGCCCGGTGGCATTGTCCTTGGTCATGGCCCTCTCGGCCCACCCGCTGAATTCTCCCCGCACCGCGACGCTGGTCGCGTTGGGTGCCCAGACCCGGAAAGTCACGCCAGTAATCGTCGCGCCGCTGCGGTTGACCACGGCACCGAGGGATGGTGATTGGGCACCGGCGGCCGCGCCGACCGAGAGCAGACAAAACAAAAAACCGAGGGCTCGCATGCGGCCATCAAACTAGACCGCAGAAGCAAGGGGGTCAAACGGGACACCCTCCGGACGAGTTCACCAGAAACTCTGGGGCACCTCAATCTGATCGCCGGGAAGCAGCACAACGTCAAGGGCGGGATCCTTGCGGACCGCTTTGATATTGACAATTTGCACCCCGCCGCGCCGGATCAGGCGGACCTTGCCCTGGTCGGCATATTCCGTGAAGCCGCCGCACGCGCTGATCGCGCCGAGGAGGGTGAGGTCCGAGGTATATTCGACGCGCCGCGGTTGGCGCACGTCACCGCTCACGTTAACGAAGCGCAGAGCGGCGGGAACGGTCACGGTGATCGACGGGTTGGTGTAAATCTCGCCGGCCCGATAGGCGGCTTCGATGGCGCTTTGCAAAGCGGCCTGACCCAGGCCGGCGGCGCGGACCTTGCCCACGTGGGGAAGATTGACAAACCCCTCCCCGTCGACGGTGTAAGTGCCGGTGATCAACTGCGTCTCCTCCCCCGGAACGCCGCCAATGCGGAGTTCGATGGTGTCTCCCGTGCGGAAAGCCGCATCGGAGGCGCGGAGGACGCCCGCGGAAACGAAAAACAAGAGAAGGCCGGCAGCGAAAAATACCGGGAGACGGGAGGTCATCTTAGTAGTCATCTTCCAAACCCACTTTGGCCGGACGCCGTGAGCGGGCAGGGACTTTGGCATCCTTGGCCACGCCCCCGTTCATACCCTCCTGAGCCTTCTGCGGGGTGTAGTAGTAGTTGTAGTAGTTGGTGTAGTACTCGTAATACTGGTCGTGGCGCACGTCCACGTTGTTGAGGACAACGCCGAGGATGTTGCCGCCGACATTGAGCACAGCTTGCTTGACCCGCTGGAGCATGGCTCGCGGGAAACGGCGGTGCTGCACGACGATGATGGTGAGGTCCAGGCCGCGGACCAGCACCGAGGCGTCGCTCAGGCCGAGAATCGGGGGGGAATCGAAGAAAATAATGTCATAGCGGCTCTTGACCTGCGCGACGAGGTCCACCATGCGCTGGGAATTAAGCACCCCGACCGAGTCGTAGGGCATTTTGCCGCTGGGGAGCAGCGAAAGATTGGGGACGGAAGTGGTGTGAACCAGTTCCTCCAGATCGACATCGGTGGTGAGGAAGTCGCTCAGCCCGATGTCGTTGTCTATTGCCATCATGCGGTGCTGCGAGGGGCGGCGCATGTCGGCGTCGACGATGAGGGTGTTGTAGCCGCCTTGGGCGAAGGTGCAGGCCAGATTGTTCAGGGTGGTCGACTTGCCCTCGCCGGCTCCGCCGCTGACGCAGGTCACCGTATTGTGTTCGGCCGAAGGACGGTTGAATTCGAGGTTTGTCCTCAAGATGCGGTAGGCCTCGATGTCCGCCACCGCTTCGGGGTTGGCATGGAGCAGTTTGATGTTCTTCGGCACCACGGCCAGCACCGGGACTTGGAGATAATTTTCCACATCCTCCATCGTTTTCACACTGGTATCGAGATACTCGAGGAAGAAGGCCAGGCCGACGCCGACAATGAGGCCGACGGCTACGGCCAGCGCCATGTTGAGCAGGACTTTGGGCTTGGAAGGACCGGAGGATGGTTCCGCTTTTTCCCAGATGCGGGCCGGGCTCATCGGCATGCTGCGCTGCATGGTCTCGGTGGAGAGGCGCAATTCCGCGGCCTCGAGCACCCGCTTGGCTTGGATGTAATTGTTCTTGGCTCGGGCGTATTCCGAACCGCGGGTCTTCGAATCCCGCTGGTCCTCGCGGGCGGCCTCGAGTTCCTCTTCCATTTTGGTCAGCGAGCGCGCGGTGATTTCGAGGTTGGCCGCCAAGGTGCGCCGGATGCTGTTGACCTGATCGGAAAGTTGTTGCTCATAGGTCGCCTTCTTGGCGGCCAAGGAGAGGATTGTCGGGTGGCGCGGGCCGAGACCGGATTGCAAGGCGCGGGCCAATTCGGAGCTGACCTCCTGGTACTGGGGAAGAATGGTGACGACCGTCTGGTCTTCAATCTGAAGGGTCGGCAGCGAACGCATCAGTTCGTCACCGGAAAGTTTTTCAATCTCGACGTACTTGGTGCGGAGATTGGAGGCCATCATCCGGGCCTCGCTGACCTGCGCTTCTTGCTGCTGCAACACGGTCTCCTGCGACTGCATGGGGTCCTCGAGGCTGTCGGGATTGAGGTCTGTGATGCCCAACTCGGTACGGATGCGCCCCATTTCTTCGTTGGCTTCTTGGACCTTGGCACGCTGTTTGTCCACCTCGTCTTCCAACGTGGCGAGGGAACCGGACAAGAGTTTTTGCTGATCTTCGATCCGCTTGCGTTGGTATTCCTGCGCGATGCTGTTGGCCAGATCGGACGCCTCCTGCGGGTCGGTGCTCTCGACGCTGATTTGCAGGAGGTTGGTATTACGCACTTCGCGCACGTCGATCATGCTGCGCAGCTTGAAGTAGGCCTGCTCGCGGCTGCGGATCCCGAATTCCTCGCTCCACCGCTCGAGCAATTTCATCGAGTCGATCACCGGATAAAGCATCTCCTTGCGCTGGATGATCTGGAACTGGGTGGTGGCAAACCGCGGATCCATTCCCATGCCGCCTTGATAGCCTTCGGTGAAAATGCGGATTTTCTGCTCGTTCTGCTCGACCTCGATGATGACGTTCGACTCATATTGGCGCGGCATGAAGTAGGTCGTGACGCCCGCGGTGACCACGACGAGGAGGAAGGCCAGAATGATGATCGGCAGCCGCAGCCTTATGACGCGCCAGTAGTCGAGAAAGTGCAGTTTGGCTTCCTGCACGGGAGTAGTATCGCGTTCGCTCATGACTATTTGGGGACCACGTAAGGTACCAGCCCTCGCCTCCACTGCAAGGAAAAGCTCCACCCCTTGCCCTCCATGAACCGCCTCCTGAAACTTTGCACTTAAAGCACAACCCCGGAAGCGGCGCGGGGTTATACCTGAGACCCCATGAGCCTGAACCGTCTCTTTCTGCCCGGCCTGTTGGCCGTCCTCGTCCTCCTGTGGGTGGCTTGGCAAGTTTATGCCGGCTGGGGCCTGGTCACCCTGGATCTCCGCGACGCCCCGGTGGCCAAAGCGATTGCCGCGATCAGTCGCCAAGGCGGCATTGAAATCGTCTCCAACCTCGACCCCTCGACCCCGGTCACGATCAAAGTAAAACGCGTTCCCCCGGTCGAGGCCCTCGACATTGTGGCCGTCCGCACCGAGGCCTCGTGGCAATTGGCTTATTTGGGTGCGCCCAAGGCAGGAGCCATCGACGACATCCTGGCCGTCTTCCGCGCGGGCGGCAAAACAACCGGCTGGGCATCCTTCGATGCCGGCGGTTTCAGTTTGATCGCACCACAATCTGGCGCGGCCCTGGATTTGCGCGGCACACTTTGGACCCCTTCCGAGCCGGGCGGATTGCCCGCCTTGCTTGAAGAGGCGGCCCAGAAGACGGGGGTGTTCCTCGCTGCGCCGGCGGACTGGAAGCCGTCGGTCAGCCCGCCCGAAGCAGTCCCCATGGCGGTGGCCATGCCGCGCCTCTTCCGCAGCGCCGGCGGGGTGGCCCGCGAAGTTTTTCTCCTGCGGGCCCGTCCTTCGCGCGACGACGACATGGGCGGCGGACGCGGCGGCGCGTGGATCGGGAGCCGCTCCGGCGGGGAGCAGCGCGGAGGCAGTTGGACGAGTTCCATGGGCGGCCAGCAGAACACGGTGGCCCGCGCCGAGGCACAAATCGCCCTGCTCCCGCAAAACGAGCAGGAAAGAGCCCGCGAAGACGTCCGCTTGATGGGGGAATTCTGGCGCGGGATGCGCGACCTTCCCGAACAGGAGCGGCGGGCCAAAGCCCAAGAATTTTTCAGTCGCCCCGAGGTGTCCGATCGGATGGACGAGCGCCGCATGGCTCGCGAGGCCAAGATGACGCCGCAGCAGCGCGTCGAACGCTCCAAACAATACTTCGAGCGCAAACAGGCGGCCAAGGCAGGACAGAACCGCGGCTCGTGAAATCTCCCGCCTTCACCCTCGTCGAACTGTTGGTCGCCATGGCCATCCTCGCCATCCTCGCCTCCATTGCCACCCCGGCCATCGGTTCGATGATCGAACGCGGCCGCTCGGCCAAATGCCTCGGGAATCTCCGTCAAATCGGGGTCGCCGTGCAGCAATACGTGAGCGACAACGACTACCGCTTCCCGCCGATTGAAACCGAGCCGCCCTCGCTGGGCAACGAAGGTCGGTCCGCCCTCGAAACACTCGGACCCTACGGCGTCAACCTCGGCACGCTGACTTGCCCGAGCGATGTGGCGGGCCCGGATACCGTGGCCCGCTACGGCTCAAGCTACCACTTCTCCCCGGTCCTGCAGGACGAACTCGCCTCCAGCGTCAACATCTACGGGCGCCGCGGCATCTTCAAAATTCCCAATGTCGGCCGTCTGACCGTCTGCACCGATTACCAAGCTGTCCATGCCAATTCCGAAAGGCTGGGCATGAACGTGCTCAAAGCCGACGGCCGCGTCCTGCAGCGCTGAGGAAGAAGCCGGCAGTCGGATTCGAACCGACGACCGCCTGATTACAAATCAGGTGCTCTACCAGCTGAGCTATGCCGGCGAAAGGAGCAGTGAAAAACCACCTTGCCGCGAAGTCAAGGCGCGGGAAATTCCGCCACCACGCGGTAGAATCCCGAGGATGCCCCGGCGTGGCGGTGGACGAACGGGCCGGAAGTCAGGCCGGTGGCGGCCTCCACCCACGTTCCGGATCCGAGGGACTCGCGGTATTGCACCTGGTAGGAGCGCCCGGGAACGGCGGTCCAATCGACCGTGGCATGGTCCGGGGCGCGGCTCACCGAGGCGGCAAAGCGCGAACCGGGGTCGAGGGCATTGGTCCCCGCGATTTGCTCGGCCTCGTTACGCATTCCGTCGCCATCCTCATCTCCGGCCGCGGCAAGAACCCGGATCGTGGGACTGGACGCCAACATGGGGGATTTGTTCTGGTTGTTGTCAGGATTGACCGCACGGACGCTGATCCCCGTTTGGTCGCCGGCATTGACCCCGTCAAGGGTATAGCTGGCGCCCGAAACGATCTCCGCCGCGCGTTCCTCGCCATTGACCGTCACGATCACTTCGTAGCGGGGAACAACACCCGCTGCGTCGGCCGCAAGAGCCGACCAGGAGAACTGCACGCTGCGGCCCACGGCGAAAGCTGAGACATTCGGACCTTGCAACCCGGTCGGAGCACCCGCCGGAGGAGTCACGTCATAGACTTTGAGAAACTTGGCTTCATAAGGCGCGGTCGCCCACGTGGCCTCGGCCGTCGGCACGGGGTTGAGCGCGACGTAAATGCCATTGGCTTCAAGCTGGGAACGGGTAAAGCCTTCTCCCCAGAGCCACTGGTCGCGCCGGCTGCTTTGCTCGTTGGCCCGACCGGCGTAGGCGGCAATGTTCTTCACGTTGTAAAGGCGGCCGGACTGCAGGCCGAGGATGTCGGCCAAAACAGCAGACAAGCCGAAGGTGTTTTCCTGGGCCCTGTTCCGATCGAGGCTGGTGAAAGCGAGCACCACGTCCTGCTGCGCGAGCGGGGTGCTGCCGGAGGTGTATTTGGCCACCGCGAAAATGTCCGGATCGGGGTTGTCGCTCCCGCGGGAATTGAGGAACCAGCGGTAGGAGCTGCGCAGCGCCGGACTGAAGGCGCGCGCGTGGCCGGCGGCGGCGTAGGCGGGTTTCAAAAACTGGACGCCATAAGCATTGTTGTCATAAGCACTCCACTGCGGTTGCATCGAATTCCATTTTTTGAAGTGGGGAATGAATTTATCGAAATTATCCTCGTACCAGTCGAAGCCGCCTTGGGGCACAGAATTCTGCGCTTTCCGCCCGGTGCCGATTTCCTGGCCGTACATCAGCATGGGCGCGCCGTCGGTCGTGGAGACCGTGGTGTAGCGGATGAGCGCTTCCCAAGGGTCGGCGTAGGGCAATTCGTCGTGGGAAGTATTGTTGAGCAGGACAAGGCTCTGACCGTAGGCGCTGCGGCGGCCCTCTATGATCGAGCGGTAAGCGGACGTGGTCGTGGCCCCCTGGAGGGGGAACACGATGTTCTCGTTGAGCACGGGGAAGTGGCGGCTTGAGCGGTAGGTCACCTGCTCTCCGTCAAGACTTTCGGTCATGAAGAGGAAATTCCACTTCACCTCGTGCGTGCGGTTGATGATGTATTCCATGGCCGGAGGCGGAAGCCCCTGGCCGAAGTCCTTGCGCAGGCCATCGATCCCGGCGGCGTCCAGCACGTCGCGCGATGCACCGTCCGCCCCGGTCGAGTTATATCCGCGGTGACCCGACTGAACGATCCAGTAGGGCAGCACCTCGCCAAAGTAGCGCCAGACTCCTCTCGTCGTGGCGGACATCCCGCCGAAGTCCATCCAGTCGCCCTCGTTGCGGGTGGTGGCGCGGCTGGTCTCGGCGCTCGGATCGCCGATGACGAGCGTCGCGTAGTTCCCGAAAAAAACATCCCACACATCCCTCCACTTGCCGAAGTCGTTGCGATCGGGGGCGGTGGCGATCTGACTGGCCACCTGGGCCGGCGCGCTGTAAGCGGCCGCTCCGCCCGTGCCATCGGTCGAAAAGAATCCCGGGACGCGGTCGCGGATTTTGTCCCCGGGTTGCCAACCGCCCGCCGCGCCGAAAATCTCCACGCCCTTGGACCCGAGGACCACATCCGGCGCGGTGTGGTTAAACGGAAAATCCAGCATCAGCTGGATTCCGCCTTGATCGGCCGCGAGGGCAAAATTCCGGAAAGCGGTCATCGATGCGGTGTAGTTGGCCGGATTCGCCGCGGGGTCGTTCAAATTGCCGTTGTAGCTGCGGGTGTAGAGGGGATTGATCTCCCAGAAGTTGCGGATCGAGTAAGGACTACCCGGATCGTAGGGCTGGTTGTTGTTGGCCGGATCGGGTTGGCGTGCTTCCAACCCCTGCGGATGGAATGGCTGGAACCAGATCCAGTTGACCCCGAGATTTTGTAGCCAATCGATATTGACCCGTTTGGCCGGATCGTGGAGATCCTCGAAGGTCCCGCGTCCGGCGAAGTTGGCTGCCGTGGCATTGGCATTGGCCACATGCAACTCGTAGACGCGCATGTCGCGGGCGATCTTCGGCGCCACGACCACGGCATGGTCGCGGATCCCGGAACTGCCCAACCAGGTCCACGCATCGTTCGGACCGGCCCGGTAGCGGGCGGTGACCCGGTAGGCCCCGGTCTTGAGCACGGGAAGATCCAGCTCGTAGGTGCCGTCGTTGTCCGGGTCGGCCATCGCATAGGCCTGGAAATAAGCCCCGGTGTCGGCCGTCGTGGTCAGGTTGCCATCCGGCGGAAGAATGCCATCCTCGATCCCGTCATGGTTGAAGTCATCATTCGCCCGGTCGCGGTTGTTCAGGTTGGTGAAGACCTCGACCTGCGCGGCGATCCCGGGGTTCACCCGCACAGACAAGGTGGGGAAAGTAGGGTCGTTGTTCTCGTCGAGGTAAAAGTTGGACTTCGAATAGTCGCCATTCGCTCCGTTCACCGTAAAGACCGGGCGGGGCGGGGCCACGGTAAAGGAAAACGGATTGGCCTGCGCCGCGGACTCGACGGTTCCCACCGTGTTGCCCGCATAGACAAAGGTTGCAGAGCGCTTATCGAAGTCGGTGACGAAGTAATACTGCACCACCGCACCGACCGCGCCCGGCATGGTCAGTGACGCCTTCCAGAATTGGTTGAGACTTGGACCGTCGCCTACGTTGGAGTGGAAACCGAGACTGACCGGTTGCCAACTCCCCCCGTTAATCCGGTAGAAGAGCCGCCCTCCCGTCTGGTTGGCCCCCTCCCCCTTCCAGACACCCTGGTAAAAGGTCACGCCCTGACTGGCACCCGGGGTGGCCGGATCGCGCATCGT
>CAMBUL010000052.1 GCA_945871065.1 Chthoniobacter flavus | reverse complement strand
GGCAGAGGGAGCGCTCCTCCGTTTTCCGCCAGCGCGGCGAGGAGGTCGGAAACGCGCAACCAGAGGCTGTTGGTGTTGAAGTAGCGGTGACGGGCAATGTCTTGAAAGGCTTCGAGGTCGTCGGCAGGACACTGGGCAACTTCGCGAAGAACGAGGCGGCCGTCACTATGGCGGCGGGCGAGGTGTCCGCCTTTGCGATCCGAGGACGTGCGCTCGGCGACTTCCATAAGGAAGGACAATCCGCTTGCGGCGAAGTAGCGGAGGAGCGCGGGATCGACCGTAGCGCCGAGGTTGTCGCTGTTGGAGACGAAGAGGTATTCGACGCCGGCGTCGGCGAGGCGCTGCAGCCAACCCGATCCGAGCAGCGAGGGGTAAAGATCCCCGTGGCCGGGGGGGCACCATTCGAGGTCGGGGTTTTCAGGCCAAGTCACGGGTTCGAGGGTGTCGGCGCGGAGCTTCGGGACTTTATTTTGTAGGAAGTCGAGCGGGCCGTCGGGTGAGAGGTCGGGGTAGCGTGCGAGGTAGCCGAGCGTGTCGGCGGACGTGCTGAAGCTATCCATGAGCAGGAAGCACGGACCCGCCGTGCCGTGGGTGCGGCGCAGCCAGAGGATCTGGCGGGCGATGAAGTCGAGAAAGGTGAGTCCGTCTTTGACCGGAATGAGGGACTTGGCTTTTTCCAAGCCCATGCCGGTGCCGAGTCCGCCGTTCAACTTGATCACGCAGAGTTTGTTGAGCAGGGAGGGATCGGGCGCTGCGGCCGGGATGTCGGCCAATGCGGGAACGCCTTCGGCCGGTGCGAGGGAATTTTCGGGCATGAGTCCGGCGTCGCCCGAGGCTGCTTGGCGCCACGCGCGGGTGAAACTGGCCTTGGCGGCCGGGGACAAGCCGGCCGATTCCATTTTCTGCAGGGCCGCTTCGAGTCCGGACTCGTTCATGACCGCGATCAGGCTTTTTTGGTCGAGCTGATGGACAACTCGCGGAGTTGCTTGAAGTCGACGGGCGAAGGCGAGCCGGTCATCAGTTCGATACCGCGGTTGTTTTTGGGGAAAGCGATGACGTCGCGGATCGATTCCGCGCCGGCCAGAAGCATGACCAGACGGTCGAGGCCGAGGGCGATACCGCCGTGGGGCGGGGTGCCGAATTTGAAGGCCTTGAGGAGATGGCCGAACATGGAGGCCTGTTGCTCGTCGTTGACGCCGAGGACGCTGAACATGGTCGACTGAAGATCGGCTTCGTGGATCCGGATGCTGCCGCCGCCGATTTCCACGCCATTGAGAACGATGTCATAAGCTTCAGCTCGCACCTCGGCGTATTTCTTTTGTTCGAGGAGCGGGAGGTCGTCCGCCTTGGGGCGGGTGAAGGGATGGTGGACGGCGTTCCATTTTTGCTCCTCGTCACTCCAGGCGAGAAGCGGGAAGTCGACGACCCAGAGGAAATCAAGGCGCTTGGGGTCGTGGGTGAGGCCGATGAGTTCGACCGCGCGGAGGCGGACGCGTCCGAGGACCTCGCAGACGATTTCCCATTTGTCCGCGCCGAAAAGGACGAGGTCACCTTCTTCGATCTTGAGGCGCTCCTGCAGGGCGGCTTTCTCGGCGTCGGTGAAAAATTTGACGATGGGCGACTTCCATTCGCCATTTTCGCATTTGATGAAGGCAAGGCCCTTGGCGCCGAACTGTTTGGCCATGGCGGTGAGTTCCTCGATTTGACCGGTGGTGATCTTGGCGAGGCCCTTGGCGTTGAGGGCGCGGACCACGCCGCCGCTGTCGAGGGCGCCGCGGAAGACTTTGAATTCGGTGCCGGCGAAGATGTCGTCGACCTCGACAATTTCCTGGGCCCAGCGGGTGTCGGGCTTGTCGCTGCCGAAGCGGTCCATGGCCTCGCGGTGGGTCAGGCGCGGGAAGGGTGTGGTGATCTCGACGCCGTGGGCTTCACGGAAGACGGCGACGAACATCTTCTCGATGAGGGCAAAGAGGTCCTCCGCCGTGACGAAGCTCATTTCGATGTCGGCCTGGGTGAATTCCGGTTGGCGGTCGGCCCGCAGGTCCTCATCGCGGAAACAGCGGGCGATCTGAAAATATTTTTCCACGCCAGCGGCCATGAGGAGCTGTTTGTATTGCTGAGGCGCCTGCGGCAGGGCGTAGAAGCTTCCTGGGTTCAGCCGGCTGGGCACGAGGAAGTCGCGGGCGCCTTCCGGGGTGCTTTTGCTCAGGATTGGGGTTTCGATTTCCCAGAAACCATCGGCGTCGAGGATGTCGCGCACCGTTTTGATCACGCGGTGGCGGAGTCGGAGATTGGCGGCCATGCCGGGACGGCGGAGGTCGAGGTAGCGATGGGTCAGGCGCAGGTCCTCGTTGGCGATCTGCTCATCGAGGGGGAAGGGGAGGACATCGGCCTTGTTGAGGATTTGCAAATCGTCGGCCACGATTTCGATTTCGCCGGTCGAGAGTTTGGAATTTTCCGTGCCCTCCAGGCGTTTGGCCACGGTGCCGGAGATTTGGATGACGTCCTCGTCGCGCAGTCCGTGCGCGGCTTGGGCCGTCGCGGCGTGTTCTTCGGGACGGAAGACAACCTGGGTGATGCCTTCGCGGTCGCGCAGATCGACGAAGATGACCCCGCCGTGGTCGCGGCGGGAACCGACCCAGCCGGCGAGGGTGGCGCGCTGACCGATATCTTTGGCGCGCAGGGCGCCGCAATGAGAACTACGGAAACTCATGGCGCGGGAGTCTGAAGATTCGCCGCCCAATCGGCAAGCGCCTCGTGGGGCAGTTCGGTCTCGGTCCGCGCCTTGAGATCTTTGATTTTGAGCTTCGGCCATTCCTCACCGACCACGAGAGCCACGGCAGCCCCGGAGGCGTCGGCATCCTTGAACTGGCGGCCGACTTTGTCGGCATTGAGCGGATAGTCGACGCGGCGGCCGAGGGCGCGGAGGAGTTGCACCACGCCGAGGGCTTCCGGGCGGCGGGATTCGTCGGCCACGATGACAAAAATGTCGGTGGCTTGCTCGGCCGCCATCGCGGCCTCCATTTTGCTGCGGGTGGCGGGCAGGTCGGCGAGCAGGTCGCCGAGGACAACGTCGCCGATGCCGAAGCCGATGGCGGGCAGGTCAACTTTGCCGTCGCTGAGGTCGGAGAGCAGGCGATCGAAGCGGCCGCCTCCGGCGATGGCACGGCGTTCTTGGCGGCGGTCGAAAACTTCGAAAACGAGACCGGTGTAATAAGCGAGGCCGCGCACGATGCGCAAGTCGAGTTGGCAGAAGTCGTCGAGTCCGCGGGCGGCGAGGTTGGATTGGAGGGCGGTGAAGAAGTCCGGTCGGGCCGAGGTGATGAAAGTTTCGATCTCTCCCAGGCTGAGGCTGAAGGCGGCGAGTTTTTTCTCGAGCACGTCGCGGGGTTCGCGCTCGAGCTTGTCGATGATGGTGAGCGCTTCGCGGGCTTGGACTTCGTCGGTGACGCCCTTGGTGGCGAGGAATTCCATCCAGGCGCGGCGGTCGCTGACGCGGATGACGATGTCATCAGAGGTGAGACCGAAGGCGCGCAAGGTTTCGATGAGGAGGGCAAGAAGCTCGGCGTCGGCGGCGGGCGAGTCGTCGCCGACGAGGTCGCAGTTGAGTTGGAGGAATTCGCGGAGGCGTCCGCTTTGTTGTTTTTCGTAGCGGAAGAACGGCGCGATGCTGAACCATTTGATCGGCTTGCGGTATTCGCGCGCTTTGGCGATGAGCATGCGGGCCACCGTGGGGGTCATTTCCGGTCGCAAGGCGACTTCGCGCTCGCCTTTGTCGGTGAAGGAAAAAAGCTGCCCGAGGATTTCGCCCCCGCTGTTCTTTTTGCGGTAGAGATCGAGGGGTTCGAGGGTGGGTCCGTCGTATTCGCGGAAGCTGAAGGAGCGGGCCACGCGGCGCCAGGTGCCGGTGAGGTAGTTGCGGCGGGCGCATTCGGCCGGGAAGAAGTCGCGGAAGCCGGGCAGGGATTGCATGATGCCGGCCATTCAAGCACCAAAGCGATGCGCGGACGAGTTTTCAGTGGTTCAGTTTTCAGTTTTCAGCGAGAAGAACCGCAGACCAAGGTGTCATTGGCCGCCAAACGGCACCGTCGGATTTTCTTTTCCCACGGAATCACTGCACACTGAAAACCGGATACTTTCCCATGCTTGATTCGCTCGTTCTCCACGACTTTCGCTGCTTCCTGCGAGCCGAGTTCCGGCCGGCGCCGGGCTTGAACCTCTTGAGTGCGCCCAACGCGAGTGGGAAGTCGTCGCTGCTGGAAGGGGTTTGTGTGGCTTTGCGGTTGCAGTCTCCGCGGGCGGGTGTGTTGGGTGAGGCGGTGCGGCGCGAGGCAGGGGGATTTTCTTTGGTCGGGCGGTGCGGGGACCGGGAGTTGGCCTGCCATTATTCGGCGGAGGAGGGGCGGCAGTTGAAATTGGACGGGGTGGCGCAGCGGAAGTCGGATGAATATTTGCGGGTCGGGTTGGTCGCGTTTTTTTCCAATGAGGACATCGACTTGGTGCGCGGGTCGTCGTCGAAGCGGCGGCGGTTTCTCGATTTTCTGGCCAGCCAGTGCGAGGCGGGGTATCTGAAAAATCTGCGGGCTTACGAGCGGGCCTTGCGGTCGCGGAATTTTTTGCTCAAAGAGGGTCCGCACCGCGGGCGCGAACTGGCGGCTTACGACGGGCCGCTCCTCTCGGCCGGGGAATACCTCGTCCGCGTGCGGCGTGAACTCTCTGCGGAGTTGGCGCCCTTGGTGGCCAAACACGTCGCGGCGATCAGTCCGCGCCGTGAGGTGTCCGGCCTGCACTATGAGTGCTCCGGCGGCGATGATCTGGCCTCGGCGCTGGCCGCCAGCGCTTCCGAAGAACGGCGATTGCGGCAAACGGTGGTCGGTCCGCACCGCGATGACGTCCGGCTCGAACTCGACGGTGCCGCGGCCGCCACTTTCGCGAGCGAAGGGCAACAGCGGACCTTGGCTCTCGCCCTACGGCTGGCCCAGGCGGAGCTGATCCGCGCGCGCCGCGGTTCGCCGCCGGTTTATTTGCTCGATGATATTTTCGGCGAACTCGACACCGAGCGCCGGCGCCGGCTTTTGCATGCGCTGCCGGGCGATGCGCAGCGGATTTTGACCACGACGAACTGGCAGTGGTTGGAGGAGACGGGGGAGGCGGCGAATTGGACGATCCGGGAGGGGCGGGTGGAAGCGGTATAAGATCCCGAAAGATAACGGCCGGCGCCGGGGACGGCGCCGCTACAGTTTGGCGGAGAGCTTGGTGAGGGCGCCGTAATGTTCGGGCCGGCGGTCGCGGAAGAAGCCCCACTGGGCGCGCTGATTGCGGATGGCATCGAGATCGAAGGTGTGGAGGAGGACGGTTTCGCTGGTGCGGTCGGCTTCGGCCACTTTGGCCCCGGTTTCATCGGCGATGAAAGAGGAGCCGTAGAAGGTCATTTCGCTGGTTTTTCCTTTTTCCGCCCCGATGCGGTTCGAGGCAACAAGAGGGACCATGTTCGAGGCGGCGTGGCCTTGCATGGCGCGCTGCCAGTGGTCGCGCGAATCCCAGTCAGGGAATTGCGGTTCGTTGCCGATGGCGGTGGGATAGAGGAGGATTTCGGCCCCGCCGAGGACGAGGCACCGGGCAGTCTCGGGAAACCATTGATCCCAGCAGATGCCGAGGCCTACTTGGCCGAACTTGGTGTCCCAGACACGGAAGCCGGTGTCGCCGGGGTTGAAGTAATATTTTTCCTGGTAACCGACGCCGTCGGGAATGTGCGTCTTGCGGTAAACGCCGAGCATCTCGCCGCCGGCGTCGATCATGGCGACCGAGTTGAAATAGGCCTGATTGTCGCGCTCGAAAAAACTGAAGGGGAGGACGACACCGAGTTCGCGGGCCAGGGACTGGAATTTGGCGATGCCTTCATTGTCTTCGACCGGGCGGGCTAGTGCGAAGAAATCCGGGAGCTGGTCTTGGCAAAAATACGGAGTTTCGAAGAGTTCCTGAATGAGGATAACATTGGCGCCTTGGGAGGCGGCTCGGCGGATGAGTTGCTCGGCGCGCTCGAGGTTTTCGGCGCGATCGGAGCCACAGGCCATTTGGGTGGCGGCGAGGGTGACGTTTCTCATGGTCGGAGGGCGTGTGTGGCCCGGGGACGGACGACCTTTCAGGCGTTGCCGGGTGAGCGCAGGCGGAGGGTGATGCGCTTCATGCGGGCGTGGTCTTCGGGGCTCCAGCTCTGGATGGCCGGGTCATCTTTGAAAGCTTGGTGGACCAGCCAGCGGTCGTAGGCGTTGAGCGGTTCGGTTTGCAAGGGCTTGCCGCGTTCTTTGACCAGATCGGCAATGGCGCGCATTTTTTCGACCAACCGGTCGTTGCGCATGGCGCGGCGGTGTTCGATGTCGACCGTGACGCGCGGGGCCTGAGGGTCGCCGGCTTGGATCAAGCGGTTGAGGAGATACTGGATGTCCTCGAGGGTTTCGTCATTCGGGCCGGTCAGAAGATCGGCGTCGCTGGTGTAGATCTGGAGGACGAGCCCGTGTTCGTTGGGTTGCTCCTCGATTTGCACAGCAAAACCGAGGTAGCCGAGCAGGGTGTCGAGGGTTTCCTTCGGCGTCATGACCCCGATCTTCGTTTTTTCCCTTTGCCTGCCTCAAGCGCTTTCTTTTGCCCGACGGCTTTCTTTTCGAGGACAGGCAGCGGTTTGTTGCGGGTCACGTAGAGCTGGACAATGGAAATGAGGTTCTGGGTGGTCCAATAAAGGGAGAGGGCGGAAGCGAAGTTGTAAGCGAAGAGGATGAAAATGAGCGGCATGAACATGAACATGCGCTGTTGCAAGGCATCCCCGGATTTCGGGGTGACGTGCATCTGCCAGAGCATGGTCAGGGCCATGAGGAGGGGCAGGATGTTGATCGGAAAACCGAAGAGGTGGCCGACGGTGTCCGGCTGGGAGAGGTCGTTGACCCAGAGGAAGGAGGAATTGCGCAGTTCGATGGCGGTCCCGAGCATCGAGTAGAAGCCGAAGAAGATCGGGATCTGGATGAGCATGGGAATGCAGCCGCTGAACGGATTGACCCCGTAGTCCTTGTAGAGCTTCATCAGCTCCTGGTTCATTTTGGTCGGGTCGTCTTTGTATTTCTCGCGCAGCTCGGTCATCTTCGGCGAGAGTGCGGCCATCTTGCGCATCGAGTCGGTCGCTTTGTTTTGCAGCGGCCAGAGGAGGGCTTTGATGATGATGGTCAGAGCGATGATGGCAGCGGCAAAACTCCCGAGCACTCCGTAGAGGGCGTTCATCGAGTAGAGGAGAATTTCGCTGACCCACTTGAAAATACCGAAATTCATGACCTCTTGTTCGCCTTGGCCGAGCAGGGAGAGGCGGCCGAGGTCCTTCGGGCCGGTGTAAATTTGGAACGTCCAGGATTTCGTTTCTCCCGGTTCGAGGCGGAAGCCGGGCAGGCCGAGCGCACCTTCGATGCCGAAGACTTTTTTCTCCGCATCGCCGCCGTGGAAGAGGTCGAGGCGGCGGGCCCATACGGCGGTGCCGGCATCGCCGGAGGTGACCGCGACGAGGTTTGCGAAATACTGGTTCTTCGCTCCGGCCCAGCTGATGTTGTCCGACTTCTGCTCGTAGAGATTTTGCGCGGAGCGCAATTCGATGCCGGTGAGAGGGATCGAGCTTTCGCTGAACCAATTGACGTCGGTGAAGGTTGTTTTTCCGTCACGATACCAGTCGAAGCCGGTATAGATGGGCATGTCGTTCGAATGCACCGGTGCCGCGCCGCCGGTGCTGAGGTAAAAATCGGCCTGCTGCAGCGCGGCGGCGCCCGCGTTGGTAAAGTCGAGGCTCAGATTGACCACGTAATTGCCCTTGCCTTGGTCGGCTTCCGATACGGTGTAGGTTTTGCGGATTTTGAGGCCGTCGGGCAGCTCGCGGACAAAAACGGCTTCGTTCGGCGCTCCGCCCGGGACGGAAGAAAAGCCACCGAGGGCGACACCGGGTTCTTCGGCCAGAGTACCGATGGGCAGGGCTTGGGGGATGTTCAGGGCAACGTTCGAGCCATTCTCGCCGAGGTGCTCGAGCAGTTCGACGGAGACGATGCCTCCGGCGTCGCTGGCGAATTGGAAGTCGGCGAGCCCGCTCGTGACCGTGCGGATGGCGCGCGGCACGGATGTCTCCGCCGGCGCGGCTGGCGTCGTGACCGGCGCAGGAGTGACGGGCGGGGTGGCCGCGGTCTCTGCTACGGATGCCGGGGTCGGTGCGGCGGTTGCTTGGACGGCCTCGGCCGCGCGGCGTTGTTCGGCAAGCTGCTCCGGGGTGGGAGCGTAATAGGACACGTAAGCCCACTGCCAGAGCCCGAGGGCTGCGACGCAGGCCACGACGACGATCCAGGCTTTGCGGTCCATCAGCGCAGGGCCTCCGTCAGGCGGCTTTCATCGGCCGGTGGCACGGGATCGCATCCGCAGCCGCCCCAAGGGTGGCAGCGGCAGATCCGTTTCAGCCCGAGCCATCCGCCGCGCGCCGCGCCGTGGGTATCGACGGCTTCGAGAAAATATTGCGAGCAGGTCGGCAGGTAGCGACAACCCGAACCCGGGCCGCCCAACCAGACGAGGAAGGGCGAAATCGTCCACTGGTAAAGCCGGATGCAGCAACGGACGGCGGTTTTCATACCTTCAAATATCCGGCCCGCGAGGCGAGTGCACGCCATTCTCCGGCCAGGGCGGCAAATGTGGCGCGCACCGCGGAGCCGCGCAGAACGACGACCATCCAGATCCCGGCCGGGAGGGACGGGCGGTGCGAGCGAAAAATTTCGCGCAAGCGTCGCCGGGCGCGGTTGCGCTCGTGGGCTGGACCGGTGCGGCGTGCGGCAATCACCCCGAAGCGTGCGGCTGCGGAGGAAGGACTTTGCCAGGTGCCAAGGACCATGAGTTTACCGTGTTGCGCCGTGCCCTGCTCCCTCACCGTGGCGAATTCCTCGCGGCGGGTGAGACGTGCCGCTTTGGGCAGTTTGAGCGCAGCCATCAAGCCGCCCGGGTTGAAGCAGCAACCGATCAGGCCCCGGTGTGGCGGGCGTAGTGAATCTCGGCGCCTTTGGGCAACAGACGCTTGCGTCCCCGCTGGCGACGACGGGCCAGAGTGGCGCGACCGCCTTTGGTGCTCATCCGCGCGCGGAAGCCGTGCTGGCGTTTGCGCGTGCGCTTGGAAGGTTGGTAAGTTCTTTTCATAGGACAAAAATATTCGTGCCGGAAGAGCGACGGAAAGTGCAGCATGGACGGACAAGCGCCTGATGTCAAACAAACCCCGCGCCCGAAATCCGGTCATGGCCAAGCAATTCCTTCTGGTGGACGCCCATAACGTCATTTTTGCCCATCCGGACCTCGCCGCGCTTCACCGCCGGAGCCCTGCTGCGGCCCGGGAGGAGTTGGTCCGGCTGCTCGAACGGCACCAGGATGCCTCGGGAATGAGAGTGGTCGTGGTCTTCGATGGCGGTTCGGGGGCCAAAGCCTCAAGTGACTTGTCCGGAGCGGCCGGGGTGCAGGTGATTTATCCGCAGGCCGGCCAGTCGGCGGATGCGATCATCGAGCGTTTGGTCGTGAAGTATGCGGAGACGCACCGTTTGACCGTCGCGACGAACGACAATTTGATCCGCACTGCGGCAGTGGCGGCCGGGGCCTCGACCATCGGGTCGGAGACTTTGTTCGAGGAGATCGGGCGCGCCGAAAATGAAATGCGCGGGACTTTGGAGAAGTTGCGGCGGAAGCGGTGAGGGGGGCGTTGCGGTCGGCGGACGCAAGGTCCACCGTGCCGCGGGAATGCGCTCAGCGGATGATGCCGCGCTCGCTTGATTCGATGAAGTCGCAGACTTCGGTCACTTCGCTGAGATCGGGGAGATCGCGGCGCATGGTTTCGACCGCTTGTTTCACATTGAGGTTGCCGCGGTAGAGGATGCGGTAGGCTTCTTTGAGGGCGCGAATGGTTTCCGGCGCGAAGCCGGCGCGTTCCAGTCCGACTTGGTTGATCCCGCGCACTTCGGCGGGGTTGCCGTCAGCAATGAAGAACGGGGGGAGGTCCTGCACGAGCTTGGAGCAGCCGCCGGCGATGGCATAGCGGCCGACGCGGCAGAATTGGTGGATGGCAGCGAGCCCGCCGAGGATGGTGTGGTCGCCGACTTTGACGTGTCCGGCCAGGGTGCCGTTGTTGGAAAAGATAACATGGTTGCCGACCACGCAGTCGTGGGCGATGTGCGAGTAGGCGAGAAAGTTCCCGCCGCTGCCGACGATGGTTTTCGTGCCGGGCAAGGTACCGCGGTTGACCGTGCTGAATTCGCGGAAGGTATTGCCGTCGCCGATTTCGAGGTAGGTCGGTTCCCCGGCGTATTTGAGGTCCTGCGTTTTTTGTCCGATGGAGGTGTAGGCGAAAAAGAAATTGCCGCGGCCGATGGTGGTCGGGCCTATCACGGTGACGTGGTGCTGGAGTTCGGTGTCTTCGCCGATGACGACGTCGGGTCCGACGATGCAGTAGGGCCCGATGCGGGCGCCGGCATGGATTTCGGCCGCCGGATCGACGATGGCAGTCGGGTGGATCATTCCGAGACGAGGCCGAAGAGAAGGATGCCTTCGCTCACGATTTCGCCGTTGACCGTGCAGGAGCAGGCGGCGCGGGCCATGGTCTTGCGCGAGCGGGTCAATTCGCAATGGATGAAGAGGGTGTCACCCGGGAAAACGGGTTTGCGGAATTTCACTTCGTCCGCACTCATGAAGTAACCGATTTTTCCGGAGTTTTGGGTGTTGAGCATCATGAGGATGCTGGCGACTTGGGCCATGGCTTCGACTTGCAGCACGCCGGGCATGACGGGGTGATTGGGGAAGTGGCCTTGGAAGAAGGGTTCGTTGATGGTGACCGATTTGACGCCGGTGCACTTGGTGTCGCCCTCGAAGGCGACGATGCGGTCGACCATGAGGAACGGATACCGGTGCGGGAGGATCTTCATGATCTCCGTGGTGGAGAGGACGCGCTCGCCGACAGGGAGCCGGGCCGGCGGGATCATGGCCATCATTTTGGCGTGTTCCTTGGCAATGGCCACGGCGAGCTCGGTGTTGGGTCCGTGGCCGGGGCGCACGGCGACGACGTGGCCGAGCAGCGGGCGTCCGACCAAGGTGAGGTCGCCGATGATATCGAGGATCTTGTGGCGGACGAATTCGTCCGGAAAACGGAGCGGCTCTTTGCTCAGGACGGAGTTGTCGCGGATGACGATGGCATTTTCGAGGCTGCCGCCGCGGATGAGGCCTTTCTCCATGAGCGGCTCGACGTCTTCGTAGTGGACGAAGGTGCGGGCGGGGGCGATGTCGTGTTCGTAAACCTCCGGGGTGATTTCGAGGCTGAGGTATTGCGTGTGGTTGCCGTTCGGACCGGCTTGGGTGCAGGAGATGCGGAACTTGGTGTCGGGCAGGATGACCAAAATGGAGCCGTTCTTGGTTTGGATGGCGACGGGTTCGCGGATCTCGCAGTAGCGGCGCGGGGCATCCTGTTCCACGATACCGGCTTTTTTGATCAGCGCGACGTAGGGGGTGCCGCTGCCGTCGCCGATGGGTGGCTCGTTGGCGTCCATCTCGATGAGCGCGTTGTCAACCCCGAGGCCGGTGAGGGCGGAGAGAATGTGTTCGACGGTGTGGACCTTGACGTTGCCTTCAACCAAGGTGGTGGCGCGCTCGACGGTGCGGACGTTGGCGGCGAGAGCGTCGATGGTCGGCCGGTCTTTGAGGTCGGTGCGACGGAACTTGAACCCGTAATCGACGGGGGCTGGGTGGACGGTGAGGGTAACCTTTTCGCCGGTATGGAGCGAAACGCCCGTGAGCGAGGCGGGACCGGCTAAGGTGTGTTGTTTTTGCATGGGCAAGGTGAACATTGGGCGTCAGGAGGACAACCGGCCGTCCATCATCGGGATCTGCCGCTCGGCCGCGGCCGCGGCTTCAGGGCTGTGCGTCACCATTATTAGGGTAGCGAGGCGCTGGGAGGCAATCTTTTGAAAAAGTTCGAGGACGCGCGCGGCATTGGCCGAGTCGAGATTTCCCGTCGGTTCGTCGGCCAGAAGGAGAGAAGGACGGTGGACCAAGGCGCGGGCCACGGCAGCGCGTTGCATTTCGCCCCCGCTCATCTGGTGGGGAAAGGCGTCAGCCCGCGGGGTCAGCCCGACCAACTCGAGCATCTCGCCGGCCCGGGCGCGGGCCTCCTTGGCCCGGTCGCCGCGCAGGAGGAGCGGAAGTTCGACATTCTCCACGGCGGTCATAGCCGGCAGGAGGTTGAAAAATTGGAAGATGATGCCCAAACGTTCGCGGCGGTAGGCGGTCAGCGCGTTTTCATCCGCGGTGTGCAAGGGGAGTCCGTCCACCGTGATCTGACCGGAGGAGGGTTGATCGAGTCCGCCGAGCAGGTTGAGCAGGGTGCTTTTGCCGCAGCCGCTTGGTCCGGTCACTGCGCAGAACGAATGCGGGGCAATTTCGAGGGAGACATCCCGCAAGGCGTGCACTTCCCCGCCGGGCGAGGGATAAAGGCGGGAGACATGGCGCAGGCTGATCATGGAAAGGATGAGGTTTTCCGTTCGGCACGGATCGCGCAAGACAACTTCCGCGTGGTGGCGGAGGGGAGTGACTGGATTGTGGTGGACAAGCCGGCGGGTCTGCTCACGCATCCGACGCGGCCGGATGGTGCGCCAACTTTATGGGATGGTTTGCGGCAACTGCTGGCCTATGAGTTGGCCAACCGGGGGCAGCTCTCCATCATCACGCGGCTCGATCGGGAGACGAGCGGACTTGTTTTGCTGGCGCTGACGCCGGAGCGCGCCCGCGCCTTGGGTCTGGCCATGCAACGCGGCCTGATCGGCAAAGAATATTTCGCCCTCGTGCGGGGATGGCCGGAGTGGGATGAGATAACGATCGACGCGCCGATCATCCGTCAGGGTGAGGTCCGCGAGTCACCCGTCTGGTTGAAGCGCTGCATCGATCCGCGCGGGGTGGTGGCGCGGACCGATGTGACCTTGGTGAGGCGCTTCGAGCGGGACGGGGAAAAGTTCGCCTTGGTGCGGGCCGAGCCAAAGACAGGGCGGACGCACCAGATCCGGGTGCATCTGGCCCATGCGGGGTATCCGCTGGTCGGGGACAAGATCTACGGCGGGCGCGAGGGCGGGGCCTATTTGGAATTTATCGAGACGGGGTGGACACCGAGGCTGGCGGAGGAGTTGCTGTTGCCGCGGCACGCGTTGCATGCGTCGGCGCTGCATTTTCCCGGCGGGGAGGGCGGGGCAGAGGCGCGGTGCGGCTTGCCGTCCGATCTGCAGGCCTTTTCCGGCGACGCAGCCGTAATTGGGGCGTGAAGGCGGCGGCTTTCGTGCTATGTTCATTGTTTATGGCCGATTATCTGCGCGTTGCCGGGATCCTGCTGGAGGTCCTCCTTCTTTTTAACCTGATCATTATTGCCCACGAGCTGGGTCATTTTCTGGCGGCACGCTGGCGCGGGCTAGTCGTGGAGAAATTCGGCATCTGGTTCGGCAAGCCGATCTGGAAAAAGACGATCGGCGGCGTGGAATACAGCCTCGGGTGTATCCCCGCCGGGGGATTTGTCGCACTGCCCCAATTGGCGCCGATGGAAGCAGTTGAGGGCGAAAGCCGGCATGATCGCGCGGCGTTGCCGCCGGTGACTGCGTTGGACAAAATTATCGTCGCTATCTCCGGCCCGGTGGCCAGCATGACTTTGGCGCTCCTCTGCGCGGTGATTGTGTGGGCGGTCGGCCGCCCGGTCAGCCAGGCTGAGACGACGACGGTGATCGGTTACGTGTTGCCCGACGGACCCGCGGCCAAAGCCGGGCTGGAGCCGGGCGACAAAATTCTCGAGGTCAACCGTCACCCGGTCACGAAGTTCGCCGGAATGGGCAACATGCGCCAGAGCGTGACCTGGAATGTGGTCCGCAGCGAAGAGCCGCTTATTCCGGTCAAATTCGAGCGTGACGGCACCGTCCAGACGGTCGAAGTCGAGCCGGTCACGCCGGAGCGCGAGGGTTGGGGGCGGCGTCCGCTGCGCCAAATCGGCATTCTTCCGGCGACCACCCCAATGGTGGCAAAAGTTTTCCCCGACAGTCCGGCGTCTGCCGCGGGGATCCGTCCGCGCGACCTGATCACTGCAGTGGATGGCGAACCTTTGCTCAGCCTGGCCTCGCTTTCCATCTTCCTCAACACGCACCCGGCGGGGGAGCCGATTGATCTCACCGTGCAGCGCGGCGACGAGACATTGCAGTTGGCTGTCACGCCGCTAATTCCCGAGGGCGAGGAAAAGCCGCGGGTTGGGATTTTGTGGGACGACCGCGGGGTCACCGTGCTCGAACATCCCAACCCGATCCAACTGGTGGTCGGCAGTGTACGCACCATGGTTGATACCTTGTCGGCGGTTTTCTCGCCGCGCAGCGATATCAAGGCCGAGCATTTGAGCGGTCCGGTGGGGATCATGCGCATCTACTACCTGCTTTTCGAGTCGCCGGATGGCTGGCGTCTGGCCCTGTGGTTCAGCGTCGTGCTCAATGTCAATCTGGCCCTGCTCAACCTTCTGCCCATTCCCGTGCTCGACGGCGGGCACATCACGCTGGCCATCATTGAGGCGATCCGGCGCAAACCGATCAACGTGCGCGTGCTGGAAGTTGTCCAAAGCGGCTTCGCCTTCCTCATCATCGGTTACATGCTCTACATCACGTTTTTCGACGTGCAGGATTTGCCGTGGCGCGGAAAGGAAGAACCGCCGGCGGAGTTGAAATTCACGCCGGCACCGGAGAAGACAGGCGCCGGGGACAGCCCCGCTCCGGGGATGTAGCGTCGGCCTTCCCGCCGACCCATGCGTGCGATGAGCAGCGAACTGCCGCTTCCATTTTATGCGGAACGCCGGCGCAGCCGCGCGGTGAAAGTCGGCAAGGTAGGCATCGGGGGAGACAACCCGGTGCGCGTGCAGTCCATGATCACCTGCGACACGATGGATACGCAGGCCTGTATCCGCGAGTCGCTGGATCTGGCTGACGTGGGCTGCGAAATCGTGCGCATCACCGCACCGACGGTGAAGGACGCACGGAACTTGGAAGCGATCCGCGACGGATTGCGGGCGCGCGGCTGCGATGTTCCGTCGGTGGCCGACATTCATTTCAAGCCCGACGCGGCGCTCGAGTCCGCCAAGTGGGTGGACAAGGTGCGGGTCAACCCGGGCAACTATGCGGACTCGAAAAAATTCGCGGTGCGCGAATACAGCGACGAGCAATATGCGGCCGAGATCGGGCGTATCCGGGAAAAATTCGCGCCCTTGGTCGAGTTGTGCCGGGCGCGCGGCATCGCCATGCGCATCGGCACGAATCACGGTTCGCTGAGCGACCGGATCATGAACCGCTACGGCGACACGCCGCTCGGCATGGTGGAAAGTGCGCTGGAGTTTGCCCGGCTCGCGAGGGAGAAGGATTACCATGACCTCGTCTTCTCCATGAAGGCCTCGAATCCGAAGGTCATGATCGCCGCTTACCGTCTTCTCGCGGCGCGCCTGGCGGCCGAAGGACCAGATTGGAGTTATCCGATCCATCTCGGTGTGACCGAGGCGGGTGATGGCGAGGATGGACGGATCAAGAGTGCCGTGGGCATCGGGTCGCTTTTGGCCGATGGCATCGGAGATACCATCCGGGTGAGTCTGACCGAGGACAGCGTGCATGAAATTCCGGTGGCGCGGGAGTTGGTCCAGCTCCTGGCAGGGCAGGGCGAGGGATGGTGCCGTGCGGTGGAGTTTTCGTTTGATCCATTTTCCTACGTGCGGCGGCCCACCGAGAAATTGACCATCCATGGTGTTCCGCTCGGCGGGGATGAAGTGCCTCGTGTCGTGGTGACGCGCCAGCACTATGACGCGGTGGCGCACAAGCTTTCCGGGTTGGGGGATTTCCAGCCGGAGTTGGTCTACGAAGATTTGCCAGTGGTCGAAGTCGATCCGCGCGACGGGCAGGCCATGGCGGAGTTGGCGGCCCGGACGGAGGCATGCCTCGTCACGGTGAAGGACGGAATCGACTTGCCGGTCATTGCCGCCTTCCGTCTGCTCGCGGCCGGGATCGAGGCGCGGCATCCTATTTTGCTGAAGGACTCCTTGGATCCGCACCCCGACGCGCAAACACCGTTTGTCCGCACGCTTCTCGCGGCCAGCGCACGCCTCGGATCTTTGCTCTGCGACGGCATTGGCGATGCGGTGCTGCTGCGCACCGAGGAGGCGCCGGGACAGACGCTGCGGTTGGCCTACAATATTCTGCAAGCGGTGGGGGCGCGGATATTCAAAACGGACTATGTGGCGTGTCCGAGTTGCGGGCGGACCTTGTTTAATTTGCAGGAGACGACGGTGCGGATCAAAGTCGCCACCCAGCATCTCAAAGGAGTAAAAATCGCCATCATGGGCTGCATCGTGAACGGTCCGGGTGAAATGGCGGATGCCGACTTCGGCTATGTGGGCGGGGCACCGGGCAAGGTGAATCTTTATGTCGGTAAGAAAGCGGTGAAGTTCAATATTCCCGAGGAGGAAGCGGTGGAGCGTTTGGTCGATTTGATCAAGGAGCAGGGACGGTGGGTGGAGGCGAAAGAGAGGGCTGAGGCTTGAAACCTGAGACCTGAGTGGGCGCGGTCAGGACATAGGTAACACTTTAGGTTCAAGAC
Organism: Chthoniobacter flavus; assembly: GCA_945871065.1. Taxonomy (GTDB): domain Bacteria; phylum Verrucomicrobiota; class Verrucomicrobiia; order Chthoniobacterales; family JACTMZ01; genus JACTMZ01. Next base: position 110 of record CAMBUL010000052.1, on the reverse strand, counting down.
ATGGGTAACACCTGCCGTGATTTATTGGTGATGTTGTTGTGTTGGTTGTGGTTGGTCAATGGCATGCAGAGAGGTGGAGGAATGCAGCCGCCGCGCCCGAAGCGGAGGGG
>CAMBUL010000051.1 GCA_945871065.1 Chthoniobacter flavus | reverse complement strand
TGCCGCCGGAGGATTTCCCGCGCCCGCTCGATGGCCCGCCGGCAGCGGTCTTCCTCGACCGGCTTGAGCAGGTAGTCCACGGCACCCACTTCGAAAGCACGGATGGCAAATTGCGCATAGGCGGTGGTGAAGATAACGCAGCTCTGCATGGTGTCGATTTCGTCCAAGGCGGCGAATCCGTCGGCCCCCGGCAATTGGATATCGAGGAAGACGAGGTCCGGACGGTGGCGCCGCGCGAGTTGTTGCGCGGCGACGGCATCGGAAGCTTGCGCCACGACGTTCACCTGGCCGATGGATGCGAGCACTTGGAGCAGGTCGCGGCGGGCGGCGGGTTCGTCGTCGACGACCAGGGCGGTGAGGGTTTCCATGGTCAGTCGGTTGTGCTCGGGGGAGGCTGCGCGGGCAGGTGCAGTGAGGCGGTGGTTTCGTCGTCGGCTTCCGACATGTTGATCAAGGCTGCGCTCCCGTAGACGGCCTGCAATCGTGCGCGCGCGATGCCGAGGCCGCCCGGACGGTTGGCCGGCTCGCGCCCGAGTTTGCCCCGGTTGCGCACGGAGATATCGAGGTATTCGCCGTTGAGGCGGGCGGAGACGATGAGAGGGTGGAGTTGGTCGACCTGGCCGTGCTTGACCGCATTTTCCACGAAGTTGAGCAGGATCATGGGTGGGACACGGGCATGGTAGGCGGCACCCTCAATCTTGACGAGGCGCGGCAGGTCGCGCTCGAAGCGCATGGCCTGCAACGCGAGAAAATCTTCGCAGAGCTGCCATTCGTCGAGCAAAGGGATGGTTTCGCGAGATTGCGCGTTGGTGCTGTCACGCAGGAAGCGCGCAAGATGGTCGATGAAAGTGCGGGCGCGCTCGGGATCGGCGCGCACGATGCCGCGCACCGCAGCGAGGCAATTGAAAAGCAGGTGCGGGGCCAGGCTGGCCCGCAGGTTGCGCAGTTCGACTTCCGACTGCCACGCTTGGCGCCGCGCCCGTTCGAGGGAGAGGCGTTCGGAAAGGTCGAAAACGACGCCGTTCGCCGCACCGGCTCGGCCGGAAGGGAGTCGTTGTGATACTTCCCAGAAAGACAGCACGAGCCGTCCCTCGATTTCCGTCTCGCGTGTGCCGCGGTCCTGATCCGCATCAAACAGCGTCCCCGGCGCGATCCCTGAGACCGGCTCTGCGGCGAGCGGGCATCCGTTGCCGATCCGGTCGAAACGCAAGCCCTCGGCGTGGTCCCATGCCCAAACGCACAGTCCGGCACTGGCCGTGCCGCGCGCGGCGAAATCGAGTCGGCGGCGGTAATGATCGACAATGGCGGCGATGCCCAGAGTGCAGACCGCGGTGAGGGCGAGGAAGAGGTACATGGACCCGTAAACCCCGGCCCCGTGGCCCAGGCCGGTGAAGGGGCCACTGTTGTGGAGGACGGCGAACCCGATGAGGAGCGACTCCGCGGCAACGAGCGGTGCCGCGCCCCGCAGTCCGAGCACCACCGCGGCAGCGAGGAGCGGGAGAAAGAGCAAGTAAGGAGGCAGACCGAATGACGTGAAAAAGAGAAGCCAGCCCGTTCCCAGGCAGAGCGGCCCGAGAACAAGCATGCGACGCCACCAGGCAGAGTCCGGAGCCTGCGTCCAGACCGCGAAAGCGGGGGCGAGCAGCGCAATACCGCTGCCGTTGGCTAAAACAAAGGTCGCCAGTTCCTGTCCGAACTGCTGACCGAGGATGGTTTCGTCGGCGAAGAGCAAGCTGGCACCGAAGAACCCGTTCAACGCGGCGGGCAACCATGGGATGGCGACAAGGAAGACGAGGCATCCGCGCAAGTCGGTCAGCCGCGGACGAGGTCCGAGAAAAAGGGACGCCAGCCAATAAGCCACCAAGGATTCCAAGGCGAGGCCGACCGGTCCCAGCCAGGTGAGCAAAGCAGGCAAGCCCCACATCGCGTTGTGCAAGACGAGGCCGGCGTAGACGCCGAGTGCCATCCATGGTCCGCCGAGCAGAATGCATCCCGCGGCCACTCCCGAGAGTGGCCAAAAAGGACTGAAAAAAATATCACTGCGCGTGAAGACAAGCCCGACAGAACCGGCCACCGTGCAGGTCAGGGCGGTCAAGACCAAATGGGCCCACATCCGCGGCCGCGGGAAAGTGCGGGGAAGAGACGCTTCCGCCAGGAGGGCTGCCGAGGACGATTGCACTTTGTGGTCAGACCAAAATGGCGGGGCTATGGTCAATGGCTAATGATATTTGCTAGCTGCGTCCTACAAATCAGTAAACGTCTTAACATGATGCTATTTAAAAAGTAGCACATTATTGCGACCGCTTGTCCCTTTTTCACTGCCATCCGTCCCATGGCCCACTCGTCCCGTGGATTGTTGTGACAAGCTGCCTAGGGTTAGGCGCAAGTCTGCTTTGTTCTTTGTTGGTTATCGGGCGCAAGCCCGGCCAACGCCAATGTGGGTCGGGCGCCCGCGGGTGCGAAGCGTCCGGTCTTCTAGCGTAGTGAGCGGCGCCACGGTGGGTTTACCTACCGTGGCGCTTGTCATTTTGGTCCCGTCGCCTCCTCAACGAACAACTTTCCGGCCCGTCGGCGCAGGTGGTATCCGCGCGGCAGATTGAGTTTAGCCGGCGGGCCCCCGGAAAGCGCCAATTGGCGTGCGGCCTCGATGGTTTCGAAATCCACGCTGGTCCCGGTGCGTGCCTCCAGCCAGGCGCGGAGCAACCGGCGTTGATGGGCCAGCGGTTTGCTCCGCAGGCTAGGGAGGTCGAGTTGCCTGAGCCTTGCTTCGTGCGCAACGAGGCTCCCGATCCATTCTTCTTCCGCCGCGAGGATTTCCGCGGTGCGGGCCAGGGCGGGTGCGGGGTCGAATCCCACGGCTTCGGCCAGGGCGGGCAACACATCCCGGCGCAGGCGATTGCGGGTGAATTTCCGCGAAGCGTTTGAGGTATCCTCGCGCCATGCGAGCTTGCGTGCGCGGGCATAAGCGGTGATTTCCGCCCGGGTGAACCCGAGGAGAGGACGCACGATGGTGGCACCGCTGTTCTCCAGCGGCGCCTCGCCCCGCAGGCTGCCCAGCCCGCGGCGTCCCGCCCCCCGCGCGAGGTGGAAGAGCAGGGTTTCCGCGGCATCGCCGGCGTGGTGCGCTAGGAAAACGGTGGCGACGGCATGTTTGGCTGCCGCCCGCGCGAAGAATTGCCGCCGCAATTCGCGGGCGGCTTCCTCCAACGATTCCTTGTTTTTCGCGGCGCGCGCCCGGGCCCGGCCGCGGCCGCCAGCGAACCGGGCGCCGGCCGCGGCGGCCAGTTGCCGCACGAATTTCTCGTCGCGATCCGCGGCCTTCCCGCGCAGACCGTGGTGGAAGTGGGCCACGACGAGTCGGGGGAAACCCGCCCGCTGCAGAAGATCGAATAGCACGACCGAATCAATTCCTCCGGAAACGCCGACCAGCGCGCACTGCGCGGGACAGACCATGCCGGTCCGGCGGAGGAAGCGCGGCAGGAGTTCGGCCGCTTTTTTCACGGGTCAGGAAAGTTTCGCCGCTCCGAAATAGGGCTGGAGGATTTCCGGAAGGTGCACCGAACCGTCGGGCTGCTGACCGTTTTCAAGCAGTGCGACATAAAGCCGGGCCAGTGCGGTGCCGGAACCGTTGAGGGTGTGGCAGAAGTGGTTTTTGCCGTCCGCCCCTTTGTAACGCAGGCCCATGCGGCGTGCCTGATAGTCACCGAAATTCGAGCAGCTGGAAACCTCGAGCCAGCCTTGGTGGCCCGGGGCCCAGACTTCAATGTCATAGGTGCGGAGCGCGCTGAAGCCGAGGTCGCCGCCGCACAACTCGATCACGCGATAGGGCAGCCCGAGCAATTGCAGCACGCGTTCGGCATCGGCGGTGAGCGATTCGAGGCCGGCCGCGGAATGTTCCGGCATGGTGATGGTGACCAGCTCGACTTTGTCGAACTGGTGCATGCGGATGAGGCCGCGCGTTTCGCGGCCGGTCGAGCCGGCTTCGCGGCGGAAGCATGGGGTGTAGGCCGCGTATTTGAGGGGCAGCTTTTCCGCGGGGAGGATTTCCTCGCGGTGGAAATTCGTCACCGGGACCTCGGCCGTGGGAATGAGGAAGAGGTCGCTTTCGGCCACCCCGAAGAGATCGGCCTCGAATTTGGGCAATTGTCCCGTGCCGGTCATGGTCGCGCGATTGACCAGAAATGGCGGGCTCATTTCGGTGTAGCCGTGGTCGCGCGTGTGCAAGTCGAGCAGGAAAGAAATGAGCGCCCGTTCGAGCCGTGCGCCCTGCCCGGTGTAGCAAATGAATCCGCTCCCGCTGATTTTGGCGGCGCGCTCGGCATCGAACAGCCCGAGCCGTGTGCCGATGGCCATGTGGTCCCGGGCACCGGGGAGTTCCGGCAGCTCGCCCCAAGTGCGGAGGACGGGGTTGGCCCCGGCGTCTTGGCCGTCCGGAATTTCATCGTGCGGCGTGTTGGGGATGGAGAGCAGCAGTTCGCGTTGTTTCTCCTCCGCCGCGGTCGAGGCGAGTTGCAGGGCTTCCATTTCCGCGCCCATCTTTTTCGATGCGGCTTCCAAGGCGGTGCTGTCCTCCTTTTTCGCCCGGAGGACGCCGATCTCCTTGCTCAGCTGTTTGCGCTCGGACTGCAGGTGCTGCCAGCGGGTCTCGTTGGTGCGGCGTTCGATATCGGTCGCGAGCACTTCGTCGACCATGGTTTCCAGCCCCGGACCGCGCCGGGCGAGGAGGGCTTTGACGGTTTCCGGGGTCTCCCGGAGGCGGCGGATATCAAGCATGGTTGAAAGAGCGTAGCGTGGCCGCCTGCCCCCGCCAAGCGGCGGAATCTGTTCGCCGGGTGAGGGGGAGGGAACCTATAGTCTCGGGAAAATTTTCCGCCTGTGGAATTCCGCGACTATTACAAGACCCTCGGCGTGGCCAAAACGGCCACGGCCGACGAAATCAAGAAGGCCTTCCGCAAGCTGGCCCGCCAGCACCATCCCGATCTGGCCAAGGACAAAAAAACGGCCGAGGAAAAATTCAAAGAGATCAACGAGGCCTACGAGGTCCTCAGCGATGCCGAGAAACGGAAAAAATACGATGAGCTCGGTCCGAACTGGCAGCAGGCCGGCGGCGGGTTCCGTCCGCCTCCGGGTGGCGGCGGTTTTCCCGGCGGCTTCGGCGGCTATGGCCCCGGCGCGGGCGACGAAGAGTTCCAGTTTGGCGGCACGGGATTCAGCGATTTTTTCGAGGCATTTTTCGGACGCTCGGCGCGCGGCGGCCGCCGCGGCAGTGCCTTCCACGGCGAGGACACCCCCCTGCGCGGGCAGGATGCCGAAGCCGACATCATGGTGACGCTGGAGGAAGCGCTGCATGGATCGACGCGGCAGATTTCCTTCACCCGCGGCCGCTCCGGCAAGGTCGAGACCTACACCGTGAAAATTCCCAAGGGGGTGGCCGAGGGACAGCGGATCCGCTTGGCCGGCATCGGTGGCGAGGGCAGCGGGGGCGGCCAGGCCGGCGACTTGTACCTGCGCGCGCGCTTCGAGCGTCATCCGGAGTTCACGGTGGAGGGCACCGATATCGTCCACGAAGTCGAATTGCCCGTCACGCAGGCGGTGCTCGGCGGGGAAATCATGATTCCCACGTTGGACGGACGAGCCAAGCTGAAGATTCCGCCCCTCACCCAGAACGGCCGCAAATTCCGCATTCCGGGCCGGGGCATGCCGCAACGTGGCGGCACGCGCGGGGATTTTTATGCCATCATCGGCGTGGAATTGCCCGTGGCGCTGTCCGACTCGCAGCGTGCGGCCTGGGAAGCCCTGGCCAAAGCCTGAGTGCCAATGTCCGACCTGACTGACATCGCTTCGCTCCGCCTCGCGGCCCGTGCCGGGCGTGCCGGGGCCGTTTTGCCGGTCTTGGTCGAGATGGTGACGGAAAAAGCGTCCAAGGATGGCAAGCCGTTCCTCGAAGTCCAATTGGTCGATGCGCGCGACCGTTTTGTCCTGCGGGTCTGGTCGGACAACGGGCAATACACTGCCGCGCAGGAACTGGCGACCGGCGCCTGCCTCAAGCTCGAGGGCGAATTCACTGTGCATCCGCAATTCGGTCTCGAGGCCAAGCGCTGGAGCTTTGTCCCCCTGACCGGTGCGGAGAAAGACGAGTTCCTCGCCGGTCCGGCCGACCTGCGGGCCCGGCAGGAGGAGGACTACCGGTTGATCGAGTCCACGGTCGCGGCGCTGCAGGACCCGAGGCTGAGGGAATTGGGTCAAACCTTCCTCCAAAAATTCGGCCCGCGCTTCCGCCGCACGGCGGCCGCCCGTTTTTTTCATCACGCGCGGCGCGGCGGACTGATCGAGCATGTGGCGCAAATGATGCGTTACGCGGCCGCCATTTGTGCCGCCAATACGTCCCTGCACCGCGACCTGCTGCAAGCAGGCGTTCTCTTTCACGACTGCGGCAAGCTTTGGGAAAACTGTGTGGAGGAGGACGGTTTTGCCATGCCGTTCGACGAACGGGGCGAGTTGCTCGGTCACATCAATATCGGGATTGAACTAGTCAACACCCTCTGGAAAACCCTTCCGCTCGAAGATTGGCAAGACCTCCAGCCGGAGAGCGAAGACGTGCGCCTGCATTTGCTGCACCTCATTGCCGCCCACCATGGCGAGCTTCAATTCGGCTCGCCCGTCCAACCGAAGACACCCGAGGCCGTCGCGCTGCATTACATCGACAACCTCGACGCCAAGCTCGAGATGCTGGCCCGCGGCTACGAGGGCGGGCCGACCGTCGCCGGACGAATTTATGACAAGGTCAAGCCCCTCAATGTCCGCCTTGTCGCGCCTTTGGGGCCCACGCCCCGGGCATGAGACACGCCGGCCTGTTCGTCGCGCTGCTGGCCGGTCTCCCGCCTGCGCAGGCCGAACCGCCCGCCGCCACCCGGATCAACACGACGGCCGGTGTGCCGCTTTTTCCGGCAGAAGGCACGCTCTGGGACGAACAAGCCGATGTTGTGGCGGGACGTCTTGGTCTCCCGGTGGAATCGCGCGCCCCCGGCGATGCGAGTTACCGGCATTATCCCCCCGAGGAGGCGCGCCTTTTCGGTCGTCGTCCGCACTCGGTGTCACTCTCTGCGCGGGATGGCAAGCCCGTGGCCCTCAATATCATTTTTGCCAACAAAGGTGATTCGGTCGGCCAGTTCATCCGCACTGGTCCGGGTGAACGTCCCCGGCCTGCCGCGCAGGTCCTCCGCGATTACGGGAAGGCCATCACGGCTGATGACGAAGCGCTCGACGCGGTGCTCGGCGATCTGCTTGGTCCGGCCACGGCGGAGAAAACCGGGGCGGGCGGAAAAATGCAGGAACGCAGCCGCCGGCGCGATTGGAATGGCCATGCCCTGCAACTGGTTTCCGTGCGCAATGAATACGTCGCCCTGCGCATTGTGCCGGTGGAAGAGGCGGGTGATCACCCGCGTGCGGACCGCGTGACGGACCAAGAATTGCGGGCCCGTCTGGCCGAGCGCGTCGAGCGCCGCCCGAACGGAGATGTTGTCATACGCGATATTCCGATGGTCGACCAGGGGCCGAAGGGCTTTTGTGTTCCGGCCACCATGGAACGGATGCTCCGTCATCTCGGCATTCCTTCGGATATGTATCTGCTCGCCATGGCGGCCAATACGGGGCCGGGCGGAGGAACTTCGGTGGCCGACGCGGTGGCGGCCGTCCGCCAGACCGCGCAGCGGCACGGACGGCGCGTGGTCACGGTTTCCGGCCGGCCGGCCGGCCGCACGGTTGCTTCCTGGATCGAGTCCGGCATTCCGGTTTTGTGGGCCATCGACACCTCGTCGTCGGTTGACGACTTGATCAACCGGCGCACGCGCGAGCGGGCCGAGGTCGACGATTGGGTGCAATGGAAGGAGTCGTTGCAGGGGGCGCGCCGCGCGGCCCGTCAACTGGCCCGCGGCGCGGGGGACGGTCACGTCTGCCTGGTCACGGGTTTCAATGCGGAAACCGGGGAAATCGCCATCTCCGACACGTGGGGCCCGGGTTACGAGGAACGTTGGATAACCGAAGAAGAAGCTGCCGCCATTTCCCAAGGGGCAATGGCTGTCGTCGCCTGGTGAAATTTCTTTTCCTCCTAGTCTCTTTGCTGGCCGCCGCCACGCCAATCCGCGGGGAGGAAGTGGTCCTGCCGCCGTCTTTGCCGCCCATGGGTACGGTTTTTCTCGCCGAATACCCTCGGGAGATCCGAGGCGGAAAGTTCGAAGCCTCAGCCGTGCGCAGCATGGTTGACAGCTTGGTCATGGCGGCCGCCGGACGTGACAATATCGGCGACGCATGGCGTGTTTTTGTGCGGCCGAAGGACCGCGTTGGACTCAAAGTGTCCGCTTCCGGCGCCCCGGTTTCTTCGACCCATCCGGCGGTGGTTGCCGCGGTGGCCGAGGGGTTGGTCGCGGCGGGAGTCGCGCCCTCGCGTATCATGATCTGGGACCGCGAGTGGGATGACATCAAACGCGCGGGCTACGGCACTCTGGGGCAACGGTTCACCGTCGTCGCGACCGACCGCGTGGGCGGTTACGACCCCAAGCAGACGGTCACGGCCGCGGTCATGGGCAAGCTGATCATCGGCGACCGCGATTTCGACCCGTCACCCTCCGCCAGTCAGACCGCGAGCAAGAGCCATCTTTCCGTGGTGCTCGGCATGGTCGACAAGGTGGTTCATTTGCCGGCCTTGACCGACCATTTGTCTTCCGGGGTGAACGGCGCGCTATCCGGAATGGTCTTGGACAATCTCGACAATTGGCGCCGCTTGGCCCGTCCTCCCCACTTCGGGGATCCATTCCTGCCCGAGATTTATGCCGATGAGCGGATCGGAGGAAAAGTCGTGCTGACTATCCTCGATGCCCTGCGCCCGCAGTACGGGGGCGGTCCTTTTCCCGAACCCCAATATACGGCGCAGTACGGCGGGATTTACGCTTCGCGCGATCCGGTGGCCCTTGATGCGCTGGGCCTCGAGTTGCTCGATCGCTTCCGGGGCAAAGGCGGATTACCGCCGCTGGGTAAAGACATCCATTGGACAACCTCCGCCGAAGCGCTCGGCCTCGGCACGGCCGCCCGCGAACGGATTCGCTTGCTCCGTGTCGGTCCGCGCTTATGAACGAGAAGGAAATCCTCCGCCGCACTTCGCGCTCATTCCACCTGACCATTCGTCTCCTGCCGCGGGCGGTGCGCGATGACATTTCGCTGGCTTACCTGCTGGCCCGGGCGACGGACACCGTGGCCGACACCGCAACGGCGCCGGAGGGCGAAAGACTGCACTTGCTGCGCGCTTTGCGCGAATCTTTGGGCCGAGCGGAGATCGCCGGCTACGATGCTGCCGCGTGGGCCGGGCAACACCGCGAGGCGGCCGAGCGGAGTTTGCTGCTCGCTTTGCCGGACCTGTGGCGGCGGATGGGAGAGCGCGACGAAGCGGCGCGCCGGCCAATGATCACGATGATGGGTTGTATTTTGGAAGGGCAGATCTTCGACTTGGAGAGATTTTCCCCGGAGGCCGCACCACTGACCGGTGAGGAACTCGAGCGCTACACCTACCTCGTGGCGGGGAGCGTGGGGGAATTCTGGACCGATCTGTGCGCGGCGCGCTTGCAAGATTTTGCCAACGAGCCACCTCAAGTCATGGGGGCGCGCGCTCGTCACTACGGTCAGGGTCTGCAGTTAGTGAACATCCTGCGTGACCGGCGCATGGATGCGGCGCTCGGCCGCGTTTATGTCCGACCGGGAGAGGTCGGACCTTGGACGGAGCAGGCTCGCCGATGGCTGCAGGACGGTGCGGACTACTGCGCCGCGTTGCGTTCCGGACGGCTGCGTTATGCCACCCTGCTGCCCGCTCTGCTCGGTTGGCGCACTTTGCTTCTGACCGAAGCTCAGCCTGCGTCCGTGATCACGCCGGCCAAAGTTCCGCGCCGCGAACTCCGGCAATGGATGGGCCGTGCTCTGCCTGTCTGGTGGTCTGCGCCGTCGGTCGCCGGGTTGGCACGGCGGGCGGCTGAGTAAGGTGGATTGCGCTCTCCGCGCGCGATAGGGATCGTACGATTCTCCTCAGAACAAGACCAAGGCCACCGCTCCGAGGATGAGCACGCATCCGACGGCCCGCAGGGCAAGCGTGCTGCGGTGGAATACGCTATCCGTGATGCCCAAACGGCGGGCCACCACGGCGAGGAGCAGCAAACTCCACAAGCCGCGCGAACTGTAGACGACATTGGCCGCCGTGGCATCGCCGAAGAGTCCGATGGCTGAGGCCATGCCGGTGGCCTGCAATCCGAGCAGAAGCACGCCGACCATCAACCAACGGTGCGCACCCGGTGCGACCACGCGCTGCGGCGGGCGTAGAATGTGCGGCCACAATAAGGGTAGCGAAAGTAAGGCCACCGTGCCGAACATCACGGGCATGAAGAGCGTGAAGCCGGCCACCGGCGCGCCGACTTGCACTATGATGTCGGCCGCGGCGAAACTCAGCGCGGCAAACAGCGCCCAGGCTAATGTGATGAGGGGACGCGAGGCGCTGACTTTCGGTCCGCGATGGAGCAGAATCATCCCGGCCATGGTCAGGACCACCGCCAGCCAGAGGTCGGGATCGGGCCGGTTGCCGGGCACGAGCAAACTGAGCAGCGCGACAAATACCACCTTGGACGCCAAGGCCGGCGTGGCCACGGACACATCGCCGCTTTGCAGCGAACGGAAGGTCCCGACCTGCCCGAGAAAAAAGAGCACCCCCGAAGCGAGGGCCCAGACGGCAGCGCCGGCATTCCACCCGGATGGACCGGCCAGAAGCAGAGGGGCAAAAAAGAGGCCAAGACCGAGGTTACTGAAAAACAGGACTGACCAGGTGGTCACGCCACGCCCGAGGGCGATTTTCAGGCAGAGCGCAGCAGCGGCGTAGAGCACGGCCGCGGCCAGGGGCAGAAGGAGGTAGGGATGCAAGTAGTCGGCAACTTAGACGATTCCACGTCGCGGGGCCAGCCAGGCCGCGTTGGCGCGTGCGCTTTCCGCTTGCCCGGGCGTTGGGCTCTCCTACGCTCATTTTTATGAAAATCGGATTCATCGGTTGCGGAAAAATGGCCTCTGCTCTCATTCAAGGCGTTTTGGCGGCCAAAGTATGCGAGCCCTCGGAAGTCGTCGTGCACGACAAGCTCTCCGAGCCGGCTGAAGTTCTCGGCACGGAAAGCGGCATTCGCGTGGCCCGTAGTAATCGCGAGGTCGCAGCGGCTTCCGATATCGTTCTCTTGTGCGTCAAACCCGAGGACGCGCTGCCTGCCTTGACCGCAGCCTCGGCGGATTTGGCCGGCAAGCTGCTTGTCTCCATCGTGGCCGGCGTCACCATTGATTCCTTGCAGGAGGCAGCGGGCCTGGAGTGCCGTGTGGTGCGCGTCATGCCCAACACGGCCGCCCTCGTGCAAAAGGGCGCCTCCGCTTATGCCACGGGCGCCGGGGTGACGGACCAAGATGTTGCCGCGGTGGAAGAAATTTTCACTTCGGTCGGCCGCGCCTTCCGGGTCAAGGAGCCCTTGCTCGATGCCGTCACCGGGTTGAGCGGGAGCGGGCCGGCTTACGTTTATCTTTTTATCGAGGCCCTTTCCGACGGCGGGGTGCAGATGGGCTTGCCTCGCGACCTCGCCACCAATTTGGCCGTGCAAACCGTGGCCGGCGCCGCCGGCATGGCCGCGGAGACCATGATGCATCCGGCCCTCTTGCGCGAGATGGTGACCAGCCCCGGCGGGACCACCATCGCCGGTCTGGCCGAGTTGGAGCGAGGTGGTGTGCGTGCCGCGGTGATGGACGCGGTGTGCGCGGCCACCCTCCGTGCGCGGGAATTGGGCGGTGGCGATGCGGAAGACTGAATACGTCCTTGTTGCCGCGTTCGCCCTCTCGCTGGCCGCCTTATCCTCCGCCGGGGAGACCGCAGAGGCCGGCCGCCCGCCCGCGCGTGGGCCGGGCCCCGCAATGGCCACTGCAGCGGCCCCCGCACTCGTGCCGGTCACCATTCCCCACGAGGCAAAACCTCCCGTGCAGACCACGATCGCGGAAAAAATTGGTGCCGAAGGCATCGAAGCGTTCCGCTCCGGTAATTTTGAGGGCGCGCGCGAGGCCTACCTTCGCGTGCTCAAAATCGAACCCGACAACCTGCCCGCCCTGGTCAATCTTGGTTCGACCGAATACCGGTTGGGCAACAGCAAGGAAGGGGAACGTCTTCTGCGCCGTTCGCTCCAGATCCAGCCTGATAACGCGACAGCCTGGCTCAACCTCGGCATCATCTATCTGGAGCGCGATGAGCCAATGCACTCTCTCGCGGCGATCGCGCAAGCCGTGGCGCAGGACCCCAATGACGCGGTGGCGCGCAACTACCTCGGGGTGGCCGCGGGCCGCAACCGCTGGTTCGATGCCGCGGAATCCGAATTGCGTCGCTCTGTCGAATTGCAACCGGACTACGCCGATGCGCATTTCAACCTTGCCGTTTTCTGTCTTGAGCGCGACCCGCCGGCCGTGGAACTGGCGCGCCGCCATTATCAGAAAGCCCTCGAACTGGGTGCCGCTCCGGATCGGCTCATCGAAAAAGCCCTGAAGTGAGCCTCGTCCTCCGCTCCGCGAAGGCCGCCGGTTGATTTGCCCGAGGAAAAGGGGCATGGTGTGCGGTCCCATGCGTCTCCTTCTTGCCTGTGCCATCGCCTGCCTTTGCGGCCAGACGATCCACGCCGCGGCCACCCCGCCGGCAGTGCATGGCAAAGCCTTCATCGTGGTTGATGTCCAGACCGGCCGCGTCCTCGGCCACCGCAATTCGCGCGAGCCCCGCGCCGTGGCCAGCACGCAAAAACTCCTCACGGCCTTGATCATCGCCGAGGAGGGCAACCTTGAGGACACGGTCACGATCAAGCCCGAGGACACCGCCGCCGCGCCGACCAAACTTTACCTGAAGGCCGGCCAGACTTATTCGCGCTACGAATTGCTCCAGGCCCTGTTGATCAAAAGCCCCAATGATGTCGCCCTCGCCTTGGCCCGCGACAATGCCGGCAGCACGGATGAATTCGTGGCGAAGATGAACCGCCGGGCCCGCGCCATGGGGGCGCGCACCTCGCGCTTCATGAACCCCAATGGCCTGCCGGCCGAAGGACAATTCTCCACCGCGCGCGACATCGCGATCATTGCGCGCAACGCCTACGCTAATCCGGTCATCCGCAAATTCGTGGCCACCCCGCGGGCCGAATTTCATTACTCCGACGGTCGCGTGCGCCAACTGGTCAACACCAACCGCATCCTCCACCAGGCTCCTTGGTGCAATGGGATGAAAACCGGGTATACCAATGCCGCCGGGCATTGCCTCGTCTCGAGCGGACATAACAACGGGCGAGATATCATTGCCGTCATCCTCGGCAGCAACAAAGCCAACGTCTACGCCGATTCCAAGCGGTTGTTGGAATGGGGGCTGCGACTTTGAACGGCCTCGTCGCGCCGTCCCCCGGCACCCGCATCGACTACACGGCCGAGTTGAACGAGCAACAACTCTCCGCCGTGACCTCCCCGGGCGGCGGCGCCCTCGTCATTGCCGGGGCGGGCAGCGGCAAGACGCGCACCCTCATCTACCGTGTGGCCTGGCTGCTCGAGAACGGGATCAAGCCCTGGGAAATCCTCCTCCTCACTTTCACCAACAAAGCCGCGCGGGAAATGACCGGCCGGGTCACCGAATTGCTCGGTCCGGATGCCGACGGCATCTGGGGCGGCACCTTTCACTCGATCGGCAACCGCATCCTCCGCCGCCATGCCGAAACGATCGGCTTCCGCCCCGGCTTCAGCATTCTCGACCGCGAGGACCAGTCCGATTTACTCAAGAGTGTGGCCAACGATGCCGGCGTGCCGCGTGACAAACGTTTCCCCAAGCCGGATGTCCTCGCCGAGTTGTTCTCCCTCTCCTCGAATACCGGCGAGCCGCTCGAGCAAGTTGTGCACGACCGCTTCGGCTACTTCGACGGCATGGCCGAGACTATTGCCTCCGTCCGTGCCGCTTACGAACGGCGCAAAGTCGCGGCCAATGCGATGGATTTCGACGACCTCCTCATCCGCACCAACCAGCTCCTGCGCGAGCACCCCGAGGTCGGCGAGCATTACCGCCACCAATTTCGCCATGTGCTGGTCGACGAATATCAGGACACCAACCTCGTGCAGGCCGATCTGGTCGATCTCCTCGGTTCGAAACACGGCAATGTCATGGTCGTCGGCGACGACGCGCAATCGATCTATTCGTGGCGTGGCGCCAATTTCGAAAATATCCTCAATTTCCCCAAACGCTACGCCGGGGCGCAGACTTACCGGATCGAGACAAATTACCGCAGTGTCCCCGGGATTCTCGAAGTGGCCAATGCCGCCATCCGCGGCAACCTGCGGCAATTCGAAAAAAACCTCGTTGCCTGGCGCAAGGCGGGCGGGCGCCCCGTGCTCGCCGAATTGCCGACCAACAACGACCAAGCCGCTTACATTGCGCAGCAGATCCTCGAACTCAACCGCCAAGGCCTCGAGTTCCGCGAGATGGCCGTGCTTTACCGCGCCCATTTTCATTCGATGGAAATCCAGCTCGAGCTAACCCGCCGCGGGATTCCCTTTGAAGTGACCAGCGGGCTGCGCTTCTTCGAGCAGGCGCATGTCAAAGACGTCGCCGCCTTTTTGAAGTTCGCGGTCAATCCGTCCGACGAAACCGCCTTCCGCCGCATGGTCCGTTTGCTGCCCGGGGTGGGGGAGAAAACGGCCGACACCCTGTGGTCGGTGGTCCGGGCCGGGGTCGAATCGGCCGCGCCCTTCGGCGAAGTTCTCCGCATGGCCAAGCCGCCGGTGCGGGCCGCGAAAATCTGGGAGCAGTTGGCCGCCACGCTCGACGAAATCGCGCCGGAACGGAAGCCCATCGCGCCGGATCGCGCCATCGAGTCCATCATGGAGGCCTTCTACGAGGATTACATGAAGGCGGAGTTCGCCAATTTCGAAAACCGGCGGGAGGATTTGCGTACCCTCGCCGGTTACTCCCGGCAATTCACCTCGACCGAAGAATTCCTCGCGCAACTCGCCCTCCTGACCAATGTCGACGGCGCCGGATCGCGCCGGGACACCGAGACAGACCGCGTCGTCCTCTCCTCCGTCCACCAAGCGAAAGGCCTCGAGTGGCGCGCGGTCTTCGTCATCTGGCTGAGCGAAGGAATGTTTCCCGGTTCCCGCTCGCTGGAAAAACCTGACGCCCTCGAGGAAGAGCGTCGTCTGTTCTACGTGGCCATCACGCGCGGACGCGACCACCTGCAGCTTTGTTACCCTCAGATCCGCCTTGGCGGCGGCTACGGCGAGCCCTTCCAACGCCGTTCGCGTTTCATCGCCGAAATTCCCGCCCACCTGCTCGACAAACCCGGCTCCGACGAATCCCCCCGAACCACCACGCCCAAGCCGGCCAAAAAATCCGGCGAACGCGATTGGTGGTATTAGCGCGGTGGTTGTCCGGCCGGCGTGAACAGAAGGCAACGAAGAGCGTCCTTTGACTCCCACCGGCGAGTTGGCTGGGCCCGGACGGCTCCGGAACGCGGACCAATCGTGACCATTTTTCGCTGGCTGTAGCGCGGTGTCCGGCACTGGTTGGGTAGAGGTGGCGCCGCCGGTCGCACGCCGAATTGTGACAGAAAATTCACATCTGCTGCCTTTGCGCGGGTGCGGGAGTGGACTCATAAATGGCTCCGCAGTGAAACGTCTCTGCACCATTCTGATTCTATCGGCGGCGGTCACTGTGTCCGGGGCGGAACCCTCCACCCTTCTGCTCGCCGCTGGGCGCATCGCAGCCGATGCGTGCGACGCCGAAGGCGAGACGATCGGCGGCATCGGTTCCGCCATCGAAGTGATGCCCTCCGGGGAAATCGCCATGCTCAGCGATCGTGGGGCAGGGGACGGCACCATTGATTACCGCCCGCGCCTGCAGTTTTTCACTATAACACATAGCGGGTCCAAGCTCGACATGCAGCTGGCCCGAACCCTGGTCTTGCGCGACTCCAACGGCCGCGCCTTCACCGGACTGTTCCCCGATGTGCCCGCGGCCGAGCCGCCTCAGCGTATTGACGGACGGATGTGTCATGATCCTGAAGGACTCGCTGTGGCGGACAACGGCCATTTTTTCATCGCCGAGGAATACCAGCCGTCTGTGCGCGAATTCGACGCCGCCGGGAAGTTCGTACGGCGCTTTCCCACGCCTGCGGGCTTCATCCCGCGGGGCTCCTCCGGGCCGGATTTCGCCGCGGATGAAAAGGACGCGCTTGTCGCGGGCCGCGAACCGAACCGCGGCTTCGAGGGTCTGGCCCTCCTGCCCGACGGGAACCTTGCGACCGTGCTGCAAAGCGGCCTGGTGCAGGATGGCGGACGCGAGGCCGGTTCCACCCTTCTGGTTGTTTATGACACCGAGTCGGCGGATGTGGCGGCGATTTATCTCCTGCCTCTGGCCGATGCGGTGGAACTAGACGCCTCGACTCCCGCCGGAAAGAAAATCAAGACGCGCCATCTGGTGGTGAGTTCCCTCGCCGCGTTGCCTGATGGACGGTTGCTCGCTCTCGAGCGTGACAATTTCGGTGCCGATGGCTCGGACGAACATCCGCCGGCCCGCTGGAAAGCCGTCGTGCTGCTCGATCTGCGCCGGGCGGACAACCTGCTCGGGCGAGCTGATGTTTCCGGCGCCGCGCCGGTCCAGCGCACTGTTCTTTTCAACCTCGCCGCCCTCGACACCGCGGCGCACGGTCTGCCGCGCACGGAAATGCCCGCCAAATGGGAGGGTATCGCCCTGGCCGCGATCGACGGCGACCGCGTGCGTCTGTTGCTTTCCTCCGACAACGACTTTCTCGTCCCCGAACTCCGCCTCCGGCGGGGTGAAGGGGAGCCGACGGTGGTTCCCTTTCCCCGCGCTGCGCGCACCCAGGACACTTGGATCATCGAAGTCGAGACTCTCGTGCCGCCCCTTTCCGCCTCTCGGAATGCCGTCCCATCCATCATCCGCACATGAAAAACCGAACCCGCGCCTTCACCCTGATCGAACTCCTCGTCGTCATCGCCATCCTTGCCGTTCTTGCTGCGTTGGCCTTCCCCGCGGTGGGCGGCGCTGTGTCGTCTTCGCAAAGGGCCTCGGCCCTCAACAGCATCAAGCAAATCAGCACGCTGGCCGTGACCTACGCGGCCGACCAAAATGGTATGCTTCCGGAAGAAGGCGGCGAGGGGGTGCAGCCGTTCAGCCGCCTGAAGTCCGCGACCAACGCGTGGTATAATGTGCTGCCGCCGCTGGCCGGCTTGAAACCGGCCCGCGACCACGACCGCTTAACCTTCCACGGCCCGGAGTCGTTGTTTTTCGTCAAGGGCGCGAAATACCCGGACCGCACCGGCTCCAGCGCCTATTTCGCCTACGGTATCAACTCGCAGTTGATGGACAACACGCGCACGCGGATTCGTCTGCACCAGATCGCCCATCCCGCACGCACGGCGCTCTTTGCCGAAGCCGGTTTGCCCGACGAGAAAGCCCTCCTGCCGCAGGGCGGGGCGGGGTCCGACCTCGGCCAGCCGAAAGTCCGCGACCGTCGTTTCATCGGCCGCCACAACGGCGCCGGCATCATCGGCTTCGCCGACGGCCATGCCGAGGTCGTCCCGGTCGATCGTGCTTTCGACACCAACGTCGTGCGTTGGGAACTTGCCGCCAACTGAATCAATTCCTCCTCCATGCCCATGAATAACATCCTCTCCCTCCTCGT
>CAMBUL010000050.1 GCA_945871065.1 Chthoniobacter flavus | reverse complement strand
CCGAGCGATTCGTCCCGGGCGGTGAGGAGCGCGGCGGAGGAAGTGCCGAGGCTGGTGGTCTTCGGTCGCGCGGAATCCCACGTCCAGCGGTTGCGGAACCACAAGGTCGGGAGGATCCAGAGCGGGGCGGGGTCGGGTCCGCAATTTTTTGCGGTGAGGCGGATGAGGATGTCGTCCGGCGCCACTTTCGCGTAAGCGACCTCAATGTCGAAGAAGCGGTTCTGGGCGAAGACCCCGGTGTCGCGTAATTCGTATTCCAGATCGAGGGGGCCGCGTTTGGCATTTTCGGCGACGAGTTGTTCGTAGGGAAAAGCGCGTTGCGGGTAACGGTAGAGGGCTCGCAGCCACGAGGCGGTGGGCGCGGCTTCGAGATACCAGTATTCCTCCTTCACGTCCTCGCCGTGGTTGCCTTGCGGACCGGTGAGACCGAAGAAGCGTTCTTTGAGGATGGGGTCGGCGCCGTTCCAGAACGCGGGGGAGAAGCACAGACGTTGCTCGCGGTCACACAGCCCAAAGATGCCGTCCTCGCCCCAGCGGTAGGCCCGGCTGCGGGCGTGTTCGTGGGGGAAATAGGTCCATGCGTCACCGTCCTTGCTGTAGTCCTCCCGCACGGTGCCCCATTGGCGCGAGGAAACATAAGGGCCCCATGCGCGCCACGGGTCTTGTGGTGCGGGGCTTTTAGCGAGGCGGTCGGCTTCGGGGTTCATGGGAGGAGGTGGGATGGGAGCAGGAGGGATGAGACTTGAGTGGGAAACTTGAGTGAAAGTGTGGCATCGGCATCTTGCCGATAATGACTGGGCGTCAGGGCCAAGATACCCGCGCCATTTTTCATGCGCGGTCCTCCGTGATCCAGCGGGTGATGCGGGCGAGGACGTCGTCGGTGTTGATGTCGTGCCAGAGGAGGTGATGGCTGTCGGGGTAGAGGACGTATTCTTTTTCGGCGGCGGCGATGCGATCGAAGAAGGCGCGGCTTTGGTCCGCCCTGATGAAAACATCGCGGCCGGCGGCAAGCATGAGCGTGGGCACTTCGAGGCGGCCGGCCGCTTGTTGCGCCGACTGCATGAGGTGGTGGAAGCGGGTGAGAAAGTCGATGGTGAAACCGCGCACGCGGTGCGGGATGTTGTCGAGGTAGGCCATGTATTCGTCGTCGGCGGTGAGGCGGGGGATGGAGGTTTTGCCGTGGACGAAGCGCATGGGGCCGAGTTTGACCCGCGGGGCGAGGCAACAGGCTTGCCGCAGGAGGTCGATGACCCACGTGGGCACCGGGGCGCGGATTTCGGTCACGGGGACGGAGAGCACAAGGCGGCGCGGGTGGAGGGTGCCGTTGCACACGGCATCGACGGCGACGAGCGCCCCCATGCTTTCGCCGACGAGATGAAAGGGTGTGCCGGCGAAAAATTCGCGGGTGAAGTTGGCCAGGTCGGCCCGCCATTCCTGCGGGTCGAGGAAGTGCCCGCGCCGACGGTGATCGGGGTCGTTGCCTTGACCGCGCAGATTAATCGCCCAGACGGTGCACCCTGCGGCGGAGAGGTGGCGGGCGAGCGGACCGAAATCCGCCGCGGCGCCGCTCAGGCCGTGGAGGCAGAGGACATGCTCCTGAGTTTTGGTGTCGGCTGCCTCCCAGACCAGCCCGGGGAAGGCCGCGCCGTCGTGGCCGTCCCAGACAAAATGCCGCGCTCCGCGGGTGAGGTGCTCAAAAGTGACTTGGCGTTTTTCAGGCATCGTCACGAGGTTTAGGCTGGCGTGGATTGTTGCGTAAGTTCTGCAGATTCATGCTGGCGAAGAAGCTGGTGCCTTGGGCGGCGAGGAGTTGGCGCATCGTGCGGAAGGCGCCGGGCAGGGAGGTGCGAACGGAGCGTTGCGGCTCACGCAGTCCGCGCAGAAGGAGCAGGCCGGCGAGCACCGCGGTGGATTTGACCGCGAAACCAACCCGATAGGCAAGGAGACCGGTGCCGGCTTCAATGAAATGAGCCAGGAGGAGTCCGGCCAACATTGGTGCGGCGGCGGCGGCGATCGAAGTCACGGCAAGGTGCAGGCTGATCCCGGCGAGTTTCGTGCCCGGAGGAACCAGTTTGAGCAAAAGGTTGAAGCTCGCCGCAATGTAGGCGGTGGAAAAGAAACCGCCGACCACCCAAAGCGGATAAAGCATCCAGACCGTTTCGCGACTGACAAAGACCCAGACGTAAGATGAAATTTCCCAAAAGAACAGCCCGGCAATAAGGACGGGAACGCAGCCGTGCCGATCGACCTGTGTGCCCCAAAACCACCAGCCGAAGATGCCGGAGACCGTGGCCAAGATGACCAAAACGCTGAACGAACCGGGTTCAAAGCCGAGTTCCTCGAAGCTGAAGACAGGTATGAACGGCCCGACGAAGCCGAGCCAGAAACTCGTCCAGGCCGAGAAGACAATGAAGATCACGAGATTCCGCGAGGCGAGATTCTCGCGCAGGTGGGAGACCCAGCTGCGGTCGAGCACGTCGAGGTGATCGGCCGGAGTGTGGATCGCATGCTGCCAGACGAGTCCGCCACAGCGCATGGCCACGCCCATGCCGAGGAGAACCTGGTACGGCCAGAGTGCGTGTTCGTTGAGCTCAAAAAGCGCCAGCGCCAGCAGCAAGAACAGGACGGTCGAGACGCTGAGCCAGCGGTTGCGCTGGCCGAAGTATTGCCCACGCAAGCGGGTTGGTACCCAGTCTTTGACCCATGAGGTCCAGCCAACACCCAGAAAGGACTGGCTGACGCTGGCCAAGAGGAAAAAAATCAAAAACAAATTGGCCACGCCGGATGCCTCGCCGGTGGGAAGATACGGGAGGGCGGCGGCCAGTACGGTCCACAGGCCGATGTTGAACCAGCTCATGCCGAGGGTGAGGTCTTTCGGCGTGAGGAAGCGGGCCAGCCACGGAATGACAATAATCTGCACGGCATTGGTCCACGCCGGCAACGAGACGATCAAACCGTAGGATATTTTATCCAGTCCGTAGAACTGGGTGAGGAGAGCGGCGAGGATGAAGTTGCCGGGAACGGAAATAAAAGCCCAAGGCATGGCGAGAATTCCTTCGCCCGTGCCGATGTACAAATTTCTCCGGCTGGACGGGTTTCTGGCCATGACGACAAATGCGGCTTAGCGGGGATAAAGTCCCGCGTAAAGACAGCAACGCGCCTCGTTCTTGCCGCGGGGCGGTCGCAGGTGCAGGTTGACGGGAATGACCCTGATCAATTTGGCGGAATATGAGGAGGCGGCGCGGGCCAAGCTGCGGCGGGAGGCTTACGATTATTATGCGGGCGGGGCCAATGATGAGGTCACCTTGCGGGCCAACCGCGAGGCTTACGGGAGGTTGGCGTTGTATCATCGTGTGCTGCGCGATGTGGCGGTGCGGGATACTTCGGTCGAGTTGCTCGGGGAGCGGATTTCTCTTCCGGTGATGGTGGCGCCGACGGCGTTTCAACGGATGGCATGCGACGAGGGTGAGTGCGCCACGGCGCGGGCGGCGGGGCGGGCGGGGACGATCATGGTGATGAGCACGCTGGCCACGACCGTGATTGAAGAGGTGACCGCTGCGGCGACCGGTCCGACGTGGTTCCAGCTCTACATTTACAAGGATCGCGGGGCGACGCTGGATCTGGTGCGGCGGGCCGAGGCGGCGGGGTGCCGGGCGCTGGTGCTCACCGTCGACACGGCGGTGTGGGGACGGCGTGAGGCGGATGTGCGCAATAATTTCACGCTGCCGGACGGGTTGACCGTGGCGAATCTCGCGGCGCACGCGAAGCAGAACTTTCCCCACGATTTGGCCGGTTCCGGTTTGGCGGCGTATGCGGCGACGATGCTTGATGCGTCGTTGACGTGGAAGGATCTCGAATGGTTGCGCGGACAGACAAAGCTGCCGGTTGTGCTCAAAGGTGTCGTGCATCCCGACGATGCGCGGGCCGCGGTGGAACACGGGGCGGCGGGGGTGATCGTTTCCAACCACGGTGGACGCCAGTTGGACTCGTCACCGGCGACGATCGATGCGTTGCCGGGAGTGGTGGAGGCCGTTGCGGGTCAGGTGCCGGTGCTGCTCGATGGTGGTGTTCGGCGGGGGACGGATGTGGTTAAAGCGCTGGCGCTGGGTGCGCGTGCGGTGCTGGTGGGGCGGCCGATTTTGTGGGGGTTGGCGGTGGATGGGGAAGACGGGGCGTATCGCGTGTTGGAGTTGCTCAAGGCGGAGTTCGATCTGGCCATGGCGTTGTGCGGGGTGCGGACGGTGGGGGAGATTGAGCGCGGGTTGGTGGAGTAGTTTTGGGAGGCCTCGGTGACGGGCGAGGGTTGTGTCACCGGATTGATCGAAGGCCGCTTTTTGTACGGAAGACGGAGGAACTGCTCGGCCGACGGGTGGCCACGGGGGAATTCGGGGCGATGATGGAGGTGGCGTTGGTCAAGGACGGTCCAGTCACGTTGGTGCTGGACTCGCGATTGAAGGAGTGAGGATGGCGAGCGGTTGGTCGCCCGGCGGCCGGCCCCACCGTGGGAGGGAGTTAATCGAAGTAGACGTCCGCATGGTCGTAAAATGGGGAGCAGGAGCAGAGGAAGCGGAGTTTTGACCGTGCGGTGATCTGGTGGCGGGCGCCGGCGGGAATGAGGATGGCATCGCCGGGGCCGACCTCACGGGTTTCGCCATCAACGTCCATGAGGGCCGTGCCCTCAAGGAGGAAGTAAAATTCCTCGCAGAGTTTGTGGTGGTGGCGTTCGGTGGCCTGGCCAGGAGTCATGGTGGCCTCGGCCAGACTGTGCTTTTCCACGGGCGCATTGGTGCGGTCGAGGATGCTGCGAATGGTGGAGCCGTCTTTGGTCGTGAAGGGGCTTTGATTTTCGAGCTGCTGGACTATCATTTCCGCACAATATGCGATTTTTCGAAGGTTGCACGGCTTTGATTACCGGGGCGTCGTCGGGGCTGGGTGCAGAGTTCGCCCGGCAACTGGCGCCAGTGGCCGGCACTTTGGTCTTGGTCGCCCGGCGGGCGGAGTGTTTGGACGAAATGAAGGCCGAATTGGCGGCGCGGTATCCGGGGCTGCGGGTCTTTGTTTATGTCATGGATATCACGCGGGAAAACCAGAACCGCGATTTCGCGGAGTGGCTGGTCAAGGAAAAGATCCGGGTCAATTTTTTGGTCAACAATGCGGGGATGGGTGACCGCGGGCCCTTCGCCACCGGGGACTGGGCTAAAATTTACTCCATGCTGGAAGTGAATATCGTGGCCTTGACCCGGTTGACCCATCATTTGCTCCCCATGCTGCTCGAGGGCGGGCGCGGGGCCATCCTCAACGTGAGTTCCATTGCGGGATTGATTCCGTTGCCGCACATGTCGGTTTACGCGGCGACCAAGGCCTATGTGAACAGCTTCAGTGATGGTTTGCGCATGGAGTTGCGCGATACGGGGATCACCGTGACGGCGGTGTTGCCTGGTCCGGTGGAGACCGAGTTCGGCCGGGTGGCTTCGCGGGGCACGGGTGAGCCGGAATGGAGTTCGCCGGACGAATTGCTTGTGCCGGTGGAGTCAGTGGTGCGCCAGGCGCTGGTTGCCGTGGCGGCGGACAAGGCACGGGTCATTCCCGGCTGGAAAGTCGCCTTGTTCATGGGCTTGGCCGTGGCACTGCCGCTGGGAATTCTCCGGGCGATTTTGCAGCGCCAGGCGCGCTGAGTGGAGGATCTGATTTTTTTTCCGGGACGTAATACACGACAATGAACCAAGCCAAGATTCACAAAGTGCCCATCGATCCGGTCGCCTTGGCGCGTTTCAAGAAGACGTTTGAGCTGATCAACACGCATCTTTACAGCGTGGAGGAACGGATCCGGGCTCAGGCGCGGGCCTTTGATCCGGCGATGGAGGGCTATGTTGGTTACGTTTGCAATTCGTCCGGCAAGCGCTTGCGTCCGGCCCTCGCCCTGCTGGCCGGCGGGTCCACGGGCAAGATCACCTCGAGCCATGTCGATCTGGCCGTGATCATCGAACTAATCCACATCGCCACCTTGGTCCATGACGACATCATGGACGGCGCGGATTTGCGCCGGGAACAACCGACGGTCAATGCCAAGTGGGGCAATGCGATCAGCGTGCTCCTGGGTGATGCGCTGCTCGCGCATGCCATGAGGTTGGCGACCAACTTTTCCGAGACCGAAGTGGTGCGGCGTATCGCCGATGCGGCGGCGGAAGTTTGCACCGGGGAAATCATCCAGACCCAGCGGCGGTTCGATTTGAATTTGTCGGTGCCGGACTACTACAAGATTGTCGAGATGAAGACCGGGGCGCTTTTCGCCGCGTCGGCGGAACTGGGGGCATTTTTGAGCGAGACGACGCCGGAACGGATCGGGGCGCTGAAGCAATTCGGGCTCAAGCTCGGGACGGCTTACCAAGTTTATGACGACTGTCTCGATTTGGTCGGGACCGAGGAGGAAATCGGAAAAACTCTGGGGAGCGATTTGCGCAAGGGGAAGCTGACCTTGCCCTTGATTTTTCTTTTGCAGTCGGCCCGACGGAGTGGGGATCACGATAAGGTAAGTGCCTTGTTGCTCGGAGGTGACGAGGTGGAGGCAGAGAAGATTGTCTCCATGCTAATGGAACGCGGGGCGCTGCAGCAGACCGCTCAGGCCGCCAACCAATTGGTGGAGGAAGCGTTGGAGGGGCTGGATGCGCTGGACGAAAACCGGTTCACCAGCGGCTTGCGTGGAGTGGCGGAGTATTTGCAGGCTTTGATCCGGCGGGTGGCGGGGTAGGGGAAGAAGGCCGGCTTGGGTCTTCGTCTTCAATCTAGTTGGCTGCCTCTCTGGAGAGCGGAAGTTGACCCGGGGTTGTCGACTCTGCAACGATCGGTGGATGAGAAAACGCTTTGTCCTTATGATAGGTAGCCTGTTGGTGGCCGGTGCCGTTCCTTTGTCGGCCGTCGAGTATGCTTCCATTCCGGCTCCCGGAATTGTGGTCACCGGAGTGCGTTCCAGCAGCGCTTCCAACGATGATGTGGTCATCACGGCTAGCTACACTTCGGAGGGCTCGACCCGCGGGGCACTATACAGCGGGTCTCTCGCCGCGGTGACGAATGCGCCGATTGGCAGTTGGGTGCCGCTGGTTCCGGTGATCAGTGGACAAACGGTGACCAGCACGTCGCTTTATGGTCCGAACACGGCGCAATTCACGCCCAGCATCGGAGCGGGGAATGTCATTGTGGTGGGCAGTTACCAATACGCCCAATCGCCGGGCGGTCCGGAGGCTGATCACGGGGTGATCTATGAGGGAGCGGTCTCCGGAAGTGGAGCTTGGACCCAAATCGACGCCACCGCCCTGGTGACCAACGGCACTCTCTTGAACACCATCGCCCACAGCACGATGGGCAGTCTGGTGGTGGGAAACTATGACACCAGCCTGGCCACGGGAAATGCCTTCATTTATAACATGAGCAACTCGTCATGGGTGAATCTTGCGCCGACTGGATCCGCCAGCTACACCGCGTACGGTATCTGGCAGAACTCGGAGACGTCTTTCACCATCGCGGGCGGTTCAAGCGCGCTGGGATCGGGCGGTCTCGATCTGGGGTATCTGGTCAATTATGATAGCGGCACCGGGCAGACTTCAGACTTCAAGACCTTCAGCTACAACAACGCGCCGCTCAGCGCGTTGATTTCCCATTTCGACGGCATCACAGCCACGGAGACGGGATTTAACCTCACGGGCGATTATCTGATGATTGGAGGCGGGCTCGGTGCGTTTTTTGCTTCGGTGGATGTGCTCCCGGGTGGAGGCTTCGGGGAGGCGGTTTGGACAGATATCGCCTTCCCCGGGGCCCTTGAAACCAGCGGCAACACGGTGGTCGGGGACAGCGTGTTGGGAATTTATGTTCCGGGGGGTGTTCCCCTGAGTTATGTCGCGACCGTTCCGGAACCGGGCACCGGCGCTTTGCTCCTGCTTGGAGCGGGGTATTTGTTCTTCCGGGGCCTGCGGCGGTAGGACGGTCGGTCGGGTCCGTTCCGGCGCGGTCATGCCAATGCACCGATCTGAAGAGGTCCATTTGCAGTGCCGGACGTGAAGCTGGTGCGGTTGCCTTGCGGTCGCGTATGCTCCGCGCGTGGCGACGCCGAAGATCAAAGACTGGCCGGAGGAGGAGCGGCCGCGGGAGAAATTGATGCACCGTGGGGCGGACGCGTTGAGCGATGCGGAATTGCTCGCTATTTTTTTGCGCACCGGGACGCCCGGGCGCACCGCGGTGGATGTCGGGGACGAAATGATCAAGGCGGCGGGAGGATCCTTGGCGCGGATGGCCCCGATGACGGTCAAAGAGTTGCGAAAGTTGGCCAAGGGAGTGGGTCTGGCCAAGGCATGCGAAATGGCCGCCGGGTTCGAAGTGGGCAAGCGGTTGGCGCGGCAGAACGCGCAAAGCGAGCCGCTAGGGACGCCGGAGAAAATTTACGCTTTCATGGGGCCGTTGCTGCAAAATTTGCCCCGGGAGTCGCTGCGGGTCGTGCTGCTCGACACGCGGCACCGGCTGATCCACGCGGAAGAAGTTTCGCTCGGGACGATCAACGAAAGCCTGGCCCATCCGCGGGAAATCTTGCGCCCGGCGATCAGCCACGGGGCTTATGCCTTTGTGCTGGTGCACAATCATCCGTCGGGCGATCCGACCCCGAGCGAGGCGGACCGCGCCTTGACCCGCCGCATCCGCGAGGCCGCGGATCTGCTGCAAATTCACTTGCTGGATCATGTCATCATCGGCCGCGAGCGCCCCGCAGCCCCTCCTTACTTCAGCTTCAAAGAGCACGGGTTGCTTTGAGTTGAGGGTTGAGGGTTGAAAATTGAGGGTGGAGCAGAGGATGATGCTGAAAAGGCGTGGCTCCCTGCCTTTGCTCTCAACTTCTGCATGAACATCCATCCCACCGCGATTGTAGCCGAAGGGGCCAAGCTGGCCGCTGATGTTCAGGTTGGGCCGTTTTCGATTATCGGTCCGGACGTGGAGATTGGGAGCGGGTGCACGATCGGAGCCCACGTGATTTTAGAACACCGCGTCGTGCTCGGCGAGGGGACGAAAGTCGGGCACGGGACGATCCTGGGAGCGAATCCGCAGGATCTGGGATTTAAGGTGAAGCGCAAGGACACCGGGGTGAGGGTCGGGCGCAACAACACGATCCGCGAACATGTCACAATCAACCGCGCCACCCTGGAAAATGCGGACACCGTGGTAGGCGACGACAATTTTCTCATGACCGGGTGTCACTTGGGCCACGACTGCCTTCTCGGTCATCGTGTCATCGTGGCCAATAACGTCCTCCTCGCCGGTCATGTGAAGGTGGCCGACAGCGCATTTCTCGGCGGGGGGTCGGTCTTTCACCAGTTTGTCATGGTCGGTTGCTTGGCCATGGTGCAGGGGGATTCGGCATGCAGCCAAAATGTCCCTCCCTACACCGTGGCGACGCGGCTGAACACGGTTGTCGGCCTCAACTCGATCGGACTGCGGCGCGCCGGACTTAGCGCCGAGGCGCGTTTGCAGCTCAAGCGGGCCTTCAAGCTGCTTTATCTGTCGCGCTTGAATGTGTCACAGGCCCTGGAGGCCGCGGCCGAGGAGAATTGGGGACCGGAAGCAGCGCAGTTTTTCGAATTCGTGCGTGCCTCAAAGAAACGGGGGATTTGCGATTACGGGGGGAAGGGTTTGGCCGTGGAGGAATAGTCGGCCGGTGTCGTTACACCTTCAATCGCGCATCAGTGAGATGGTTTTTTCGTAGGCTTCGTAGACGATTTTACGTCGTTCGACGTATTCGCAGCGGATAACGCGTTTTCCGTTGGCCAGGATGTAGCGGAAAATCACCCGGTAGGGTCCGACGCGCAGACGGCAAAATCCGTGGAGACGTTCCTCGAGTTGCTTGATGTCGCCTTGCTCGGTGGCCAATTGGCGCAGGCCACGGCGGAGCACTTTGCGTCCGTCGGGCGCTTGGCGGCCGACAAAGGTCGAGACTTGTTCGCTCAGCTCAATTTTCATCGCCGGGTTCGTCGAGGATGGAGATTGGGTGATATTTTGTTTTGCCTTCCTCCGCATCGCGGATGGCTTTCATCGCTTCCGGGTTGGCGAGGATTTCCATGGTTTCGAGAATTGCTTCGAAGCGTTCCGGCGAGAGGAGGTAGCCGACGACTTTGTCGCGGCGGGTGATGACGACCGGATGCTCGGCGGCTTCGCGAACCACGGCGGGAAACTTGGCTTGGGCTTCGGTGATGGAATACGTAGTTGCCATAATGATCTACGTAGCTTGATCGGGGGCGAATAGCAAGTTTTCCAGCATTGTACTGCCGGTCGGCGTCTTGGTCCGTAGGCTGCCGCGTAGTTCAAACCATGATGGAATTTCCCGCCACCCGGCAGTCGGCGCTGCAACGCCTCGACGAGTTTCTGGAAGAGGCTCCGCACTATGCGGCCAGGCGCAATCATGTCCTGCCGGGTCATCCGCAGGTCTCGCGTCTGTCCGCTGCGATACGGCACCGCTTGATCACAGAGGCCGAGGTGGTGGAGGCGGCACTGCAGAAATATCCCTTCCGCGTGGTCGAAAAATTTTTGCAGGAAGTGCTGTGGCGCGGCTATTGGAAGGGGTGGCTGGAAAGGCGTCCGTGGGTCTGGGACGGTTACGGTGCTTCGGATGCCGCCATGGATCCTGAGGTTGCCGCGGCTTGCTGCGAAGTGGCCGCAGGCCGCTCGCCCTCGGGCATTATGAATCATTTCGCGCGCGAATTGCTCGCGACCGGTTACCTGCACAATCATGCGCGCATGTGGTGGGCTTCCTATTGGATCCACCATTGCGGGTTGCCCTGGGAACTCGGCGCGCGGCATTTTTTCCGTCATTTGCTCGATGCGGACCCGGCCAGCAATACGCTGGGCTGGCGGTGGGTGGCCGGAGAACAGACGCGGGGCAAGACCTACCTGGCCACGGCCCAAAACATCCGCAAGTTTTGTGCTCCGGAATTGCTTGAGCAGGCGGGAGGCGTCGGACTCGACGAGCATGTGGTGGCCCGGGATGGTCTGGCCGACGATCCGACGGTCGATGACTTAAACGGGCTGCCGGAACTTCCAAACGAGGCCGAGGAGCCTGACCCACAGCGGCGCATTGCCCTGATTCTGCATGACGAGGACCTTTGCCTCGAAACAAGTCAGGCGGCTCCGCTTCGACCGGCGGTGGTCTTGCAGTTTGTTCCGGAGCCGGAACCTCCGCCCTCGGAGCCTCGTGCGCAGTGGCTCGGGCAGGCACGGGCGGATGCGGCCCGGCGCGCCGCGGCGCACTTTGGCTGTGAGGTGCGCGTCTGCCGGACGCCCGAGGCGATGACTGGAGCATGCGTCGCGGAGGGGGTCGGGTCGGTTTTTCTGATGGAGCCGTTTGTCGGTCCGCTGCGCGACCAACTCAGGGAATGGCCAGCGGACCTTTTGACGCGGGGCATTTCTCTGGGCCGCCTGCGCCGGAGGTGGGATTCCGTCTTGCTGCCGCATGCGAGCCGCGGTTTCTTTCCGTTTTGGAACAAGGTCGGGCGGATGCTCGCCAAATCCGGCGCAGAGGGGCTCTCATGAGAGGCGTGGCCAAATCGGATTTGCCGGAGAAGCTTTGCGCGGCCTGTGGCCGTCCTTTCCGTTGGCGCAAGAAGTGGGAGCGTGACTGGGATGCGGTGCGCTACTGCAGCGAGGCTTGCCGGACCGGCCGGCGCGACAGGCGACGGCAGAACGAGGGGAAAGCGGCATGAAGGGAACCCCGGTCAACCTCGTTTGGTTCAAGCGCGACCTTCGCCTCGAAGACCATGAACCGCTGGCCGAGGCGGCCGCGGACGGGCCGGTGCTCGGCCTTTTTATCTACGAACCGGAGCTTTACTGCGCCGGGGAGTTCGATCCGTCGCATCTCATCTTCCTCAACCAATGCCTGGACGATCTCGGTCGGGCCTTGGCCGCGCGCGGGGGTGTGCTGGTCCTGCGCCACGGCGAAGCGGTGGAGGTTCTCGATCGCCTGGCGGAGGGGGTGCCGGTCAAAGCTCTCTTCTCCCACGCCGAGACGGGCAACATGATTACTTATCGGCGGGATGTGCGCGTGACGGCTTGGGCCGCGCAGCGGGGTATCCGCTGGCAACAATTCCGTCAGGATGGTGTTATCCGCTCCCTGCGCAGCCGCGATGGATGGTCGGCGCGGTGGGCGGAGCGGATGAATCGTTCGGCACTCGTCCCACCGGAGCGAATGGCTGTGCCCCGCGGAATTCCCGGGGTCGGCTTGCTTGGGCCGGAAGACTTGGGTTTGCCTCCCAGTGCCAAGCCCGAAGCTCAACGTGGAGGGATGAACGAGGCGGGTGCGGTGATGTGTTCGTTTTTGCAGGAGCGGGGCGTGAACTACCGGGCGGACATGTCGAGTCCGGTCGAGGGGTGGGAGGGGTGCTCGCGTTTGAGCCCGTATCTTGCTTTTGGCTGCCTCAGTATGCGGACGATCCACCAAGCGGCGGGCCGCCGGGTGGCCGAGCTTCGTGCCTTGGTACGCAGCGGCGGGCCGGTCGACCGGCGGTGGCTCGGATCACTCTCCAGTTTCGGCGCGCGGCTGCGCTGGCATTGCCACTTCATGCAGAAGCTGGAAGACGAACCGCGCATCGAGTTCGAGAACTTTTCCCGGGCGTTCGACGGCATGCGCGAAGAATTTTCGGCGACGTTGGAAGCCCAAGAGCGTTTCCGCCGCTGGCAGGAAGGGACCACAGGGTATCCGATGGTCGATGCCTGCATGCGCGCGGTGCGGGCCACCGGATGGCTGAACTTTCGCATGAGGGCCATGGTGGCGAGCTTTGCGGCTTACCACCTGTGGTTGCACTGGCGTGAGCCGGCTGTTTATCTGGGGCGGCACTTTCTTGATTTCGAGCCGGGCATTCATTTCAGCCAGTTCCAAATGCAATCGGGGACCACGGGCATCAATACGCTGCGCATCTACTCGCCCGCGAAGCAGGCACTTGATCAGGATCCGAAAGGCGTGTTTATCCGCCGCTGGATTCCCGAGTTGGCCAACGTGCCCGAATCGTGGTTGTCACAACCGCATCTCATGCCCTGGGAGATGCAGAACCGCTGCGGTTGCTTCATCGGCAAGGACTACCCGGCTCCCGTGGTTGATCACCAATCCGCGGTGGCGCTGGCCCGGGAGCGGTTTGCGGCCGTGCGGAAGCGACCGGGCACGCGGGCCGAAGCCAAGCGCGTGCTGACCAAACACGGGAGCCGCAAGCGTCCGGCCAAACGTGCGCGTCCGCTGGTCACGGCCACGCTGTTGTAGCGGAGCGCATTTGCGGGGGCCTCAACGAATCTCGTGGACGGAAAGAGAGGCCGCCTCGGCTAGATTTCGACGCTTTCGATTTCCTCTTCCATGCTCTGGCTGACCACGGGGGCCATGGCCTGGAGTTTTTCACCCTCGCCGAGGCCGATGAGGCGCACGCCTTGGGCATTGCGGCCAGTCATGCGGATCTCGCTCACCCGGGTGCGGACGCTTTGGCCGCCGCTGGTCATGAGCATGATTTCGTCCGTCTCGCGCACGCTGAGGGCTCCAACCACGACACCTGTTTTGTCGGTGACTTTCATCGTGATGATGCCCTTGCCGCCGCGGCCTTGCAGACGGTATTCGTCAAATTCCGTACGTTTGCCCACCCCGTTGGCCCCGGCCACGAGGAGGGTGGTGTCCGCAACAACCAGTGCGGCCCCGATGACGAAGTCGCCTTTGGCCGGACGGATGCCCCAGACACCGGTCGCGGTGCGACCCATGTCGCGGATGCCATCCTCGCTGAAACGGATGCTCATGCCGTCCTTGGTGATAAGGACAATTTCGTTGTGTCCGTTGGTCATGAGCGCGGCAATCAATTCGTCACCATCCTCGATGTTGATCGCGATGATTCCGCCCTTGCGGATGTTGCGGTAGGAAGAAAGGTTGCTCTTCTTGATCACGCCGGTCTTGGTCGTGAAAAGGATGTGCTGGTTCTCGTCCCACGTCTCGTCCTTGCCCGCGCCCAACTTCGACTGGATGCGCATGACGGCGGCAATTTCCTCGCCGGGTTTGAACTCGAGGAGGTTGGCGATGGATCGGCCTTTGGCCGCGCGGCCCATTTCGGGTATGTTGTAGGCTTTTTCGACGTAGCAGCGTCCTTTTTTGGTGAAGAAGACGAGGTAGTCGTGCGTGCTCGCGGTAAAAAGGTGTTCGACGAAATCGTCCTCCGCGTTTTCCGCGTTGGCTTCGCGGGTCTGCATGCCGATGACACCTTTGCCGCCGCGTTTCTGGGCGCGGTAGGCGCTGACCGCGGTGCGTTTGATGAAACCGCGGTGGGTCACGGTGATGATGCAGCCTTCGTTGGTGATGAGATCCTCGATGTTCATCTCACCCTCGTCGGGCACGATGTCGGTCAGCCGGGGATTGGCGTATTTCGTTTGGATCTCGCGCAGTTCGCCTTTGATGATGTCGAGGACGCGTTCTTCGCGGGCGATGATGTCGAGCAGGTCGTCGATGGTGGAAAGGAGGGTCTGGTATTCACCGAGCACCTTGTCGCTCTCCAGGCCGGTCAACTGGTAGAGACGGAGTTCGAGGATGTCGTCGACCTGCTGCTCGGTCAGCAGGTATTCGCCGTCGGTCAGGCGCGCTTCGCTGCGGACTTTGATCCCGAATTTTTCGACCTGCTTGCGGGTGAATTCGAAGGCGAGGAGTTTGACTTTGGCTTCTTCGCGGTTTTTCGAACTGCGGATGATGCGGATAAACTCATCGAGGTTGGCCAGGGCGATGAGGAAGGCCTCAAGTTTTTCGGCCCGCAATTCGGCTTCGGCCAAGAGGTGGCGGGTGCGGCGCAGGACGACTTCGCGGCGGTGCTCGATGTAGCAGGCGATGGCTTCTTTGAGCGAAAGCAGCTTCGGCTTGCCATGGTCGATGGCCAGCATGGTGATGGAGAACGAGCTCTCCAGCGCGGTGTGCTTGTAGAGGTTGTTGATGACGACCTTGGGGTTGGCGTCGCGCTTGAGTTCGATGACCACCCGCGTGTTTTCGTCCGACTCGTCACGGATGGCGCTGATGTCGGTGATCGTCTTGTGGTTGACCAGATCGGCCACCCGCTCGACGAAAGTGGCGCGGTTGACGTTGTAAGGGATTTCGGTGACCACGATCTGCTCGCGGTTGCCTTTGAGTTCCTCGACTCCGGCTTTGCCGCGGACCTTGACCGAGCCGCGGCCGGTTTCGAGGTATTGGCGGATGCCTCCGACCCCGCAGAGTTGGCAACCGGTGGGGAAGTCGGGGCCTTTGACGTGCTTCATCAAGCCGTCGAGGTTGATCTCGGGCTGGTCAATTTGCGCACAAATCGCGTCGATCACTTCGCCGAGATTGTGCGGCGGCATGTTGGTGGCCATGCCGACCGCGATGCCGGTGCCGCCGTTGACCAAAAGATTGGGGAAGGCCGCGGGGAAGACGACGGGCTCGGTCAGGCGCTCGTCGTAATTGGGGACGAAGTCGACGGTCGACTTATCCATGTCAGCCATGAGGGCCGTGCCGAGATGGGTCAGGCGCGCCTCGGTGTAACGCATGGCGGCCGGCGGATCGCCTTCGACCGAGCCGAAGTTGCCCTGGCCGTCGACCAGAGTTTCGCGCATGGCCCAGCTTTGCGCCATGTGGACGAGGGTGGGGTAAATGACCGCTTCGCCGTGCGGGTGGTAGTTGCCGCTCGTGTCGCCGCAAATTTTCGCGCACTTGATCTGCTGGCGCCCGGGGAAGAGCCGCAAATCGTGCATCGCGTAAAGGATGCGGCGCTGGGCGGGCTTGAGTCCGTCGCGCGCATCGGGCAGCGCGCGCGAAATGATGACGGACATGGAGTAGTCGAGGAAGGAGCGTGACATCTCCTCCGCGACATCGATCGGTTCGACTTTTTCGTTCTGGGTATACACGGGAAAAAACTTGCTTGGGATGCGGCTGCGGAATCAGTCCCGAGCGCGCAAACATTCTGTCTATCGGGGCATGCTCAGGCCAGCGCAAACGTCGGCCCATGCGGCCCGGGGAGCAAAAAAGTGGAGCGCGTCAGGCCTATCTGGCGCGGCGGCGCAGCCCCGCTGGGGCTGGATAAGATTTTTTTCGTCATTCGTTATTTTGGGGCTTGTCAGCGGGGGGGGGTGGGGTGGGGGGTAATATCCATCACATGAATAAATACACCTTTCCTTCTGCCATCGTCCTTGGCGCTGTTTCAATCCTCTCTTTTCATTCGTCCGCTCAAGCCGACACCTTCGGCAGCGGGTCGAACAGTTTTGAGATCAGCTTCGTTCAAATCAGCCAGACGAACAACGCAACCGACCCGGCAAGCGGGAACAGGTATGGAGCGGTGCCCTACGAATATCGCGCGGGCGTCAACGAGATTACGGAAAGCATGATCACCAAGGCGACAGCCAGCGGGCTGGTGGGTGTTACAGCAGGGGCGTGGACGAATCAAAATCAACCGGCGGGCCTCCTCAATTGGTTCGAGGCAGCAGCCTTTGTCAATTTCCTCAACACGAATTCGGGGAAGACGGCGGCTTACAATCTATCATGGAGTGGCACAGTTTGGAGCATGACGCTGCAGAGCTCAAATGCCTGGACGCTGGGAGGGACCAATCTCTACCGCAACAAAGATGCCTACTACTTTCTGCCCAGCGAGAACGAATGGTACAAGGCGGCGTATTACAACGCGGCCGGGACGAACTATTTTTCCTACCCCACGGGCAGCAGCAGCGTCCCGACCGCTGTGGCTAGTGGAACCAATACGGGCACAGCGGTTTTCGCCGGCAACGGGGTGTCCCCGACCCAGCCGGCGGTGGTGACCACTTCTGGCGGGCTCAGCACTTACGGCACGATGGGTCAAGGCGGTAACCTTCGGGAGTGGACCGAGAGTGCCTTTGATAACTTAAACAGCACTGCGAATGAGCCGCGCGCGATGCGCGGTGGCTACTACTCTGCTCTTGCGGGTACGTTGGCCTCCACAAACCGTGACACCTTCGACCCGTTTCTTCCTAACGTCTCCTTCGGCTTTCGTGTCGCCAGTGTCCCTGAACCGTCGACCTACGCGCTGCTCTTGCTCGGAGCGGGCGCGATGTATCTCTGGAAGCGTCGGCGGGACTCCCTTTGAGTTGGCTGTTGGCTCTTTGCGGGGAAGGCACAGGGGTAGAGCTTAGTGCGCCGGCTCCGCTCACTGGCCGGAGGGGTGCGAAAGTTGCCTCATTTTTCCAGTGCCGCTGACCACGACAAACTCCCACCCTGCGGAGTGGCGGGTGTCTTATTTTTCCAAGCCGATCCCCTGACGAGTTCCCGTAATTCCCTTGCCATCCACGCAGGGCCGGGAGCATGTTAATTTCGTTGTTTGCTTTTCAAGTTCCACGGCCATGGGTCTGTTTTTGTCAGTTCAACCCACGGCCAGAAATCAAAAAAACATGAAAAAATCCGACCTTGTCGCGGCGTTGCTTGCCGTCCTTCCCCTCCTTCCCAATCTCCAGGCCCAATCCTTGGTCACGATCGATACGGTGACGGTGGGCGATGCGGGCAATGCGGCCGACACCAATGGCCATGGCGCGGTGGCCGATGTCTTCGCCATGGGCAAATACGAAGTGACCATCGGGCAATACACCACCTTCCTCAACAGCGTGGCCTCGGTGACGAGCGACAACTACGTCGTCAATCTCTGGAACACGAATATGGAGACCGACCTCAACAGCGCCGGGATTAGTCGCATCGGCAGCGGGATTGAGGGCAGCCCCTACAGCTATTCGGGGATCGGCAGCGGCAACCGTCCGATTGCCTACGCGAGTTGGTTTAGCGCGGCGCGTTTCGCCAACTGGATGAACAATGGCGCGACCAACGGGGCGAGCACCGAGACCGGGGCTTACAGCCTCAACGGGGCGAC
>CAMBUL010000049.1 GCA_945871065.1 Chthoniobacter flavus | reverse complement strand
CAAGGCTCCTGATTCCGTGCCGTCCGAGGGCGTTGACGGCGCGCGCCGAGAGATTGCCTAATTCGACAGCCGTGCCGAGGGATTTGAGCGAGCGGCGGTGGCGAGAAAGCATAAGTGACACAGCTTGCGGGGTGACACTGAACTGTCGTCCTATTTCGCGAAAAGAGTAGCCGAGTCCGCGGAGCATGGCGATTTCAGCAACCCGCTGGGGAATTGCTTCAAGGTTGCGTGGTTTGAAGATCGCCGTAGCGGCAACCGGGCTGGATTGCTGGTGCATGGTCAGTGTGGGTGTTTCGGGGTTGGTGTCCATCAGCGGAGGAATGCCTCGGCCAAGCCTCCGTCGATCGCGATGATTTGGCCGGTGGTTTTGCCCAGACGGTCGGACAAAAGGAGGAAATAAGCCTCCGCTTGGTCGGCCGGGGTGATCGGGGATTTGGTCAGGGTGCGATCGGCATAAAACTGCGCGAGCTTGGTGGTGAGCGAATCGTCGCTTTCCTCTTCGGAATAGGGGATGCCGTATTTGGCCAGGGAACCGATCACGCGGTCGCGCGGGAACATCGCGCTGCCTTGCACCACCGTGGCGGGCGCCACGCCGTTGACGCGGACCAGAGGAGCCAGTTCAACGGCCATTTCCCGCACCAGATGGTTTGCTGCCGCCTTGGATGTGTCGTAGGCCACGCTGCCCTTCTTGGCCACGGCCGCATTGGCACTGGTGGTCAGGACGATGGCGCCGCGAAGTCCCTGCTCGCGGAAAATCCCCGCGGCCTCGTCCGTAACGAGGTAGCTACCGGTCACGTTGATCGCGTAGGTCAGCGCCCATTTGTCATCCGGGATATGACCGGTGGTGTCGCTGGGCACAAAGATGCCGGCCGTCACCGCGATGGCGTCGAAGCCGCCGTAGGCGAGAATGACGCGGCTGAACATCGCACGGATGCTCTCGCGCTTGGTGATATCCACTTGTGCGGCGATGGCCGGACCACAGCCGGAAATGCCCGTGCCGGCCACGCCGATGCCGACGCCGGTTTTCTCCAGGATTTGGTCGGCGGTCTTCTGCGCGGCCTCGAGATTCAAATCGGCGCAGACAATCTGCGCGCCCTCGCGGACCAGGCGCAGGGCCGTTTCGCGTCCGATGCCGCTGCCCGCGCCGATGACAATGACCACGCGGCCGGCCATTTCCTTCTCGGGCGGCATGCGACGGAGCTTTGCCTCCTCCAGCGCCCAGTATTCGATGTCGAAGGCTTCTTGCTGGGGCAGGGAAGTGTAGCCGCCGAGCGCTTCGGCGCCGCGCATCACCTCAACCGCGCAGTTGTAGAACTCCGCGGTGACACGCGACTCGGATTTGTCCTTGCCGAAGGCAACCATGCCGAGGCCCGGGATGAGCACGACGGTCGGACTCGGGTCGCGCATCGCGGGGGAACCGGGGCTCCTGCATGCTTCGTAATACTTCGC
This sequence comes from Chthoniobacter flavus, assembly GCA_945871065.1. Lineage (GTDB taxonomy): Bacteria > Verrucomicrobiota > Verrucomicrobiia > Chthoniobacterales > JACTMZ01 > JACTMZ01. The sequence continues at coordinate 18,243 of CAMBUL010000049.1, read as the reverse complement.
GTAATCCGTCCGGTAAGCTTGGAGGCCGGCGGAGAGCTTTTCCTTGAGCATGGTGACGAAGGATTCGATCTGCGCTTCTTCCAGTTTGGGCGGAACTTCCTCGAGCGGGACGTAGAGGGGCTTGATCTTGGTGCGGAGAAAGTGGTCCGGGCAACTCGTGCCGAGCTCGGCGAGGCGCGGGGCGTCCTGCGAGTCGACAAAGCGGAGGATTTTCTCGTCGTCCTGCACGGTGGCGATGAAACGCCGCGAGCGGCTGACTTGGCCGCGCAGCCAGGGGAGGAGGCGGCTCCAGATTTTAGTCCGAATTTCCTCCGCGAGGACTCCGTGGCGGGGACCACCGAAAATTTTCTCTTCGCCCCCGTTGGCTGCGATGCGTTTCTCGATCGCCGCGGCGGCGCGCTCGATGAGTTGCAGTGAGCGCTCGTAGCACTCGCGGCCAGTCTCACCCCAATTGATCAGCCCGTGTTGGCCCATGATGAAGCCGACGGCTTGGGGGTAATCCGCGCAGGCCTTTTGCATGGCGAGGCCGAGTTCGAAACCCGGGCGCATCCACGGGAGGTGCACAACTTCGTCGCCGTAAATGTCGCGTGTCGCTTCCTCGCTGCGCGCGCAGGCGGCCACGGCAATCGCGGCATTGGGATGCGTGTGATCGACGTGCGGGTGGGGGATGAAACTGTGCAGCGGCGTGTCGATGGAAGACGGGCGCGGATTGAGCGCGAAGGTGCAGTGCGCATACATGCCGACCATGTCGTCCTCGGCCTGTGATTTGAGGCCCTTGTCCGCCCGCGCCCCGTAAACTTTCTGCAGGCCGGTCAATTTCTCCTGGTAGAGCGAAGAAAAGTTTTCCCGCTGGGAGGTGCGCAAGTCCCCGCCCGACCCCTTCACCCAGAGCACCTCGACTTTCTCGCCCGTCACCGGGTCGGTCTCGAGGACCTTCGCCGAGGTGTTACCCCCGCCCGTGTTGGTGATGCGTTGGTCGCGACCCAGGCAATTGGAGCGGTAGACCAGCTCGTCAACTCCGCTCATGGCTTTGGCTTCCGAGGTGTCCCAGTGGGCAGTTACATGTTTCAGTTTGTTGGGAGATGCCATGAATTGTGGGAAAATGTCCGTATCTGGGCAGAATAGGCAAGCAGAAACTTCTTAAGTTGACTAAACTCGGGCGAAATCACACATTTTCCCAATATCTGCTCATGCTTGCCATTGATCGCCACCGCTGGTTGCTGGATGAACTCAACGAACGAGGCAGTCTCCGCACTTCGGAAATTGCCGAGCGGGCCGGCGTGGCGGAGGAGACCATCCGGCGCGACTTCGAAAAGCTGGAAGCCGAAGGTATTTTGAGCCGCACGCACGGGGGAGCAGTCCGCCTCGAAGCGGACCGTCGCGAGTTTCCGGCCGGCGAACGCGCTTTGCAGCACGCGACCGAGAAGCAGTCCATCGCGCGCTGTGCCGCCCGCCGGCTCCGCGCCGGGCAGACGGTTTATTTCGACGCCAGTACGACGGTGCTGGAACTGGTCCGGGTCATGCCGGACATCCCTCTCACCGTGGTGACCAACAGCATCGAGAATGCGCTGGCTCTCGCTGAGAAACGCGATGTGTCCTGCGTCCTCCTCGGGGGCACCATGCACCCGGGTTCCTTGTCTTGCACCGGTTGGGCCGCGGAAAAATCGCTGGAGATTTACCACCTCGACGCGGCCTTCCTTTCCTGCCGGGGCATCGATGCCGACCGCGGTTTCAGCGATGCCAGCGAGGCGCAAGCCCAACTCAAGCACTCCGTGGTGGAACGCGCTGCGCAGGTCTTTCTTCTCGCCGACACTTCGAAGTGCGGGGTGACTTCCAGCTACTTCTTTGCCGGGGGTGCGGACCTGGATGTCTGGATCGCGGAAACGCCACCGCCCTCGCAGGTCGCTTCCGCTCTGGTTTCGCAAGGCCTTCGCATTGTCTGCGCGGAGGATGAAGGCTCATGAGCACGCGCGTCTACCTCGCCGTCGACCTCGGTGCCGAAAGCGGCCGGGTCATGGCTGCGGTCTTTGCTAACGGCAAGATCACGCTGGAGGAAATGGCGCGATTCCGCACGGGCGGCGTGCTCTTGCCTGACGGTTGGCACTGGGATCTGTTGCGCATTTATGCCGACATCCGCACCGGTATGGCCAGCGCCGTGGCCACGCATGGGGATGAGGTCGTTTCCGTTGCGGTGGATACTTGGGGCGTGGACTACGGGCTGCTCGACGAGGGTGGTCATCTGCTCGGCTTGCCGTGGATGTATCGTGACGCGCGCACCGACGGGATGATGAAGGTGGCGGCCGAGACGGTGAAGGCGGAGGAACTCTACCGTCGCACGGGCATCCAACCGATGTTCTTCAACACGGTTTACCAGCTTCTGGCCGAAACCCGGCAGCATCTCACGGTGGTTAAAGCCGCCGCCCGCCTCGCCTTCATTCCCGACCTGCTGACTTATTGGCTGAGCGGCGAGCGCACGGTCGAGCGCACCATCGCCAGCACCTCCGGACTGCTCAAGGCTGGCACTGCGGAATGGGACACCGAATTGGCCGCCATGCTCGGCATCCCGCCGGCCATCCTGCCGTCCGTCAGCGAGCCCTGCACCATGGCCGGCCACCTGCGCGGCGAGGACGGGTCGCCGGGTAAGATCGAGGTCGTCCTCTGCGGCAGCCACGACACGGCCTCGGCGGTGGCCGGCGTGCCGTCGGCGGGGAAGAATCCGCTTTTCCTCAGCTCCGGTACCTGGTCGTTGCTCGGGCGCGAGCTCGACGCGCCATTGGTCACCGCCGCCACGGCCACGGCGAAATTCTCCAACGAGCAGGGCCTAGCCGGCACCACGCGTTTCCTCAAAAATGTCGCCGGTATGTGGCTCCTGCAGGAATGCAAGCGCAACTGGGAGGCCGGCGGGGAGAAACTCGAGTATGAATCCATCGTGGCCAAAGCCGCCGGCACGGCCACCGATGTCTTCATCGACCCGGACGCCCCCGAATTCTCGCGTCCCTGCGACATGCCTGCGGTCATTACGGCATGGCTGGAAAAATCCGGCCAAGCCGCGCCGTCCACCCGTGCCGGCCTCACCCGTGTCATCTTCGAAAGCCTGGCCCTCAAGTACCGCGTGCTTCTCCGTCGCATGAAGGAATGGATGCCGGACTTCCCCGACACGCTGCACGTCGTCGGCGGGGGTTCCCGCAATGCGTTGCTCAACCAGATGACAGCCGACGCCTCCGGCCTGCGCGTGCTAGCCGGGCCCTCCGAAGCGACCGCCCTCGGCAATGTTGTCGCGCAAATGATCGCCCGCGGCGACCTCGCCTCGCTGGCCGAGGGAAGGGCGCTGATTCGTGATTCCTTCGAAATCGGCGAATTCACCCCGCGCGACACCGCCGCTTGGGATGCCAAGGCCGTGCGTTTCGAAAAACTCCTCTCCGAATCATGATCAATCTCGCCACCCGGCCCAAAGGAAAACGTGTGCAATTGATGGCCACCTGTTTGTGCGACGCGTTCTATGACGACGTGGCCCGGGCCACGGTCGAGGTTCTCGAGCATGCGGGCTGCGAGGTGGATTTTCCCGAGGGTCAGACCTGCTGCGGTCAGCCCGCTTTCAACTGCGGCCAATGGCCCGCCGCCCGCAAGGTCATGCGCCACACGGCGTCGGTTTTCGCCGGTGATGCGCCGATCATCGTTCCTTCTGGCTCCTGTGCGGCCATGATGTTCCACGGCTCAACCCTCGAATTCGAGGGCGAGAAGGATCGCGCCGCCATCGCGCAGGTCGGCGCCCGCACCTGGGAACTGGGCGACTATTTGGTCAACGGCCTGGGCATCAAGGAATGGCCGGGCGAATTCCGCGCCAAGATCGCCTTCCACCGCGCCTGCCACACCCGCGGCACACCGAGCGGGGCGGCCGTCTTGCAGCTTTTGCAGTCCATCCAGGGCCTGGAAATCGTTCCGTTTGGTGAAGAAGAACAATGTTGCGGCTTCGGCGGCACGTTCTCCGTCAGCTTTCCCAACGTCTCCACCGCCATGGGCGACCTCAAACTCGAACACCTCCGCGCTGTGCATCCCGACTACATCGTCTCCGGAGATATGAGCTGCCTCATGCACCTCGGCGGCTTAGCGGAGCGCGAGGGTCAACCACTCAAAACACTCCACTTCGTGCAAATCCTGCGCGACGCCCTCCACCAGCACCATGGCCAAGCAACTCATTGACACCTACGTGGCGGAGCTTCCGCCCACCGTGCAAAAAGCCGTGCACCAAAGCACGGCCGCGACCACGGAGAAACGCTACCAACTGCTCGGCGACGATTACGCTGATTCCGACGGCCTGCGCAAACTGGCCGGAGCCATCCGCCAACACACCCTCGAGTATCTCGACACCTACCTTGCGCAGGCAGAGGAAAGCCTGACGGCGCGCGGAGCCAAGGTGCACTACGCGGTGACCGCCGAAGACGCCTGCCAAGCGGTGACCGGCATCCTGCAGGCCGCCGGCATCACCAAGGTGGTCAAATCGAAAAGCATGGTCACCGAGGAAATTCACCTCAACGACTATCTGGCCAACCAAGGGATCGAGTCCATCGAAAGCGACCTCGGCGAATACATCGTGCAAATCGACGGCGATCATCCGAGTCACATTGTCCGCCCGATCATCCACAAAACCCGCGGCGACATCGCCCGCAGTTTCGAGCGCGAGGGACTCGGTGATTACAACGACGATCCGGAAACCATCACCCGCCGCGCCCGGAAATTCATGCGCGGCAAATACCTCGAGGCGGGGGCAGGGATCACCGGCGCTAATTTTGTCACGGCCGACACCGGACGTCTCGTGCTCGTGACCAACGAGGGCAACTCGCGCTTTTGCTTGGCCCCGGCCAAAGTCCACATCGCGCTGGTCGGCATCGAGAAGGTGGTACCGTCCGACGCCGACCTCTCGCTCCTGCTCAACCTGCTCGGACGCTCCGCTACCGGCCAGCAGCTCACGGTCTACACCGAATTCATCAACGGCCCCCGCCGCGCCGACCGCCCGTCCGGCCCCGAGCAGATGCACGTCATCTTCGTCGACAACCGCCGCACCGAAGTGCTGGCCTCCGACTGCAAAGAAATCCTCCGCTGTATCCGCTGCGGTGCGTGCCTCAATGTTTGTCCCGTCTACCGCCAGGCCTCCGGCCACGCCTACCGGAGTGTGTATCCGGGTCCGGTTGGTGCCGTGCTCTCGCCGCTCTTGGCCGGCGACAAATTCAAAGAACTGGCCGACTTGCCCAAAGCCTCGAGTTTGTGCGGGGCCTGCAACGAGGTTTGCCCTGTGGATATCCCGATTCCCGATCTGCTCCTCCGCCTGCGCAATCGGGCCCATCAGGAACATGTTCCGTCCCCGGGCACCCCGCCCATGGCCGGCTTTGCTCTGCTCGGGAGCCATCCGCTCATCTGGCGCTCGGCCATGACCTTCGGCGCGGCCAAAGATTATCTGCCGCTCGACCGGTTGCCTGTGCCGTATCTCGGTGCTTGGTTGAAAACCCGTACCCTGCCCAAGTGGCGCGGCGGGAAATTCCGTTCGTGGATGAAGTCACGCCACGGTCGCAACGGAGGCGGCGGAAAGTGACCGCCCGCGAAACCATCTTTGCCGCCATCAAGTCCGCCCTGGCGCCCCTGCCGGAGCGCGAACCGCGCCCCGCCGTGGCGCACGGGGTGGCCGATGCCCAATGGCTGGCGGACGAGACCGATAATGTGGCGCTCTTCGTCCAACGCGCCACGGCCGTCGGAACAATGTGCTTTCGGAGCAGCAGCGATTGCCTGGCCTGGCTTTTCGAGCAGCAGCCGGCGCGAGTTTTCATTCCTGATGAGCTGCGCGATGTTACCGCCAAGTTCGAGGGCATTGTCGAAGTGGTCCGCAGCTATTCCCGTGATCAGGTCGACGAGATCGACACCGCCTTCACGCCGGCCGCCGGGGCCATTGCGGAATCAGGCACGATCATTCTCACCGACGAATCGACGCCCGACCGTTTGGCCGCGCTCGCCCCGTGGACCCACATTGCCGTGGTGCGCAAGGACACCATCCACCGCTCGGTGGCCGACGCCTTGGCCGCCATGCCCGACGACCCGAATATCATCTGGGTGACCGGCCCTTCGAAAACAGCAGACGTCGAGGGTATACTTATCCAAGGCGTGCATGGCCCCGGTGTGCAGGGGTGTCTTCTTATTTGAACTCTCTTGACCAGCTATGAAGGAATCCTTGGAGCGTCTTATCTCGTTGTCGCGTCAAATCGGTCTTGAGGATCGCCGGCTGGCCATCTTGGGGGAGGGCAACACGAGCTGCGACCTTGGCGACGGCACTTTCTTGGTCAAATCGTCCGGCTGCAGTTTGTCGGACCTCGATGAGTCGGGAGTAAGTCGCGTCAAGATGGCGCCAATCCTAGCTGCCTTGGACGATCAAACACTCGACGACTCAGGCGTCCGGACGGTTCTGGAGTATTCCCGCGCCGACGCATCGCCAAAATTGCCCTCGGTCGAGACATTCATGCATGCGGTCTGCCTGTCCGAGGGCGGCGCAAAATGGGTCGGGCACTGCCACGCGGAATCGGTGATGTCCGTCCTCTGCTCCGAACACGGTGCGAAGCCATTCCTCGGGCACATCTTTCCCGATGCCATCGTGGTCTGCGGACGGCATGTTGCCGCGGTGCCCTACATCGACCCGGGACTCGAATTGGCCCGCGAGGTTCGCCGGGTTCTCCGCGAGTTCTGTGCCGCACACGGGTCGGCGCCGAAGGTCATCCTTTTGGAAAACCACGGACCGGTCGCACTCGGTGCGAGCGAGAAGGAAGTGCTCAACATTCTGCTCATGCTCGATAAGTGGGCGCGCATCCTTGCCGGAACGCTTGCTGTCGGAACACCGAAGTTCCTGCCGTCCGCCGTGAGCGAGCGCATCGATCAGCGTCCCGACGAAGACTATCGCCGCGCGCAAATCGTCAAAGGTCCGGGTTAAGTTAAGACCAGTCTGCGGGCTAAAATCTCAACACGCTGAAATCTGAACACTGAAAACTGAAAACTGAAAACTTTTCCTATGACCAATCTCCCCAAAGTCGGCATCCGCCCGACGATCGACGGCCGCCTCGGCGGCGTGCGCGAATCGCTCGAAGACCAGACGATGAACATGGCCAAGGCCACGGCCAAACTCATCGCCTCGAAGCTGCGGTATCCGACCGGCGAACCGGTCAAATGCGTCATTGCCGACACCTGCATCGGCGGCGTGGCCGAGGCCGCGGCCTGCGCGGATAAATTCCGCAAGGAAAACGTCGGCGTCTCGCTGACCGTCACACCGTGCTGGTGTTACGGGTCCGAAACAATGGACGCCGACCCGCTAACGCCCAAGGCTGTTTGGGGTTTCAACGGCACGGAGCGTCCGGGCGCGGTCTATCTTGCCGCGGTTCTGGCCGGCCATACGCAGAAAGGGTTGCCGGCTTTCGGGATCTACGGTCGCGATGTGCAGGACGCGGGGGACAAAAGGATTCCCGCCGACGTCGAGGAGAAGATTCTGCGCTTCGTCCGTGCCGGGCTTGCCACCGCGACGATGCGCGGCCGCGCCTACCTCGCCATGGGAGGCGCTTCCATGGGGATCGCCGGATCAATTGTCGATCCCGCGTTTTTCGAGCATTGGCTCGGCATGCGCGTCGAGTCGGTCGACATGACCGAGTTCATCCGCCGCATCGAGCGCGGCATTTACGACAAATCCGAATTCGCCAAAGCGCTCAAGTGGGTCAAAGCGAATTGCAAGGAAGGCAAGGATTGGAACAGTGCGAAGACGAAGCGTTCGCGCAAGCAACTCGATGCGGAATGGGAAGCCTCTGTCAAGATGGCCCTCATCGCCCGTGACCTCATGGTCGGCAACCCGCAACTGGCCAAGATGGGTTTCGGCGAGGAAGCCCAAGGACACCACGCGATCGCTTCCGGATTCCAAGGCCAGCGTCAGTGGACTGACCACATGCCCAACGGTGATTTTCTCGAAGCTATTCTCAGCACATCCTTCGATTGGAACGGCCCGCGCGCCCCTTACATCATCGCTACGGAAAACGACGCGCTGAATGGCGCGAGTATGCTCTTCGGTCACCTCTTGACCAACACCGCGCAGATTTTCGCCGACTTGCGCACTTATTGGAGCGCGGAGGCCATGAAACGCGTCTCGGGCGAAACTCCTTCCGGTGCGGCGGCAAACGGCGTTCTGCACTTGATCAATTCCGGACCCGCGGCCCTCGATGGTTGCGGCGAACAAACGATCAACGGCCAACCGTCCATGAAACCGTTTTGGGACATCACGCCGCAGGAAATCAAAGCATGCCTCGGCGCGACGACATGGCACCCGTCGATCACGGAATACTTTCCCGGCGGTGGTTGGAGCACGCGTTATGTCACACGCGGCGGCATGCCGGCGACGATCTACCGTATCAATCTTGTGCACGGACTCGGACCCGCTTTGCAAATCGCGGAGGGCGAGACGGTCGAGTTGCCACCCAAGACCCACCGCCTGCTCGAGGAGCGCACCAACCCGACGTGGCCGACCACATGGTTCGCGCCGCGCCTGACGGGGCAGGGGCCCTTCGGTGACACCTACTCGGTGATGAATAACTGGGGCGCGAATCACTGCGTCATGAGTTACGGCCATATCGGCGCGGACCTCATCAGTTTGGCCAGCGTGCTGCGCATCCCGGTCTACATGCACAATGTTGACCGCGCGCAGGTCTTCCGCCCGAGCGCCTGGGCTGCCTTCGGCACCGACGACCTAATGGGTGCCGATTTCCGCGCCTGCGCCAATTTCGGGCCTCTATACTGATTTGGTCTTCGTAGGCTTCCGTTGCCTCTCCATGAAAAATCTCCTCGCTGTTCTCTTCACTTCACTTGCCGCCAACTCCCTATTTGCTTTGAGCGAACGCATGAAAAATACACCCTCGAACTTCGGCGAAGACGTTGCCTTCTTGAAAAAACATACCGACGCGATCGTTCTGCGCCGCGGTGACGCGGCCGTAGTCGTTGCGCCGGCGTATCAAGGGCGCGTCATGACCAGCACGGCCACGGGCGACGGCGGCAGCAGTTACGGTTGGCTCAATTACAAGCTCATCGCCAAAGGCGTGGTCCAGCCGGAGGAAGCCGAGGGCACGCTCGAATCCAAGATCCACGTCTTCGGCGGTGAAGAACGTTTCTGGCTCGGGCCCGAGGGTGGGCAGTTCGGCATCTTCTTTGCGCCGGGAGCGAAATTCGATTTCGCGGACTGGAAGACGCCGCCCGCCATCGATACCGAAGCCTTCGACAAGGTATCTTCGGATGAGACAAAGGCCGTCTTCGCACGCAACTTTATAGTGACGAACCAGTCCGGCACGAAATTCGACGTCGGTGTCGAGCGCACGGTGCGCTTGCTCGATCGCGAGCAGACCGCGCAGGCCTTGGGCGTGACCATTCCCGAAGATCTGCCGTTCGTCGCCTACGAGACGGTCAACACCATCACCAATCGCGGGGAAAAGACGTGGGATGCGGACACCGGAATTCTCTCCGTGTGGCTTCTCGGCATGTATAAGCCGTCGCCGTCGACCGTCATGGCCATCCCGTTCCGTGAGGACGGTGAGGGTCCGGTGGTCAACGACGCTTACTTCGGCAAGATCGCGGCGGACCGGCTCAAGGTCGGCAAGGGCGTTGTCTTTTTCAAAGGCGACGGCGCCTCGCGTGGTAAGATCGGTATCCCGCCGTCGCGCTCCACGCCTTTCGCCGGCAGCTACTCGCCCGATCTCGGCGCTCTGACCATTGTGCGTTGCGAGCCGGTGGCGAAGGACGGTCGCTACGTCAATTCGATGTGGGAAAAGCAGGAGAACCCCTACGCCGGCGACGTGATCAACGCCTACAACGACGGATCCCCGGCCCCCGGTGAACCGCCTCTCGGCCCCTTCTACGAATTGGAAACCTCGTCGCCCGGCGCGGAGTTGGCGCCCGGAGCCAGCCTGACCCACAAGCAAGTCACCTTCCATTTCGCCGGGCAACCCGAACAACTCGATCCCATTGCCGAAGCAAAGCTCGGTGCGGGCATTGCGGAAATCCGCGATGCTTTCGCCGGTGACCGGTAAACAGCAGGACTTATTCGGACTACGCCATGACCGACTCCAAACCAATCGCCGCCTCCCACGCCGTTTTGCCGCGCGATGCGATCTGGCCCTTTGCCCTGCTCGCCAGCTGTTTCCTCTGGTGGGGAGTTGCCAACAACATCACCGACCCCTTGGTCAAGGTCTTCAAGGAGATCTTCGGCATGTCGACCTTCCAAGCCTCGCTCATCCAGATGGCCTTTTACGGCGGGTATTTCTGCATGGCGTTGCCGGGCGCGATGATCGCTCGTCGTTTCAACTACAAGACGGGCGTGCTCGTCGGGCTCGGTATCTATGCGGTGGGCTGCGGACTGCTCTATCCCGCGATGCTCACCGCGCAGTTCGCCTTCTTCTGTCTGGCCTTCTACGTCCTCGCCTGCGGCCTCGGCATTCTCGAGACCAATGCCAACCCCTACGTGTTGGCCTTGGGATCGGAGGAGTCGGCGACGCGGCGCCTCAATTTCGCCCAGTCTTTCAATCCGGTCGGCTCCGTGGCCGGTATCCTCATCTGCCAGGTCTTCATCATGGCTCGCCTGCCTTTCGACAACGAGGGGCGCCTGTCCATGGCGCCGGCCGAGGTTCCGGCCGCGCTCTCCACGGTCATCGCGCCTTACCTGGCCATTGCCGCCGTTCTGGTGGTTGTATGGTTTCTTATCCTGGCCGCCAAAATGCCTCTCGCCGCGGAGGATGATGACAAAGTGCCCTTCGCCGCGGCAGCCCGGCGCTTGCTGCGCAATCCCTTCTACCTCTTCGCCGTGTTCGCGCAGTTTTGCTACGTCGGACTGCAGATCACGGTCTGGACCTACACCAACTTTTACATTCCCGAGCAAATCGGCGTCTCGCAAGAGGTCGCGCTGCAATACCACACCGCAGCCCTTGTCCTTTTCGGCCTGTCGCGATGGGTCTTCACCGGCCTGATGAATTACATCCGCGCCGCCACGCTGCTTGCCCTCGCGGCATTGGCCGGCGTGCTTCTCTCCTTGGTTGTAGTGTTTGTCGGGGGCATGCCGGGCGTGATCGCCCTCGTCGCGCTGTCCGGTTGCATGTCGCTCATGTTCCCGACGATTTTCGGAATCGGCTGCTCGGTGGTGCGCGAAGACACCAAGCTGGCTTCATCCGGGATGATCATGGCCATCATCGGCGGAGCGATCATCACGCCCGCCCAAGGCGCTATGCTTGACGCGCTCGGCGTCGGTCTCTCCTACCTGCTGCCCTTGGCTTGCTACGCGGTTATCTTGGTCTTTGCGCTTGCCGCGCGGCGCCGCGCCTGAGATGGACCGCCCGTCCTCAGGGCGCGCCAAGCAAATGGTGCTCGTCTCGCCCCTTCTTTTTGTCTTGGTGTCCACAGGCATGGCCGCGTGGTTTGACGTCGGCCAAGGTAACCATACCGAAGGGTGTCCACCCAACATCATTTTTATTCTGGCGGACGATGTTTCTGCCGATGAGCTCGCGACGTATGGCGGCTCCATTGCCATGCCGAACCTGCAAAAGCTGGCCGACGATGGCGTACTTTTCCGCAATGCGTGGTCTACGCCGGTTTGTGCGCCGTCACGCGCCATGATGATGACCGGCAAATATCCGCACCACACCGGCTACTACGAGAACCCGGTATTCCCCGAAGTCCCATTTTGGGAAGATCCGCGACATCTGCCAGTGCTCAAGATGATGAAGGAGACTGGTTATGCCACCAGCATGATCGGCAAAAAACACCCGGGGGATGGTCCCGATGCGGGCGTGCTGGGGGCGGAGGACTGGCTTATCGCGTGGTATTGGTCGGGACACAACGGACCGCGGCAGAACCATTGGTCACCCGACCGGAATAACATGTATGGCGTCTCTTGGTATTGGCACCCGGGTCTCGTCCGCAATGGCAAGGGTGTGCCGACCACGCCGGACGACTTCGGGCCCGATCTCGAGCTGAAGCATTTGTTGGAATTCACTGCGGCCGAGCGCGACAAACCGTTCATCGCCTACTGGGCAACCAATCTCCCGCACAAGGCACACGAGGAGATGGCCGGCTCACCCGAGGGACGCTGGTATTTCACTGATGTGCCGGAGTTGGACAAAGAAGGCCGGCCGACCGGCGGCAAGGTGCCTGGCACACTCGAGTCGAACATGCAATACCTCGACCATTTGCTCGGCCGTCTCCGCGAGGGTCTGGCCGAGCAGGGAAGGGCGAGGGACACCATCATCTTCTTCTCCTCCGATAACGGCATCGCCGACGTCCGCGGGTGCAACGAAGTCATGGACAAGAACAGTTACGATCGCGACAACGGCATCCGCGTGCCCTTGATCGTCGGCAGCGGTCCGGTGCAGCCCCGCGGTTCCAGCGACGTGCTCGTAGATTTCACCGATTTCTGGCCGACCTTCGCCCAGCTTGCAGGGTATCGCGGACCAATGAAAACCGACGGCCACAGCTTCGCTCCTTATTTGCTAGGGGAGCCTTTCAATCCGCGCGAGAACATCCAAATGGCCATGAACAATGCGCGCTGGGTCCGCGACCGTGACTGGCTCCTCGACGGACGCGGACGATTCTACGACACGCGTGGTGCAGCCAACCGCGACGAATACCGCGACGTGAGCGAGTCCGAAGATCCGGAAGTTATCGCCGCCCGCCAGCGCTTTGAGACTTATCTGCAGGAGATCCCGCTACCTGACGAAAACGATCCCGCCACTCGGCGCGCGTGGAAATGCTTCCGCCTTATGCCTCAAGGCAAGCCGGTGGATGTTTTCCGTCCGGCTTACTTGAACTGAAGCCGAGTTGTATTACCCTGCGCGCTTGCTATGCATGAAAATCAGCAAAGCCTTTGTCATGTGGTTCCATGCCGAAGTCATGAAGGAATACGAAAAGCGCCGCCATCCGATCTGGCCAGACTAGGAGAAAGTGCTCAAAGACCACGCTGCCCTTAGCTGCATGAGGCAGTAGACTAACCGATTTTATGCAGAAAACAACCAAACTGCCCGGTAATGCCCAGTGGATCGGCGATCGCCGTCGGGCCACCAAGGGCGAGCCGCCGTGCCCGTATCTCCGTAATTCCTTGGCCCTGCCTGGTCCCGTCCGGCGCGCCACGCTGCAGTGGACCGCGCTCGGGGTGGCCGATCTCTTTCTCAACGGCCGCAAGGTCGGGGAGGATTTTCTCATGCCGGGCTGGTCGGATTTCCAGCACCGGGCGCAGGTGATGAGCGCCGATGTGTCCGCCATGCTCCGTCCGGGCGACAACACCCTCGGTGCCATCCTCGGCGACGGATGGTATACCGGCACACTGCTGTGGAAGAACGAGCGCAATCACTACGGGACGCATCCGCAGTTGTGGGCACGACTGGACATCGAACTGCGCGACGGACGCAAGGTGAGCATGACCACGGGACGCGGTTGGCAAATGCGCACCGGTCCGGTCATTGCTGCTGACATCTACCACGGGGAAATCCACGACGCGCGGCTGGATCTCGGGGACTGGTGTGTGCCGGGGGCATCGAAGGCCGGTTGGCGCGCGGCGGATCTTTTCGCCAAATACCACGGAGAACTCGTCCCGAAGGTCAATGAAGCGGTGCGCGTCACCGAGACTCTCAAGCCGCGCAAAATCACCGAGCCGCAACCGGGGAAGTATGTCTTCGATTTCGGACAAAACCTCGCGGGGGTTTGCCGGCTCAAGGTGCGCGGCCGGCGCGGACAAAAAATCACGCTCAAGTTCGCCGAGATGCTCAACGCCGATGGCACCGTCTACCGCGAGAACCTCCGCCTGGCCCGCGCGACCGACACCTATATCTGCCGGGGCGGGGGCACCGAAGAATGGACGCCGCGTTTCACCTTCCACGGGTTCCGCTATGTCGAAGTCACGGGTTTGCACCGGAAGCCGTCTGCCGAGCTGCTGACCGCCCTCGTCTTGCACACAGACATGGCGGCGACCGGAAAGTTCCGCTGCTCGAACCCGCTGCTCAACCGCCTCGATCGCAATATCAGTTGGGGCTTGCGCGGGAACTTCCTCGACGTCCCCACCGATTGTCCGCAACGCGACGAGCGTCTCGGTTGGACCGGCGACGCGCAGGTTTTCGTCGGCACGTCGGCCTTCCACTACGATGTTCGCGATTTCTTCCGCAAGTGGTTGCAGGATCTGCGCGACGGGCAGCGGGCCGACGGTGCGTATCCTGACGTGGCGCCCGATGTTCTCGGAAAATACGGCCCGCAGCAGTTCGGTAATGCGGCATGGTCCGATGCCGGTGTGATCTGTCCGTGGGAGATTTACCGGCACTACGGCGACAAGAAAATCTTGGCGGAGAACTACGACGCGATGAAGCGCTGGATCGGATATCAGCAGCGCACTTCCAAGGACTTGATCCGTCCGCGCACGGCCTACGGCGATTGGTTGGCCATCGATGCCGTCACCGCACAGAACGCCCCCGTGCCTTGCGATCTGGTCGGCACGGCTTACTTCGCGCACACCACGGACCTCATGGCGAAGATCGCAGCTATCCTTGGGAAGAAAGACGACTCCCGCAAATTCCGTAAGCTGCACACACAGATCGTCGAGGCCTTCCGCGACGCCTATGTCACGCCCGACGGACGGGTAGTCGGCCATTGCCAGACTGCCTACCTGCTGGCACTGGCTTTCGATTTGTTGCCGACCAAGCTGCGTCCGAAGGCTTTCGCCCATCTCGTCGATCTCATCGAGTCGCGCGGCTGTCATCTGACCACGGGTTTCGTCGGCACGCCGCTGCTCCTGCCGGTTCTGACGCGTTTTGGCCGCACCGATCTGGCCTACAAGATTCTCCTGCAGGAGGACTACCCGTCCTGGCTCTACACCGTGCGCAACGGCGCGACGACTATGTGGGAGCGTTGGAACAGCTACACCAAGGAACACGGCTTCGGCGACGTCGGCATGAATTCCTTCAACCACTATGCCTACGGCGCGGTGGGCGAGTGGATGTATGCGGTCATCGGCGGGATCCGTCCGTCGGCGCCAGGTTTCAAAAAAATCCTCTTCGCCCCCGAGCCCGGTGGCGGCCTCACCTCCGCGCAATGCGAACTCGACACCCCGTTAGGCCGCGCCGCGTGCCGCTGGCAACTCCGCGGCAAAACCCTGCGCGGCGAAGTCGAAGTGCCCCCGCGCACCAATGCCGAACTGCGCCTGCCCGGACAGCGGACGAAGCAGCTTTTGCCCGGGCATCACCGGTTCGATGTCAAATGGACGGTCCATAGTTGACAAATTGCCAAGCTTATGTTTTACAAAATGTGAAACATTAACCGCCCCGCATATGAAAACCGTTTCTATCCGTGAAATGAAGGCCCATTGGTCGGAGATCGAGGGCCAAGTGCGGGAGGGGGCGTCTTTTTTGGTTCTCAACCGTGGCAAACCCGCCGCGCGGATCGTGCCCGCCGCACCGCGCGAGGTGCTGGTGTGGGATGATCATCTCGCCACGGCGATAACAGCGGACCGCGGGCCTTCTGCCGAGGAGACCGTGCGGGCCGACCGCGAGGGCAGGTGGTAACCGGTGCTCTATCTCGACACCAGCGCCCTGCTTAAGCTGTATCTCAAAGAGCGGGGTTCCGCGGAAACGCAGACCGTGGTTGCGGGTCAGCGGCATCCATTGCCCGTGTGGGAAATCCAGCAGATGGAGTTCGTGAATGCGCTGCGCTTGAAGGTTTTTTGGAAGGACCTCTCGCCGGCCGATGCCGAACGGCAGATCGACTTGTTCAAAGAGCGCCGGCGCCGCGGACTTTATTACCACCCGGAAATCGACCGGTTGGAGTTGACGGAAACTTTCGAGCGATTGAGCCGCGACACGGTGCACCACGGCGGCCGGACGTTCGATATCCTGCACGTGGCCTGCGCACTCGTCTTGGGCGCGCGTCAGTTCCTGACCTTCGACACCAAGCAAAGCCTCGTGGCGCGTCAAGCCGGCCTTGAGGTTCCGGAGCTCTTAGTCTCCTAAGCGCAATCGTGAAAATCCGCAAAGCTTTCGTTATGTCGGTCAACCCCGGCGCCGAGCAGGAATACGAAAAGCGCCACAATCCGATCTGGCCGGAGTTGGAGAAGGTGCTCAAAGACCACGGCGTCTCGAACTACTCGATTTTCCTGCGCACCGTGACGCACCAGCTTTTTCGGCTACGCCGAAATCGAAAGCGAGGAACAGTGGGCGTCCATTGCCTTGACGGAGGCGTGGCAAAGATGGCGGCAACACATGGGCGCTGCTAGGATCTCGGGTCGATTGACAGGAACTTGTAAAGTGGTAAGCTGTATAACATGAAAGCAACCATTGATATTCCGGATGATCTTTACCGTCGTGTGAAGGCCAAGACGGCTCTCAAGGGGCGGGCTGTGCGTGATGTGACCATTGAGTTGTTCCGCAACTGGGTCCAAGAGCCGGGAAGCACCACTCATGCGGCGGGGGAGTCGCCGGTCAGCTGGGTGGATCAGCTCCTTGAGCATGCCGTGCCGGCAGACCAGCCCGGTCCCACCGCACGGGAAATCCTCGAAGAGGAACGGAACCGTCTGCAGCGTTCCGCCCGATGATCACGATCGATGCCAGCGTCTGGACAGCCTTTTTTGAGCCGAAGGACGCTTTCCACCTCGAAAGTGTCGCCTTCCTGCGGGAGTGCGAGCGCCGCCGCGTCGAGATGTTCGCTCCTTCGTTGGCCATCGTGGAAACAGCGTGTGCGATGGCCCGCAGACAGCAGGACGGTGCCAAGGGTTTGGCCGTGGCCCGGAGCCTGCAGGCGATTCCCGTCCTGCGATGGGTGGACGTGGATATGACATTGATCGACGAAGCGTTGACTTGCGGGACGCGTGGCCTGCTCCGCGGAGCAGACGCCATTTACGCCGCCGCCGCGGCCTCGACCGGAACGACGCTGGTCACGTGGGACAACGAACTGCTCGAGCGGGCCGGTGGCGTGACACCGTCGGATTGGTGCTCGCGTAAGTCCAAGTGAAAAGGCGCCCGGCCGTGGCCCTGCGGGGTCGCGCTGACCAAGATCACTTGCTTCCCTACACCAACAAATCATGAAAATCCGCCAAGCCTTCGTCATGTCGGTCAACCCCGGCGCCGAACACGAATACGAAAAACGCCACAATCCGATCTGGCCGGAGTTGGAGAAAGTCCTCAAGGATCACGGCGTCTCGAACTACTCGATTTTCCTGTACCCGGAAACGCGACAACTCTTCGGCTACGCCGAAATCGAAGGCGAAGAGCAATGGGCGGCCATTGCCTCGACCAACGTCTGCCGAAGATGGTGGAAACACATGGCCGACCTCATGCCGGCGAATCCGGACCAGAGTCCGGTCAGCGCGCCACTGCGCGAGGTTTTCCATCTTGAATAGTTTTTGGAAATCCGACTCCGGATGCATACCTCAACAACACGAACAAAGGGCGTTGGGAGGTGAGGAATTAGCGGGCGGAAATCACCTTGAGGAGTGCCGCCAGCCCGAACCCCCTCGGCATGTTCCGGGTGATCTCCCAGTTCTGCAGCGTGCACACAGAAATGCCCAAGTACTTGGCCGCGTCTTCGTGCGTGGACCTGCGTCTCTCGCGGCAGTCCTTGAGGAGTTTGGCGAATTTCTTCCGGGTCACGTGGTTACTACGCGATACGCGCACCGCTGAGTAAAGCGTGCACCCTCAATGCACCCCCTAGGGAATTAGGTTCTGTGCCTTCAACGCGATACCCTTTTGAGATGCGAACAATGGTGGAAAAAACTGATGGATTCGGTGCGACTCCTGCGAGAGGCCAAAGGGGATGCAAAAATTCACACCAGACATGTTCGGACTCACGGGACACGGCATGAGACTTAGAACGATCAGAGGCTACGACTTCGGCGAGGTCAGCTCGGCGATGCAAAAGGCGATCCGGCGCGGGGAAACCCAATATGCTGGCTATTGGGCGCTTGAGCTGTGGGCCAGCGGCTTTGGCAACTACGTGTGGAAACGGCTGCTCACCGTGTCGGCCGAGGACTGCTGGGGAATCATCACCCAAGAGGTCAAAGCGCTGCATGACTCGTATGGGTTCTTCGTGAAATTCCGTGGGTTTAGCTGTTGCTGAAGCGAGGTCGCATATCGAGTCCGCCGCAGAAGAAGAGGATGCGGAGGCGGTAGGCGGCGAAGGAACGGAAGCCGCGGGCGGCGTGCTTGATGGCTTGGATTTTGCTGT
>CAMBUL010000048.1 GCA_945871065.1 Chthoniobacter flavus | reverse complement strand
CTCCCCCCACTCGTTCCCAGATCAAAATGAATAAGCTAGAAAACTCGCGGAGCGCATGGATTTCTGTCCTGGCCGCCGGCCTTGCCTGCGTTTTCCTCGTTCACCCCGGATTGGCAATAGGAGGTAATGGGGGCGACGGCGGTCAGGTCAGCATCACGCCGGAGACCGAGATTTCCTGGATCCCGGTGGTTGGAAATACCTACCAAGCCCAGTGGTCACCGGCTTCGGGAGATGCGGTTTGGAGCAATCTGGATTCCTCGGCGCCCGGCAGCAGCGGGTCGGTCCAAACGGCGCATGACGTTAGCGAGGAAAGGATTTATCGCGTGATGGAAACCGTCCCCGCTTCGGGTGCCATCAATGTCGTGTCCAACACCATCATCAATCCCGGCTTCGAGTCGGGCGCCAATGGTTGGTCCCTCGGCTCGATCCATTCGGTCGTCTCATCGAACCCCCGCACCGGGACTTCCTCGCTGCGCAGTTATATTCCCGGGGGTGCGGTCGGGGCGCAATTGCTCAAAGAAATTCCCGCCATCGTTGCCGGCAAAGCCTACACCCTGTCTTTCTGGGCCAACCAAATCAGCGCCGGCCCTTCGTACGTGCAAACGTACAAACTGCAATGGTTGGGTGTTAACAACACCTCCCTCGGCTTCGCCGTAGGAAACGCGAATGACGGGGTTCCTTTTTCCGGGGGAACTGGCGCCTACGCGAAGATCACGACCTCCGCTTTCACCGCTCCAAGCAACACCGTTTCCGCGCGCGTTATCTTCTATTTTGCCACCGGCGCCGTACCCGGCGCGAAGGGCGAAGTATTGCTGGATGATGTCGCCCTCGAATATGAAGCGACCACCATCGGAGCTGTGCCCGAGCAAACCCGGTCGATCTCCTCGATCACCCGGCCCGTGATGAAGCTCGAATGGGCCTCGGTTACGGATCTCTCATACCAAGTGGAAGAGACTTCCTCACTTCTCTCGGACAACTGGTCTCCGGTTGGCGATCCGTTGATCGGCCATGGCGGGAATCTGGCGCAGCGGGTTGAAGTAGGAGACGAAAAGCAAAAGTTTTTCCGAGTCAGCCGTCCCGTGATTATTCCGGAGGCGCCGGCCAATATCCGTATCGTGCCGGCCGGCATCGCCGACTCGATCAGCTTGGCCTGGGATGCGGTCACCACGCCCGGAGTCACCGGATACCAAGTGCTCTACGGCACTTCGTCCACGGATTTAAACCAAGTCATGGAGCTGGGCCTGGTCACGTCGGTCACCCTCGCGGACGTCGTCGCGGATCGGACCTACTATGTCACCGTGATCACCTTGGCCGGTAACGTCACCGGTTCGGTCGGTTCGACTTTGCTTTCCGCCGCGCCGGAGAGTGAGCCCGTCTTCCTCCCGCTCTTCACTGCGGCAACCGCGCTAGAGCCTGATCCGGTCATCGAGACCTCCACGGCCAAGATCACCTACCTCGGCGACCGGGTGCGCGACCGCCATGCCCGGGAAAGTAATTTCCAGAAATACGACCATTACCTCTCTTGGTATTGGGAGCAGCGGGTGGGCAACATCCAGATCATCGACCGGGTGGCCAAGGGTGGTTCGACCATCACCTTTAACTACACCACACAGGGCCTATTATCTTCCTCGGAGTTCCGGACATTCTTCCAAGGAGTCAACACTGTGGCCGAATACAACAACAATCAGCAGGCCACCCTCGTTTCGACCAATCCTTCGGCCACGCCGGGCGAGACCGATTACAACTACAGCGCGACGATCAACCAAAATGCCAATGCGGGCAATCGCCCCTTGCAGATTGGTGACCGCGTCGAAATCGAGATCAGCTACTTTCTCGCCGCGCCGCTCAACGGCCGGAACAACTACTATGGGACCACATTCCTTTACGTCGTCGGTCAAGGCATCGTGCCTTGGGCCCAAGGAAATGACCTGGGCTTGCCTGGCGGCATCGTCGGCATCGGCAATACGAGAGTCAACCAGACCCTCGACTCCCATCCTCTGCCTACTGAGGCTTTGCTCGGGGGACTGGTCACGCTGCCCTACCAATACTCCAACGAACCGCTCCACCGGTTCAAGCAGATGGCGGGAAACATGACTGGGCAAAGTGCTCAGCCCTTCATGCTCGGCCGCCGGTTGCATCACACCGATTTCCAAACCGGGGTCCATTCCGAGCCCGACAATCCGGTCTTTGCCCAGCAAATGAACAAGCTCGGTCCCAAATTTGCCGCCCAGAGTTGCGTAGAGTGCCACATGAACAACGGGCGGTCTCTCCTCCCCGCGGTGGGAACCACGGTCGAATACGCCGGGGTCAAGGTTAGTGATTCGGCCGATGGTGCACCGCATCCCATCCTTGGCGAGCAGTTGCAGCCTCACGCGATCAGTGGAACTCCGGAAGCAGGTGTCCTGTTGGCCGGGTTCACCACGCTGAACGGGACTTACGGCGACGGAACCTCCTACACCCTGCGCAAGCCGGAGCTGCAATTCTCGGGGGTTATTCCCGCCTACCACTCACTTCGCATGGCCCAGCCATTGGTCGGGCTCGGCTTGCTTGAAGCCATCCCGGAGAGTGCCATCCTTGCTCTGGCTGATCCGGTTGATGCCAATCGTGACGGTATTTCCGGGCGGGCGCGTTTCGTGCCAGACCCAGCCAATTCCCTCATCCTCCGTTTGGGCCGGTTCGCCCACAAGGCCGCCCAGCCCAAGGTAATCCACCAGATCGCCCATGCCCTGAACCGCGACATGGGGGTGGTCAGCGAGTTGTTTCCCGTGCTCGACGGCGAGACATCGCCCCGACCGGCCGAAGTGAGCAACACGGAACTGGATCAGCTGAACCGATACGCGGTCCTGCTTGGGGTGGGAGCGCAGCGCGACCTCCAAGATCCGCAAGTGGTGCGGGGCCGGACACTTTTCTCCACCGCATCCTGCGTGGCTTGCCACACCCCAAGCTTCACGACCAGCGCCTACCATCCGAAAGGCGAACTGCGCAACCAGACGATCCGTCCTTACACCGACCTTCTCCTCCATGACATGGGTCCGGGATTGGCCGACAGCATGGCTGAAGGTGACGCGACTGGGGCGGAGTGGCGTACTGCTCCCCTTTGGAACATCGGTTTGACCGCTGGGGTGGCCGGTGGCGAAGGTTACTTGCACGACGGCCGCGCCCGCACGATCGAAGAGGCCATCCTCTGGCACGGCGGCGAAGGCGAACCGGCCAAGGAAAACTTCCGCAAAATGTCCGCAGCCGATCGCGCGGCTGTGGTGGCGTTCATCCGGTCGCTGTGAGCCGCCGACTTCGCCACCCATTCCACCCCGCCGGATCATGGTCCGGCGCCGTGGACAAGGCGTCGCCTTGCCCGTAAGCTGGATTTGCCACTCGGCCACTTCCTCCCCCCCGATCCCCATGCTGTCTCCCACCGACAGGATTCCGAATACCGAGAAGCTCGCCTATGGCATAGGCGCCTTGGTCAACAACCTCTTGGCCGCGGCCATGGGCATGATGTCCATCGTCTTGAATCTGGGACTGGGCATGAACCCGGCGGTGGTCGGCACCTTGATGGCCCTGCCGCGCCTGCTCGACGCCTTGACCGATCCGGTCATGGGTTACATTTCGGATCACTCGCGCCTCCGGTGGGGACGGCGGCGTCCTTTCATTTTCGTCGGCGCACTGGTTTCGGGGGCGATCTTCGCGGGGCTCTGGCAAATGCCGGCCGGCCACAGCGAGGATTTTTATTTCTGGTTTTTTCTGATCGGAGCCAACCTTTTTTACCTCGGCTACACGGTCTTCGCCACGCCTCTCATCGCGCTCGGCTACGAAATGACCCCCGACTACAACGAGCGCACGCGCTTGATGGGCGTGTCGAATTTCATCGGCCAGTTTGCCTGGGTGGTGGCGCCGTGGTTTTACGCCTTCATGGAGAACGACCGGTTCTTCCCCGACGCCGCGACCGGCGCCCGCTGGCTGGCCGTGTATGTGGGGGTCTTTGTCGCACTCGCCGGCGTCGTGCCGGCCATCTTCTGCCGTGAGCGCATGCAGGCCATCGCCGAGAAGGAGGAGAGCACCACGCTCGGCGGCTCACCCCCGGGCGGGCTGGGGCGGACAATCGCCGACTTCTTCCGCGGCTTCGCCGCCACGATGCGATTCCGTCCTTTCCTCCTCCTGTGCGGCGCCACTTTCCTCGTTTTCAACGGCTTCATGCTGGTCTCCGCGTTCACCTCTTATGTCATCATTTATTATGTTTATGGCGGGGACAAAGACCTCGGGGCGCAGCTTATGGGGTGGAACGGCACATTTGGCGCAGTCTGCACCTTCGGCGTGATCCTTCTGTCCACGTGGCTCGGCACGCGGATCGGGAAAAAGCAGACCTTCTTCCTCTGCACGGGACTTTCCGTGCTCGGCTACCTTTTGAAATGGTTCTGCTACAGCCAAACCAATCCCTTCCTCATCCTACTGCCCACGCCCCTCATCTCTTTCGGTCTGGGTGCGCTCTTCACTTTGATGGGTTCCATGGTGGCGGACGTTTGCGATTTGGACGAATTGCATACCGGCCAGCGGCGCGAGGGAATGTTCGGCGCGGTGTTTTGGTGGGTGGTCAAGCTGGGTATGGCCCTGGCCCTGGCTTTGTCCGGTTACGCCCTTAATTTCACCGGGTTTGACGTTGCCTTGGGCGGCGGGCAATCCGGGGAAACCCTCTTCCTCATGCGTCTCCTCGACGTGGGTGTGCCCGCCTTGGCCTCCCTGCTGGCCATCGCTCTGGTCGCGTTTTATCCGCTCACCGAGTCCGCGGCCCGCAAGGTCCGGGCCGAACTGGAAGCGCGCCGTGGCGCCGCACCTGCTGTCTGACATGTTCCTCGTCCCTGCATTCCTGATTCTGGCCGCGGGCGCGGCCGCCGCAGCGGATTTCCTTCCGCAGAAGCCGGAGGCGCTGATCGACGGGCAGGTGATGGCCGTTTGTTACTCCGGCTTCCGCCGGGGGCAGCACCCGGACCGCGGGGAGGGTGCGAAGAATCCTTCGCGGGAGGAAATTCTGGAGGATCTGCGCTTGCTCGAAGCGGCGGGCTTCCGCTTCCTGCGGCTTTATGACAGCCGGGAAAACTCGCGTACGGTCCTCGAACTCGTCCGGACGGAAAAGCTGCCGATCAAAGTGATGCTCGGGGCATGGCTGGACGCCGAAACGAGCACCCACGGGTCGTGCGCGTGGGTCACGGAGGAGGTGCCGGCGGACAAGTTGGCGGCCAACCGCGCGGCCAATGACGAGGAGGTCGGCCGCGCCATCGAGTTGGCGCGTTCCTATCCGGATGTGGTCGCCGCGGTGAACATCGGGAACGAGACGCTGGTCGATTGGAACGACCATCGCGTGCCGGTCGACCGCCTGGTTGGTCTGTTGCAAAAGGCCCGCGAGGCGCTCGACCAGCCGGTCACCACCGCCGAGAACTACGCCGCGTGGGTGCGCGACGCGAAGGAATTGGCCGGTGCGGTCGATTTCGCCGGGGTGCACACTTACCCGGTCTGGGAAAATAAAACCCTGGCCGAGGCGATGGCTTTCACCCGCGAGAATCTTACCGCCGTCCAGCAGGCCTTGCCCGGCCTCCCGCTCGCCGTGGTCGAAGCGGGTTGGGCCACCACGGCGTCCGAATTTCCGGAGCAGGCCAGCGAGGATAACCAGGAGGTTTACTTCAACGATCTGCTCTCCTGGGCCAAGGCGAACAATGTGACCATTTTCTGGTTCGAGGCTTTTGACGAGGACTGGAAAGGGGACGCGGCCAATGCCAGCGGAGCGGAAAAACATTGGGGACTTTTCGATCTGGACCGGCAGCCGAAAAAAGTCGCCCGGACATCGCTCCCGCTGGCCACCGAGAAAGACTGAGTCAACACCGCGGAGGGAGAGGGCGCCCTGTGGAGACCCTGACCGGAGAAGCTGATTTGGTCCGGGCGGCCGAGGAACGCGGTGACCGCGGCAAGTGAATTCCGCCTGGGAAAGGTTTTGAGAGCCGGAGCAAAGCGGAGACGGCCGGAGGCAACTTATGGTTGAGGGGTTGAAAGCCAATGACTTGTCGGTTCGGACGCGGTCATCCCAAGGATGAGGCCAGGCGATGACGTAAATTGCTCATGCTCAGTTCCTCAATTCGTCGCCGCAGCGACCTGTCAGCCAGGGCAACGACCGTCGCCGGGGACGGCGCCGCTCCAGGCAGGCCATCACCACTGCACTTTGCAGCGGTATTTTTTCCAGTGGCGGTCGTTGGTGATGGCGATGGCGCCGGTTTCGAGGGCTTGGGCGATGAGAAGGCGGTCAAAGGGATCGCGGTGGTGGTGGGGGAGGATTTGCAGGCGGTCGAGTTCTTCGGGTTCGATGTTGATCTGGCGGAAGCCGTGACCCTCTTGGAGTTGGCGTGAGAAGTCGGCCATCGGGATGGCCAGTTCCAGCGTGCCGAGGGCCCTCTTGATGGCGATTTCCCAGAGCGAGACGATGCTGAAGGTGATGTCATGGTCTTCCGTGTTGCCGAGGATGGGATCCCAGCGGTGGGGGAGTCTGGAATCGTCTGCGCGCCACCAGAGCAGGACGTGGGTGTCGAGAAGGTAGCGCATGCGCTATTCCATGTATTCGCGCATATCCTTGATCGGTGCGCAGAAATCGTCCGCCACCCAGATTTTACCTTTCATGTCCCCGCGCCCAGCCTTGGCTCGCTTGATGGGAGCCGGTTTGAGTTCGGCGACCGGTTTGCCGCGCTGGGTGATAATGAAGGATTGGCCGGCGCGGGTTTGGCGCAGCAGGCGGGAGAGGTTCGTCTTGGCTTCGTAAGCGCCGACTTCCTGCACTCGGGTGGTGGGTTTCATGTCACTAGTCTATTGAATAGACCAGTTGGGTCAAGCCGGATGGAGATGGCCCATAGTTCCCTGAGCCCGCGCGGCGGGTCCGGAGGTCCCGCCCTACCTGAAAAACGTGGACCGCATAGCGCTTTAAATTAGTCGGGAAGCAAAGGACGCCGAGGGGGTTGTTGTGGCCTCGGCTTCCAAGCCGATGCCATGGGATTCAGCGGATGGCCCAGCGGAGTTTGGCGGAGGTGGAGCGGGGATTGTCGTGGCGCTCCTCGGGGGAGGCGCGGATGACCCGGCGGGCGATTTCGCGGTAAAGACCTTCGTGCTGGGCGGTCTGGAAGGCTTTTTTTATGCGCCGGTCTTCGCCGGAGTGGAACGAAAGGATGGCGATGCGGCCTCCGGGGTTAAGGCACTGCGGCAAGACGCGTAGGAGGGTGTCGAGGGCGGTGAACTCTTCGTTGATTTCGATGCGGATCGCTTGGAAAACGCGGCGCACGGAGAGTTCGCGTTCCTCTTCAGCGGTGGCGGGGAGCGCGCGACGAATCGCGGCGGTGAGTTCCATGGTGGTGGCAAAATTCCGACCGGCGAGGTGGTGAGCAATGGGAGCGGCGTGTGGTTCGTCGGAGTTGGCCAGGAGAAGAGAAGTGAGTTTCTGCGGGGAAACTTTTGACAACCAGTGCGCGGCCGAGATCCCGCGCGAAGGATTCATGCGCATGTCGAGCGGACCTTCGTTTTTGAGCGAAAAGCCGCGGTCCGGATTGTCGAGTTGCATGGAGGAAGCTCCGAGGTCGGCCAGGATGAGGTCGGCGCCGCGGTGACCGCATCGCGCCAAAGCGGCGGGGAGTCCGGCAAAGTTTGACTTCGCCAGGGTGAGCTGGCCGGAGTTGTGGCCGGCTTCGCGCAAGCGTTGTTCGGCGCGTGGTAGTTCCAGGGGATCAATATCCAAGGCGAGGAGGTGGCCGTCGGGTGCAATCTTTTCAAGGATGGCTTGGGCGTGACCGCCGTAACCGAGGGTGCAGTCGACGGCGAAGTCGCCGGGCCGGGGACGAAGCACTTCGAGGGTTTCCGCCACCATGATCGGGACGTGGGATCCGGCGGGGGTTTTACCGGCGGCGAGAACTTTGGCCATGGTCTCGGGGTGGTGGGTCGGGTCGAGTTCCTTGTACTTGTCCTCGAAACGGCGCGGATTTTTTCCGGGGTAGCGGGGACGGCGGCGATGTTCCATGGTCTCGGGAGGGGCGATTAAATCGGCACCCCATGGTGACCAAACGCCCGCGTTCTCTGGCTCGAGGCCGTCATCGGGCGGGAACCGATGCCGTGCCGACTTGGGCGGAGAGGTTGTTCCATTCCTCGTTGGCCAACTCGAGTTCCTCGGTGAGGTCGGCCAGTTCGCGGTGGAGGGGAAAGGCACTGGCGTCGTTGGCCGCCGTTTCGAGGATGGTGGCGAGTTCGCGTTGACGGGCTTCCAGGGTGATAATGCGATGCTCGAGCTTGTGTTGGCTGGTTTCGGACTGACGGAGGATTGCGGCGGCCGCCTTGCGGGCTTCGGATTCGGCGCGGCGTTGTTGCTTGAGTTCTTTCAGTCCGAGTTTCGGTTTGTCGGCCGGTGGGGCGGCGGCTTTTTCGGCCGGGCGGTGATTATGCAGGGAGGCGACGAGGCCGCCGCGCGCGGTGGTGGCGCCGGATTTCTCGAGGTAGTAATCGTAGTCGCCCGCGTAGGGGGTGAGGCGGCCGGCGTTGATGTGGAGAACCGTGGTGGCGAGGGAGCGGATGAAATGGACGTCGTGGCTGACGAAAACCAGCGTGCCTTCATACGGCTGCAGGGCGGCGACAAGGGCGTTGATGCTGGCCATGTCGAGGTGGGTGGTGGGCTCGTCGAGGAGAAGAAGATTCGGGGGCTGGAGGAGGAGTTTGACCAGAGCGAGGCGGCTTTTTTCGCCCCCGCTGAGGATGCCGACATTTTTGAAGACGTCGTCGCCACGGAAGAGGAAGGAGCCGAGGACGGTGCGCACGGATTGCTCGCTCACCCCGCTGGCGCCGTCCATCGCTTCGTCGAGCACCGTGCGTCGCACGTCGAGCGTGTCGGTGCGATGCTGCGCGAAGTAACCGACGTTGACATTGTGTCCTTCGGTGCGGGTGCCGGCTTCCAGCGGGAGAAGGCCGGCGAGGATTTTGAGCAGGGTGGATTTGCCCGCGCCATTGGGTCCGACCAGGACGGTGCGCTGCCCGCGTTCGATCGTGAGGTTGAGGTCCTCGTAGACGACGTGGTCACCGTAAGATTGTCGGACGTGTTCGAGCACCATGGTGCGTTGTCCGCCGCGGGGCGGTTGGGGGAAGCGGAATTTGACCGTTGCTTCGGCGTTCTCGGGGGCCGGAAGGCGTTTGATGCGGGCCAATTGCTTGATGCGCTCTTGGGCCTGGGCTGCCTTGCTGGCCTTGGCGCGGAAGCGGTTGATGAAATCTTGGAGGTGCTCGATCTCGCGCTGCTGGTTTTTGTAGGCAGCGAGGTATTGCTCGTCGCGGGCTTTTTTCTCGAGGAGGTAGTCGTCGTAGTTGCCGCGGTACCGGTGGAGATGTTGCCGCGCGATTTCCACGATGCCGTCGCAGATGGTGTTGAGGAACGCGCGGTCGTGGGAAATGACGAGCAGTGCGCCGGAGTAGGCGGCGAGATGGCTTTGGAACCAACCCAGTGTTTCGAGGTCAAGGTGGTTGGTCGGCTCATCGAGCATGAGAAGATCGGGTTCCATGACGAGCAGGCGGGCGAGGTGGGCACGCATGATCCATCCGCCGCTCATGGTGCGGGCGGGGACGTGGAAGTCGGTCTCGCGGAAGGCGAGGCCGGCGAGAATGCGTTTGGCTTTGGCTTCGAGGTTGTAGCCGTCGTGCTCGACGAAGGTGGCGATGGCTTCGTGATGTTCGGCCGAGTCTTCGCTCGGGAAAGCGCGAAGGGTGGCATAGGCCTCGGTCATGGCCGCGGATGTGCTGGTGGCGAGCTGGAGCACTGTTTCCTCGCCGGAAGGTGCGCTTTCCTGGGGGAGGAAGCCGACGGTGCGTCCGCGCTGGAGATTGACCGAGCCTTCGTCGGGGGAATTGTCGCCGAGGACGAGGGAGAAGAGGGTGGATTTGCCGGCGCCGTTGGGTCCGATCAGCCCGATGCGGTCGCCGGGATTGATTTGCAGCGAGGCGTCGGCAAAGAGGGTGCGTCCTCCGAAGGATTTGGTGACTTGTGAAATGGTGAGCATGGGCGCGAGCGGGAGAAGGTAGGGCGGATCGGTCTTGCCGACAAGGTCCGCGCTCGCTGGTCGGTCGCGCCGCGGAGCGGAGGTGGAGTCATCGCGCGCCTCCTTCGGCGCCGGAGTGATCTGGTCCGGAGGGGTTGTTGCTCAGGGCGCGAGGCTGCGCTCGGCGAAAGGAGCGGCGGGGAGACGAGGAACGAAACCAGCTTTTGCCATGATGCGCTGGCCCTCGCGGGATTGGACGAAACGGACGAATTTCTTGGCTGCGGCGGAGGTGCCGTGCTCCAAAGTGTAAAGATAGAGCGGGCTGGCGTAGGGATAGACTTGTTCGTAGATGGCCATGGCATTGGCGGGTTCACCGTTGATGAGCACCGATCGTGTTCCCGGCGGGAGGGAGCGTATGTCCGCATAGCCGATGGCGAAGGGGTCGGCCGCCACGGCGGCCACGATCGTGGCATAGTCGGGCAGGGCGGTGGCCGTGGCCGCGTAGTCATTCCCGCGCAGGGCGAGGTTTTGGAAGCCTGCGCGTGCCCCGGTTTTGGGCCCGAGAACGACCAGGTTGATCGGCTGATCGGGTCCGCGCAGTTGGTTCCAATGGGTGATTTTTCCGCTGAAGATGGCACGGACCTGCGAGGGTTTGAGATTTTTCACCGGGTTTTGGGCGTTGACCACCACGGCCACGCCGTAGCTGCCGATGGCTTGGGGGACAAGTCGGACTCCGGCCTTTTTTGCGGCCTGCAACTCGGCTCGGTTGGCCGGGCGCGAGGTGGGGGCGATCTCGGTTCGCCCGGCGATGAGGGCAAGGAGACCCGGGCCGGAACCGGGGCGCTTCAGCGCGATGCGAATCCCCGGATTCTTGCCTTCGAATGCGGTGACGAGGAGTGGTCCGAGCTTTTCCCCAAAGGTGTTGGAGCCTTCGATGCGGAGTGGTCCTTGGGCGGTGGCGTTGGTCAGAGTCAGTGCAGCGGCGAGGAGGAGGGGGAAAAATTTCATGACGTTTGGGCGGCGGCCAGTCGTTTTTGTTTTCGCTGCAGAAGCAGCATGGCGACTCCGCCCATGAGGGCGAAGCCGATCATGACCGGATACCAGCCGGCCCACCCGTAGCGCTCGAGGACAATGGCGGTGATGAAGAGACAGAGGGCAGAGCCGTAGTATTGGAAGGAATCGATGACCCCCGCGGCGAAGCCGGCCATTTTTTTCCCACCGATATCCATGGGAGCGGCGGCGCCGACGATGGAGTGCGTGGAGTTAACGGTGAGCGAGGTTAGGATAAGGAACATACTGCCGAGAAAAATGCCGAGGGGGCCGGGTTGGATGAAGCCGGCGAGCATGACGATGGCGGCGGTGGCCAGTACGACGGCCTCGGTGAAGTAGAGGAACATGGCGACCGGGGAGCGGTGCCCTTGGAAAAATTTGTCACTGACGAAGCCGGCGGCGATCGAACCAACTACGGCGGCGAGGGTCATGAGGTTCATGGTGACGAGCACGGCAAGCGGTTTGGCCCGCCAGTCGATCCCGAGCTGCTCGGTGAAGAACATGACGGAGAGTTGGTCCGAGCTATGTCGCACCGCGCCGGTCGAGGCGTAGGCCACGGCGTAGAACCAGACGAGCGGATGGGTAAAGATGGTGGTGAAAGATTCTTTGAGGGTGACGGTCGTGCCGGCGGTGTTGTCGAGTTCATCTTCGATCGCATCGGGATAACCGGCGGCGGCGGGTTCCTCTTTGACTGCGAAGAACATGAAGAGGGCTGCGGCCACCGTGACGAAGGGTGGGACGATGAAAAGGACACGCCATTCGCCGGGGGCGACGACCCAGGTGCCGATAGCCCAAAACGTGATGGCGAAGCCGGCGAGGAGGAAGGGTGCGAGGGTGTTGATCGCAAACTGACCCAACTGGATCATGATGCCGAAGATACCGGCGAAGGTGCCGCGTTCGGTGCGGCGGAACCACGCGGCATTGATTTTGATCATGCCGGGTGCGCCGTAGGACTGGAACCAGCCGTTGAGCAGCGCGATGAGAGCGAAGGTGGAGAACGTGCCGACGAAGGACGAGAAGCCGAAGATGAAGTTACAGACGATGGTGCCGATGGCGCCGATGAGCATGGACCACTTTCCGCCGATGCGGTCGGTGAAGAGGCCGTTGACCAGCTGGCCGGTGCCGTAAGCGAGTGACCAGACAACCCAGAGCATGGCGAGGTCGCTGACATTGAAGCCGAACTCTTCGTTCATCCCGGGGCCGGCAAAACGGAAATTGTAGCGGCACATGTAGTAGGAGGCATACATGAGCCCGAGGGCGCCCCAGTTCAGACCTCGACGGGCGCGGAAACCCGGAGGGTAGGGAGCGGCGATTTGCATAAGAACGGCGGAGAACGGTGGGGTCAAAGAGGTTTGTCCCCTGTGTGGTGGGGGTCAATGCAGAAGATGAGATTGGCCAAGGGCCTGACAGTCACGAACCGCCGCGACAAGCGTCGGGTCAAGCGGTGCGGCAGGCCGCGGTCCAAAAGGTGTCGCCGAATTCGGCTTTGGTCTCGGCAGCGAGTTGGCCGGCACCGCGGGGATCGCGGAGGATGACGAAGAGACAAGATCCGGAGCCGGTCAGGGCGGCGGCGACGACGAGGGACCGCTCCAGCAGCCACTCTTTGACCGCTGCGAGGATGATGTACTTGGCGAAAACCGGGCGCTCCAAGTCGTTGCAGATTTCGATGCCGTCATAGATTTGCGGCGCGGCCCACCGCTCCGGGCAAGAGACCTTCTTCGACCATTCCTCGTAAGCCCACGCGGTTTCAACGGCGCATGGCGGTTTGATCAGCAGCAGGTCGAGTGGCCGGTGGAGCGGCCGGCTTTCGAGCCTTTCCCCGCGTCCGCGCGCCACGGCGGGTTCGCCGCGGATAAAGAATGGGACGTCGGATCCAAGATGCGCGGCCATTTTTTCCAGTCCGGGACCGTCGAGCGGCCGGCCCGATTGATCATTGAGCGCTTTGAGCACGGCGGCGGCGTCGCTGCTGCCCCCGCCAAGGCCCGCACCGTGGGGGATGTGTTTGTGCAGCTCGATACACGCACCACCACGGCTTTCGGTTTGCCGCAAAAAAAGCTCGGCCGCTTTCCAAGCAAGGTTGCCGGAAGCGCTGTCCAACTCCGGGTCGCTGCAAGTCAGTGTGATCCCGGGGTCGGCGGTGAGCGCGACGCGCAATTCGTCGGCCAGCGAGACCGGCACCATCCATGTCTCGATATCGTGGTAACCCGTGGCCTCGTTGCGCCCGAGGACGCGGAGGTTGAGGTTGATCTTGGCCGGGGCGGCGATTGGCATGCGAGGCATGATCCACGGGGGAACGCGTGGCGGCCAAGCGGAAATCACCGTGCCCTCTCAACGAGCCGTCTTTCCGTAAAGCGCTTGCCGTGGTGGACCGGATCGCCGGAGTGGGTGGGGTGATTGATGTTTGACCACAATCCTAACTGGACTAAGTTTAGTTTATGAAGGTGCTCAATATACACCAAGCCAAGACCCATTTGTCGCGGCTAATTGAGGAAGCGGTGGGGGGCGAGACGGTTGTCGTAGCCAAGGCCGGAAAGCCGATGGTCCAACTGGTACCGGTGGCCGCGGCGGGCGCGGCACGTCCGCTGGGGTTGCTGGCCGGCCAAGGCAAGGAACTTCCCGGTTGCTGGGATCCTGACCCGGAGTTGGAGGAGTCCTTTTACGGGACATCCGAGCCGGCGCCTGCCCCAAAGGTCGCCGAATAAGCTGTGAAGCTCCTGCTCGACTCGCACGTTATTCTTTGGTCGCTCCTTGAGCCGGCAAAAATTGCGGGGAGAGTTGCCGCGGAGATCATGTCCCCGGCCAACCTCGTGTTTGCCAGCGCGGCGTCGGTCTGGGAGTTGGAGATCAAGCGGGCCTGCGGGAAGTTGGATCTGCCTGACGACTGGGTGGGCGCGCTTGATGCGGCCGGGTTCGTGGAATTGCCGGTCATTCGCAGGCATGCCATGACCGCCGCACGGCTGCCCTGGCACCACAGGGATCCTTTTGACCGCATCCTGATCGCTCAGGCTCTGGACGAGGGTTTGCGCTTCGTGACGGCAGACCGCATGGCCGCGACCTACGGTGTTTCGATGCTTGAGGCCTGACGCCGAGGATCAGTCGCGGAAGTTGGTATACTCCAGAGCGACGCCGAAATCTTTGGTGCGGAGCGCGGCGATGGCGTCTTGGAGGTCATCGCGCTTTTTTCCGGTCACGCGGATTTGGCGGTCTTGCAGGGCGGACTGTATCTTCAACCCGGAGGCTTTGAGAAACTTGGAAATTTCCTTGGCCTTGTCCCCTTCCAGCCCTTGTTTGAAGACGAACAGCTGCCGCGCGTGGCCGAGGGGGGAGATGTCGGGTTCCTTCTGCTCGACGTTGCGCAGGTCGATGTTTCGCTTGGCCAGTTTGTTCACTGCGATTTCGCGGAGACCCTTGAGGCGGGAAGCGTCCTCAGCGGTGAGGCGCAGATTGCCGTCCTTCTCGATTTCGAGTTTGGCTTCCGAACCCTTGAAGTCGAACCGGCTGGCCAGCTCGCGGCGGGCTTGGTCGATGGCGTTGAGAATTTCCTGACGGTCAACTTCGGAGACAATGTCGAATGTGGGCATAAGCGTGGTGCGTCGTTTGGGGGCGGCAGGACTCGAACCTGCAACCAAGCGATTATGAGCCGCCTGCTCTGACCGTTGAGCTACACCCCCGATGGTGGCCAAGCATGCAGGGAGAGTATCGAAACTTGAAGGAAAATGCGTGCGGAAGCGGTCAGGAATCCGAGGCCAGGGCCTCCGCCCCGTGCAGGGCGTGGCGTGCCGCACCAAGGAGAGCAGCGCGTTCGTTGAGGATGACGCGCAGGGGAATCTTCCGCATGAAATCGCTGAACCGTCCTTTGGCGAAGAGTGCCTGGAGCAAAGGAGGACGTTGGAGGAGGGGGAGAATTTTCGTTGCGATGCCCCCACCGATGAAAATGCCCCCGGTCGCCATGGTTTTGAGCGCGAGGTTGCCGGCTTCGGCGCCCAGGATGGAGGAGAAGAGGTCCATGGTCTGCACGCAGAGCGGGCAGGAGTCCTCAAGGGCGGCGGCCGAGATGATCGAGCCGGCATCGCCGGTTTTCAGTGCTTCGGTGATGGCGGGTGTGGCCGGCCCGCGGCCGGTATCACGCAGGAATCCGTAGATATTGGGAACGCCCATGCTGCCGCTCAGGACGCGTTCGCAGCTGACGTGACCGTAGGGTGCGAAAAGGTGCTTGAGCAGTTCGACTTCAAGTTCCGTGCGCGGCGCGAAGTCGGTGTGGCCGCCCTCGCAGGCAAAGGGAATGTGTTTGCGTCCGTCCCAAAAAATACCCGCTTCGCCCAGACCGGTGCCCGGCGAGATGACGGCCATATTGCCTGCGGCGGAAGGGTCGCCCGCGTGAAGAACGGCGAAGTCGGCTGGGTCCAGCTCACCGATGCCGTAAGCATTGGCAACGAGGTCGTTGATGAGGAAAGTTCCGCGGAAGCCGAAGCGGGCGCACTGGGCATCGGCATCAATCTCCCAAGGCAGATTGACCAGTTTGGCGCGATTGCCGCCGACCGGCCCGGGCAGACCGAAACAGGCATAGTCCACGGACTCCCGTTCGTCGGCCAGAAACTCGGCCACAAGTTGCTCGAGGCTGGCTGCGGACCTGCTGGAAAATTTGGCCGCCCGCTGCAGCAAGAGCGGCGCGGCGGCATCGCTCCCGCCGGCGCGGAAGATACCCAGCCATGTTTTTGTCCCCCCGACATCTCCGCCCAAAATGACCGGCCCGGCCCCCGCGGGGAGCGGCCGCATGGGATGCGGTTCGTCGGACTTGGGGCGGGCTGGTCTGCGCAAAGCGGCCACGGGTCGGGAAGTTCAGGCCGGATTTTCCCAATGGCGCCCGTCGCGCTGGAGAAGTTTGTCGGCCGCAGCAGGGCCCCAGGTGCCGGCATCGTAGTCGGGGAAATCGCGCGGAGGCAAAGCACCCCAGACGTCGAGGATGGGATTCACGATGCGCCATGATGCGTCGACGCTGTCCTCCCGGTGGAAGAGCGTCATGTCGCCGATCATGCAATCGTGCAGGAGTGTCTCGTATCCGGTGGCAGGCGACTGCTGGCCGAATTCGTTGTAGTTGAAGTCGAGCGGAATGGTGTCGACCACCACGGCGGGACCGGGTCTTTTCGCCCGGATCATGATGGTGATGCTTTCCTCGGGTTGGATATTGAGGATGAGGGCGTTGGGGCCGGCCTCGCTGTGGACTTTTTCGCCAAAGAGCATCAAGGGGGTGCGCTTGAAGCGGATGACGACTTGAGTGAGGTGCTTGGCCAGCCGCTTGCCGGTCCGGAGATAAAAGGGGACATCGGCCCAGCGCCAGTTCTCCACCAGGAGGCGCATTGCCGCGAAAGTTTCGGTGTTGGAGCGCGGGTTGACGCTGGGCTCGTCGCGGTAGGCTGGCACCTGTTGTCCGTCAACCACCCCTGCACCGTATTGTCCGCGCACGCAGTTCTCGATGACCTCCTCGGGTTCCATCGGTCGGATTGCGTCGAGAACTTTCACTTTCTCGTTGCGCACGGCGTCGCCGCTGATGCTGCTAGGCGGTTCCATGGCGATGAGGGAGAGGACGCTGAGCATATGGTTTTGCACCATGTCGCGCAGTACGCCGTAGTGATCGAGGTAGCCGCCGCGGTTCTCCACCCCGAGCGACTCGGCGACGGTAATCTGCACGCTGTCCACGTAGCGGCGATTCCAATTCGGCTCGAAGATCATGTTGGCGAAACGGAAAACCATGATGTTCTGCACGGTCTCCTTCCCGAGGTAATGATCGATGCGGTAGATCTGCGACTCTTGCAGGAACTCGTGCAGTTTGTTGTTGAGTTCGCGGGCCGTATCCAAGTCGCGACCGAAGGGTTTTTCGATGATGACGCGGCGGTAGCCCTCGGGAGTTTCGTGCAGGAGACCGGCGGCGCCAAGTTGCGCGGCGACTGTGCCGAAGAGAGTCGGCGTCACGGCAAGATTGAAGACCACGTTTTGTCCCGGGATTTTCCGCTCCTGCTGCACGCTGGCGATTTTTTCCTGCAAAGCGGTGAAAACGGAGGGGTCGTTGAAATCGCCGGCGATGTAGTAGCAGGCGGAGAGAAAGGGATCCCATTCAGCCGGATCGACCGGACGGGTGGCGAACTGCTTGATATCGGTGGTCAGTTGGGCGCGAAAAGAGTCGTCGTCGCCCGGAGTGATGGCGACGCCGATGATGGCAAAGCGGTCGGGCAGCAGGCCGAGGCACCGAAGATTGAAGAGCGAGGGGATGAGCTTCCGCTTGGTCAGGTCGCCGGATGCTCCGAAGATGACAAAGGTGCAGGGTGGGCCCGGACGGCGGTGATCGGGAAATATTGGGCGGGTTTCGGGCATGGTTGTGTGGGAGTCTGCCGTTCCCGGAACGCTTGCTCAATGCGAAAAGGCACGGCCCTTGCTTGGCAGGGACCGCACATGAAGCTAGGGTTTCAGCACCGTC
This sequence comes from Chthoniobacter flavus, assembly GCA_945871065.1. Classification (GTDB taxonomy): domain Bacteria; phylum Verrucomicrobiota; class Verrucomicrobiia; order Chthoniobacterales; family JACTMZ01; genus JACTMZ01. The sequence goes on along the minus strand of CAMBUL010000048.1, from coordinate 2,419 downwards.
TGGTATGGCGGTTTCTGTTTCCAGCGGATGAAGCTAATCGACCGTTACATAGGGCGTGGCGTGGTGATCACCACGATCTACGGCCTCTTCGTGCTCAGTCTGGTCCTTGTTCTCGGCAACATTTTCAAGGAATTGCTCGACCTGATGATCAACCGGGATGTTCCGGTGAAATATCTCTTCATGTTCATGCTCTATGTGCTGCCGTTTTCTTTCACCTTCACGGTGCCTTGGGCCTTCCTTACCGCGGTCCTGCTCGTCTTCGGGCGGATGTCGGCGGACAATGAAACGGTGGCTTTGCGGGCCTGCGGAACCAGTCTGTTGCGCGTCTGTCTGCCGGTTTTGGGTGTAGCCGTATTGCTCAGTGCATTCACCTTTTGGATCAATACCACGATCGCCCCGCAGGCGCTTGATGCCATGCGCAATTCGATCGCGACGATTGCCCGGAGCAATCCGCAATCCCTGTTTGTGGCCGACGAGGTGATCGATGAATTTGCCGGACGCAAAATTTTTGTCGGTGAGAAAGACGGCAATCGTTTGTCCAACGTCACCTTGATCGAAGAGGCGGCGGGAGCTCAACCCGAGCGGATCATTCTGGCCCAGGAAGGTGAGATCGACGTCGACGACGAAGGCGGTGAATTGCTGCTGACTTTGCGCAATGCGAGGTTTGAGCAGCGCGATGGCAAAACACCGGACGACCTTTCCAAAATCCGGCACGGCATTTCGGTCGGTGAGGCCACGGTCTCCATCCGGTTGCTCGACCTAGTCAACAACTACTGGCTCTCCAAGCCGTTGCGCGCTTACACCCTGCGTGAATTGTGGGAATATTTGCCCGAGGCCAAGACGCAAAACGACCCGGGACTGGTCAGCAGGATCAAAGTGGAAATGAGCAAGCGTCTGTCCCTTTCGCTGGCCTGCATTGCCTTTGCCATCGTGGCCATGCCGCTTGGCATCACCGCGCAGCGCAAGGAAACGTCCGTCGGTTTCGCGATCAGTCTCGCCCTGGCCTTCGGCTATTTCTTCTTTGTCGTGCTGGCCGAAATGCTCCGCGATGATGTTGCCCTGCACCCTTACCTTTTACTTTGGGTGCCGAACGTCCTTTTCATCGGTATCGGCGCATGGTTGCTGCTGCGTTTGGATCATCGTTGACCGCGGGCAGGTCGATAGTGCGCCGCGGGCGTTCCGGACTCTGGGGGTCTCAAAGGCTGCGGCCGGCGGCCTGGACGAAGGGGCGCAGTTCGCCGACCAGCGTGGCAAACGCTTCGGGGTCGAGTTGCTGCTGCCCGTCGCTGAGCGCTTCCGCAGGGTTGGGGTGAACCTCGATGATGAGGCCGTCCGCTCCGACGGCCGCCGCTCCGCGGCAGAGGACCTTGACCAGATCGGCGCGTCCGCAGCCTTGGCTGGGATCGACGATGACCGGCAGGTGTGTTTCCTGTTTGGCGATGGCCACGGCCGCCAAGTCGAGGGTGTTGCGCGTGTAATCCTCGAACGTGCGGATGCCGCGCTCGCAGAGAATGACATTCGGGTTGCCGTGGGCGAGGAGATACTCGGCCGCGAGGAGCCATTCCTCGATGCGCATGCTCATGCCGCGTTTGAGGAGCACGGGCTTGCCGCTGCGGGCGCAAGCCACGAGCAGCCGGAAATTCTGCGCATTGCGGGCCCCGATTTGCAGGATGTCGGCGGTGCCGGCGACGAGGTCGACATCGCGTTCGCCGAGGACCTCGGTGATGATGCGAAGGCCGGTTTCGGCCCGGGCGGCGGCCAGCATGCGCAGTCCTTCGGGCCCGAGGCCCTGGAATTCGTAGGGGGAGGTGCGCGGTTTGTAGGCCCCGCCGCGCAGGACGGTTGCCCCCGCCGCTTTGACCGCGCGGGCCGAGACCATGAGCTGTTCTTCGTTTTCGACCGAGCAGGGGCCGGCCATGAGAACAAAGTCAGCGCCGCCGATCTTCACGCCTCCCGCATCGACCACGGTGGTCTCGGGGTGGGATTGGCGGCTGGCCAGTTTGTAGCGTTTTTGCACCCGGATGACGCGCTCCACTTGTGCCAGGGCATTGAGCGATTCGAGGCTGGCGAGGGTTGTTTCGTCGCCGATCGCCGCCACCACCGTCTGGCACTCCCCGCGGATCGGATTGGGCGTATAGCCGAGGAGAGAAATTTCGCGGATCACTTCCTCGACCAGATCGGGCGGGGTATGGGGACGGATGACAACAATCATGGGAAGGGTAAAGGCTATCAGGGTCACCCGAATGGGGCAACCGGGCAGCACCGAAATTGCTGCCGGGGCCGGAACAAAAGGAGAATGAGACGGAACAAAAGGAGAATTCTCTAAACAGAGGTCTTATCGGGCTTGACACCCGTATTCGCTCCGCCTCGCAGGAGGCCGGAGCGTAGCGGAGGCCGACGTAGAGGCGGAGCGAATACG